>NZ_JAUBQN010000005.1:184487-246855 GCF_036701295.1 Microcoleus harperi Pol14_C6 | reverse complement strand
CAGCGGGTGAAGTCCCACTGTGCTTCTGGGCCCCACAGGAACAGCAGGGAGTGTCCGAGGCTGTTGGCTGGGGTGGAAACTGCTACGGTGAGGAAGTTGGCTCCTTCGAGGTAGGAGCTTGCCAAACCGTGGGTGTACCAGGATGTGACGAAGGTGGTGCCTGTTAACCAGCCACCGATGGCTAGGTAGGCGCAGGGGAATAGCAGGATGCCAGACCAGCCTACGAAGACGAAGCGATCGCGTTTGAGCCAGTCGTCGAGGACATCAAATATGCCTCTTTCGGTCTGGGCGCGTCCGACTGCGATTGTCATTTACGCAAATCTCCAAATGGATATAATTACAACGGATCTGTCTCTAGTCATGAGTCTTCCACCGTTGCCTCTGCTTAGCAGAAAACAAGTTGGATTATGAACAGAGTTTACTTTTCTTTACCGTATTGACGATTATAGAGGTAATTCTTTACAAGAGCAAGTTTTTATTAAAAAACTTCCGACTTTTGACTTTTGACTTGTGCGAAGTCCCCGAAGCCCTTGAAGTCCCCGAAGTCTTTGCCCTGCATTTGGGAACTTCTACTATATAGGAGTCTCTGCGCTTTGCGTCAGAAGCCCGGTGGCTTGGTAGATATATCGGCCTCAACCTCTTATTTTTCTAAGAAACTGGGTTTCCGTGGGTAAGTCCTATATATATACTGAGGATAGAGCTCCAAACTTAGGTTTTTAAGACTATATGTTCAGCATTGACATCATTGTGAAAAATACGCCCGTCTCGCTGTCGGTGCAGCGGAAGTTGGAGGAGGACGCTGAGACTGTTTACCAGCAGGTACTGGCGGCGATTCGCAACTCCCAACCGCAAATTTTGGAACTCACCTGCGAGAAAAACCCTGAGAAAAAGGTGGCTGTACTCAGCAGCGAGATTTCTGGGGTGGTGGTTTCTCAGAAATCGGGGGCGTCATCTACAGGCAGATCCCCTGGTTTTGTCTCGATGACAGCAGAATGAGGGCTGGGGGTGTTGGTGCCGATATGAGCCAGTCAGCCGTTGCTGTGCGGGATTTGGGTTTTTGCTGGCCGTCGGGCGATCGAGTGTTGCAAGGTTGCTCTCTGGATGTACCGAAGGGCGAGTTTTGGATGCTTTTGGGCACTAACGGCAGCGGCAAGTCTACGCTGTTGAGGCTGATGGCTGGGCTGCTGCACCCCCAGTCGGGGGAAATTGACCTGAGTGGGCGGGTGGGTTTTGTGTTCCAAAATCCGGATCACCAATTGGTGATGCCGACGGTGGGTGCGGATGTGGCTTTTGGTTTGGTGGAGGAAAAGCTTTCTAACCTTCAGGTGCGGGCGAGGGTGGCGGAGGCTTTGGAGGCTGTGAATTTGCTGGATTTGCAGCGGCGGCCGATTTATGCTTTGAGTGGGGGCCAGAAGCAGCGAATTGCTCTTGCTGGGGCGATCGCCCGTCACTGCGAAATTCTGCTGTTGGACGAACCGACGGCTTTGTTAGATCCTGATTCGCAGTTGGATTTGGTGGCGGCGGTGCAGCGGTTGGTGAAAAATCGCGGGATTACGGCTTTGTGGGTGACTCACCGTTTGGATGAGTTGAATTATTGTGATGGGGCTTTTTTGTTGGAAAAGGGCGAAGTTGTCGATCGGGGAGATCCGGCGCGTTTGAAGCAGCGGTTGATGCAAAGTCAAGATGTTTAGCCCTCAAGCAATGCTTGAATTAAGTCATTCTGCGAGGGAAATCGCTTTGCAAGTCAAACGAACTCTGCCGACGCCGACTAAGAAATAAATAGGGTATTTAACCAGATTTTGGCTGCACGCCAAATTAATCTCGCAATCCTCGATCGCGCAACCAAGCATCTGCCCAAATCGTATCGGCTTCTGACAGCGGTGGTATGACTTCCCAGTTGCGATAATCTATCTTCAGGTCGTAACTTGCTATGTCGTAAATTTGAGTGAATAATTCCTGCATATTGATTATAGGTTCGGTATCGCCCGATCGCAGTGGCAAAGGAAAGGCAGGCATCGGGTTCTGCACGTTAAAAGCATACAAATCTGCTCTGGGACGGCGATTTCCCCGACACACCAAAACGCTATAGTGGCTTTCAATGTCATTGCCAATAACTGGCATTTTTTGACCGCGCCGCAATAAATCTATTTCAATTAAATGAGTGCGACTGGATAAAATTTCTTCTCGCTTTTCTTCGTACATTTGTCGTCCTTTTCCTGTGCGCTTATTGCTAGGCGAGAGGATTTCAATCAGGGTGATTAATTCTTGGTTTCCTCTTTCTCTAATTTCTAAATAGCCTTCCCGAACCTGGTAGGGCATGGGAATATTTACTGTTAACGGTTGTGTTGGTAGCGCTGCAACGGCTACGTTTGATGTGATTAATTCGGTTGTAGTTTTTGGCTGAATTACGTTTACATCAGGAATGCCAATTGATAAATTGTCGTCAGAGGTTTCATAGATTCTCACTTCCAACGAGACTAAATACTTAGGACGCAGTTGGGGAGACAAAAATCTAAAAATTTCACTAATTAACAAGTGATGTAGGGCAGGCCAGAGTTCGGGATGCTCTAAATACGGGTCCATACCGGGAAAGGGAGATGGCATTGATGTGACTCCTTGACTTAAGTCTATTTACAGTTTAGCAATGTTGTTTTGCGAAAATTAGGGTCGATCGCATTTCCTGTCAAATAGAATAATTCCTATTTGTGGAAGGGCGATCGCACTTGTTAACGGTTAAACTTCGATAGACAATTGTGTTTCAATTGGAACGCTATTTTCATTTAACGCAGACACCGCATTTACGAAAACAATTGTATGCGGGACTGCGGGCATTAAGCGGCGCAGCGCGTTCAAGTAAGACTCGGCATCGGGGCGGCGGGCGAAACGGGCGACTGTTAACCGCTGACAGTTGGGGAGGTGGCGAATTAGATGCCAAGGTTGAAGTCGATCGCGATATGTCGGTTGTTTTGGTATCATAGGAAAATCCTTCCCACTTTTGTGGGTGGTGAATGAAAGGCGATCGCTCTAGATTTCTCAGGTCGGAGGGCGATCGCTGTTAACTATCTTTATTAAAAGATATGAGCATAGCTGCTGTCAAGCATAAATGGGATTAATTCGATTGCGAGTTCGAGAACTCGCTGAGGAGAAGGGTTGGACGCTCAAAGAAGTCTCGGACAGAACGGGAATTCCTTACAGCACGGTTAAAAAATACGCCCAAGCTCCTAAACTGGCAACAGTGGACTACACGGCTTTGCAGAAACTTGCTGCTGTCTTCGATTTGATGATCGAAGATTTGGTTGAGGTTTTGGAACAATAAACTGATTTGTCAGCGGGAAATGGGTTTAATTAGGTTGCTAGCAAAAGAGGACACGGCAATGCCGTTTCTTTTCCCCAAAATAATCATGAGCCTTCGATTAGAAATGTAACCATCGCCCGATTAATGGTAGGGAAACGGCACGGCGCCGTGTCCTGAATCACTTTAAACATCTGTTTCTTCAGATTGCGTGCTGAATTCTTTAATAATTTGGCGAATCTCCCCTAATTCAATATCTTGCTGGTCAGACTTTGAGTAAATGTCTAATAAAACAATCAACTCCGGCGATGAAATCCAGTAAATCAGGCGATAACCGCCACTTTTACCTTTTTGAATATTGCTATTCTTTAGTCGCACTTTCATAACCGTAGAGCCAATACCAGAGATTTGATCTCCAAGAAAGGCTCCAAATTGCAACTGTTCAAAGATAGGATGAAGATCGGCTTGGATTTGGCGATATTTCTTTGCTAGGGTTCTCAGTTTGCGCTGAAACTCAGGGGTCAAGCGAATTTCGACCAAAGGCGTGTCAGTCAACGTCGATGCCCTCCCAAAGTTCAGAAAGGGGTAGAGTTTGTCCGGTTACAGCTTGTCGCCAGGATGTGCGAAAGCTTTCTCCTGAGAAGTCTGTGTCTGCTTCGGGCGTGATTGGGTTTTCTAGACAATGAGTTTGTTGAACGATCGTGGATAGTGTTTTTAGGAGTTCAAGCTGCTCTGCGAATGAAAGTGACTGAGCCAGATTGATGGCTTGTTGAAGTTGGGATGTCATGGTGTATCTTGATTCATTACTTTAAGTTTATCAAACTCCAAACGGGTGGTCAGAAACCGGGTTTTTACGATAAAACTTCGTTACAGCCCGCAAATTCGGTAAAAACCCGGTTTCTTTGTCGGAGTGCGTAAATCGCGATCGCATTAATGCGTATATTGGAATTTTCCGGTTGTAGACTAGAGTCAGGAGTTGTTCAGTCTGCCGGAGTTAAATCAATGCCGATCGATCGTCTGTCTCAAATTGAAAAAAAACTGAAATTGCTGCGAGATCAGCAAGATGCTTTGGAGAACAAAGCTATCATGACAACAGGAATAGAAAACATCCAAACAGAGCAGTGGTTGCAAGAAGAAATTAAGCCGAAAATCCGGGAGTACGAGAAGGAGTATTGGCAGGTTCTCGCTCAGCAAACCACAATAGGGGAAATTTCCGAACAGGAAGCTGAGATTATTGTTGCCGAGATTGTCAACGAAGTTGGGCAGATTGAAGTGCAGCAGGAGTATCCTGATGAAATGGTTCAGATGTTGCAGCAGATTCGGGACAAGCTGAACCAACCAGCACCGACAGCGGCCACGAAAATTATAACCACGTTCTCAGCCTGGCCACCGTTTGTTGGACTTTCCCTTGAAAAAGAGTTCAATGCAGAGGATTTTTTCCAACGGCATTTCCCAACGTTTCGGAAATGGGCTAAGGTATTAGCAAAAAAGTCCTAGACCTGGAGCGAAAAACACCCAATCCAGGTTTCACAAGTTTTTACCAACTATACGATATTCCCTCCGAACTCGGTTCAAAAAACTTTGTCGGGCGGGATGAAGAGATGCAGCAATTGCACGGATTGTTGCAGGATGGAAGCCGCGTTGCCCTTGCCGCTGCGTCGGGAATGGGCGGCATCGGCAAGACAGAATTGGCATGGCAGTATGCAACATTTCACCGCGAACACAACACCTATCCAGCGGGGATTTGGTGGCTGTTTGTGCGGGAAATCGATTTAGCGCCGCAGGTGTTGCAGAAAGCGCTGCGAATGGGAATTGTGCCACCGGATACTCTCGACAATCTGGAGGAACGGTTGCAGTTTTGCTACGAAGAGTGGGCAAAACAAACCTCTGGCAATGCTCTGCTGGTATTGGATGATGTCAACGATTACCGCGCGGTGCAGCGGTTGCTGCCGAGAAATCCCCGCTTTAAGGTGTTGCTGACTGCGCGACAGCGACTGGAAGAAAAAACCTTGCAGCGATTGGATTTAAAGAAGCTCAGACCCTTGGATGCTTTCAAGTTACTGTATGAAGTTAGTCAGGCAGAGACTCGCATTGTTCAGGAACAGATTGTTGCTGAGAAATTGTGTGCTTGGTTGGAGTATTTGCCGTTGGGGATTGAACTGGTGGCAACCTTTCTGAAGGTAGAGCCAGATGTATCCGTAGCAGAGTTATTGGCACAGTTGCAGCAAAAGCTGTTGCAGGATGAGGTGCTGACTCCTGTAGCGGCGGCTTTTGAGTTAAGTTGGGTGCAGTTAAATGCTGCCGAACAGCAGTTGGCGGTATTGCTGAGTGTCTTTGCTTTGGCTCCCATGCCTTGGCAGTTGGTCGAGTCAGTGGTCGTAGTTTGTAGAGTAGAAGCCCCAAAGCAAAACTGGCTGAAGAAATTGTTGGTGGTGTGGGGAAAGGTGCAAGCACCCCAGCAGTGGTGTTTGCTACTGGACGATCGGGTTTTGAGCCAGAGCCGGCGGCGTTTAGTGGAGTTGAGTTTGCTGGGGCGCGTGGAGCAAAAGCAGTATCAACTTCATGCTTTGATTCGGGAGTTTTTTGCAGCCAAATTGCAGGAACGCGCCGATGCTGAGGATTTGCGGAGAAGTTTTGCTATGGCGTTGACAGTGGTGGCAAAGACGATTCCGCAGACTGTGACGCTGGAGGTGCAGCAATCGGTGAAGGAGGCGCTGCCCCATTTGGAGGTGGGGGCGGAGCAATGGTCGCATTTGCTGGAAGATAGCACTGATGCTATGGGGTCTTTCACGGTCTTAGCGCGGGTTGCCCAGGGGCAGAGTTTGTGGGCAGAGGCGGAGAAATGGTATCAAGCTTGCCTGCAGATGGCGGAGGAACGCTGCGGAGCCTACCATCCCAATACAGCAACGAGTTTGAACAATCTGGCAGAGCTGTACCGTGCAATGGGACGCTACCCGGAAGCAGAACCCCTGTATGTACGATCACTTTCTATCCGTGAGCAACAGCTCGGAGCAGATCATCCCGATACGGCAAGTAGTTTGAACAATCTGGCATTACTGTACGGTGAAATGGGACGCTATCCGGAGGCAGAACCATTGTTAGTGCGATCGCTCTCGATCTCGGAGCAGCAGCTCGGAGCCGATCATCCCCATACGGCATTGGGTTTGAACAATCTGGCAGAGCTATACCGTGCAATGGGTCGCTACCCGGAGGCGGAGCCCTTGCTCGTGCGAGCGCTCTCGATCCGTGAGCAACAACTCGGAGCCGATCATCCCAATACGGCAACGAGTTTGAACAATCTGGCAAATCTATACTATGCAATGGGACGCTACCCGGAGGCAGAACCCTTTTATGTGCGATCGCTCTCTATTTACGAACAACAGCTCGGAGCCGACCATCCCAATACAGCATTGATTTTGAACAATCTGGCAGAGCTATACCGTGCAATGGAACGCTACCTGGAGGCGGAACCCTTGTTTGTGCGATCGCTCTCGATCCGCGAGCAACAGCTCGGAGCCGACCATCCTGATACGGCAAATAGTTTGAACAATCTGGCATTACTGTACGGTGAAATGGGACGCTACCCGGAGGCAGAACCATTGTTAGTGCGATCGCTCTCGATATGGGAGCAACAGCTCGGAGCCGACCATCCCCATACGGCAAGTAGTTTGAACAATCTGGCAGGGCTGTACGGTGCAATGGGACGCTACCCGGAAGCAGAACCATTGTTAGTGCGATCGCTCTCGATCAGAGAGCAGCAGCTAGGAACCGACCATCCCGATACGGCAGGTAGTTTGAGCAATCTGGCAGGGCTGTATTATGCAATGGGTTGCTACCCGGAAGCGGAACCGCTTTACCTGAGAGCATTAAAAATCTTGGTTAACCGATTGGGAGAGAATCATCCCAACACCCAAAAAGTTTGGAGCAATTTCATTGATTGTCTCCAGCAGGCGATATCAACGGGTCAAGACTCGCAACTTTCCCAGCATCCAGCAACGCAAGCACTGCTTCAGCAACTTCGGGAGACAGAGTAACTGTTGCTTCTAGAGCGATTGTTTCCAATTTCTCACTCAAATTTTTGGCGCATGGCTTCATCTACAAAACTCCAGTTTTCAGACAGGAAGACAATGATTTGCAATTCGTCGCCTGCGAAAATATAAACTTCATGGCTTTGTGGGTCAAAGCGGAATAGTTAATTATCCAACCTCTTCTAATTCAGGAATATGTTCAGCTTCATAGTTTTCGATTAAAACACCAATAACGTCCATCATCGAAGCCAGGGGATGACTTTCATCCTCGCCCACTTGATCTATAAGGCTATCTAATAGTTCGATTAAACGCTCGTATTCCTGTTCGGTGTGAGGGACAAAAACAGTTTTAGCAATGGATGACCAAGCAGCAATTGTTTGATCCAGATTAAGACTTTGCATCATTCTTTCCACCTCTCTTCATCGTATTCTGAGTGAGTTAATACCGCCCGAATGTAGACTCTCTTCCGATTGTAATGAATAGCAGCAATGAGTCGAACTTTATTCCCTCCTATATTGAATACTGTCAATTTCCCGACTCGATCTGCAGATGGAAATAGTTCACGGAGTTCAACGAAGGTCGCAAATTCATTTTGTTTGACGAGTTTGTACCACTGAACCAAGGCATTTGTTGTATCTGGATGAAGTTTAGCAAACTCATTCAGCCGTTTGCGGGTGATCACGTGCATATTAATTTACTCATGCCTCCTCCTCTTTAATTTTTGGCTTTAGTGCTGTCAACGAAGCATCGACCCAGATTCTTCGCTTCGCTCAGAATGAGAGAATTACCTTAAAATGCGTAAATCCAGTTTATCAAACTCCAGAAAAAAAAAGGGAGAAGTTCTCTCTCCCCTTCTCCTCTGCATCTTTACGATTCCTTCCCTACCTCATCTCATAACCAAACAAATTCGGATCGACTTCTCCCAAATTCAAATCAGCCAAACCATACTCAGCCCAACGCCTTTCTACCATCGCCACCACATCCGGATCTGACTCCAAAACTTGCCCCCATTCGTGATCGGTTTCCGGCGGCATCTTCGTAGTAGCATCAATCCCCATTCTGCCTCCCAAACCAATCTTTTCACTGGCAAAATCTAACGTATCAAAAGGCGTATTCGGCAAAATAAATACGTCTCGAACCGGGTCAACTTTAGAACTAATTGCCCAAACTACTTGACGCGGGTCGCGAATGTTGATACTTTTATCGACAACAATCACAAACTTAGTGTAAGTAAACTGCGGCAACGCGCTCCAAAATGCTAAAGCAGCCCTGCGCGCTTGACCGGGATATGCTTTATCAATCGAGATAATTGCGGCTTTATAACTCAGCGCTTCCATCGGTAAAAAGAAATCGACAATTTCCGATACTTGCTGCCGCAAAATAGGGGTATAAATACGGTTAAGCGCGATCGCCATCATGGCTTCTTCTTTCGGCGGCCGCCCGCTAAATGTGGTCAGATAAATCGGGTCTTTGCGGTGCGTCATGCACCCGAAGCGAATCAGCGGCGAATCTTCAACGCCGCCGTAATAACCCATGTGATCCCCGAAGGGCCCGTCGGGCAGAACTTCACCGGGGGTAATCGTTCCTTCTAACACGATTTCCGAGTCCGCCGGTACTTCCAAATCTACGGTTTTGCACTTCGCCAATTGCACGCCGGAACCGCCGTAAAGTCCGGCAAATAACCATTCCGATAAATCTACAGGAATTGGGGTTGCTGCGGCGAGAATAATCAGGGGATCGACTCCAAGGGCGATCGCAATTTCCAATTTTTTACCAGCCTGCGCCGCTTTCCGCAAGTGTCGCGCCCCGCCCCGCACCGATAACCAGTGTACAGTCATAGTATTTTTTGACTGCAACTGCAACCTATAAACGCCCACATTCGGCGTACCGGTTTCGCAATCTTTGGTAATGACCAAACCCAAGGTGATAATTTTGCCCGCATCTCCCGGATAGGGGCGAATCATCGGGATTTTGTTCAAATCCAGCCCTTCTCCCTCAATTACCACTTGCTGGCAAGCTGGGAAAAAGTCGCGGCCGGGTTTGGCTTTCACTACGTCAAACAGCACTTTGCCGAATTCTATGGCTTGGGAAATCTTTTTCGGGGGTTTCGGCTGTTGCAGCATTCCCAGTTTTTTGCCGAGCTCTTCTAGTTCGATCGGCTTTTCCATGTTCATCGCCCAGCAAACGCGCTGTTCCGTACCCAACAGGTTAATGGCGACGGGGAAATCTGCGCCTTTGACGTTTTCAAACAGCAATCCAGGGCCGCCTTTTTGCAGCATTTGGTTGGAAATTTCGGCAATTTCTAGGTCGGAATCGACTAAAGCGCTAATCCGGCGCAGTTGTCCCCGTTCTTCGAGCAGTTTTAGGAATCCCCGCAAGTCTCTTGCCATTGTTGTTAAAGAAATGTTAAGTGTCCCTACTATTATGCGGCGATCGGGGGATGGAGTGCGGGGTGGGGGGGATCGCCCGATCGCTAAATAAATTTCTCTTGTTATCCTTACTCTATGATTTGGTATTTCTCTGATTCATCAAAAATTGACATTAGCTAATTTTTATTGGCAATACTCTTAACCATAATTTAAACAAAGCTTATTCTATTATTATTTAATCTACTATTAACCAAAATGTAAAACAAGCTTATTCTAAGCTATCCCTTTATTGGCGGGTTTCAGTCTATCCTAGGTCGTAGATTTGCAAAGCCTGCTATTAAGGGAGAGGAGGAGTATGAATTTTTTCACTGCACGTTGGCGACGTGGTTTTATAGTGGCACTAGCAGTAGCAGCATTCTCGCTGACTTTGATTAGTTCTGCTGTAGCTGCTGTCACACTAAACGGTTCGGGAGCCACTTTCCCCAAACCTCTTTACGATCGCTACTTCTCTCAGATGAGAAGTGCAAATCAAATTACTGTAAATTACGAAGGAACCGGCAGCGGTGCTGGCATCAAAGCATTAATTTCAGGCACTGTTGATTTCGCAGGCAGCGACGCGCTGATGACGGCGGCGCAAATAGCCGAAGTAAAGCGCGGCGTCATGGCGGTTCCGACTGCTGGCGGCGCTGTTGCAGTTGTTTACAATTTGCCCGGAGTGACGAATCTGAGGCTAAATAACGATGCAATGAAAGGCATCTTTGAAGGCAAAATTACCCGCTGGAATGATGCTAAAATAGCCGGAATTTCTGGACAAGCTAAAAATTTGCCCAATACTCCAATTCGAGTAGCTGTGCGGGCAGACAGCAGCGGTACTACCTTTATTTTTGCTAACCACTTACAGGCGATCGGCAGCAGCGTCAAAGCAGCCGCTCAGCCGAGTTGGCCAGGAAGCCCTGTCAGCGGTCAAGGAAACCCCGGCGTAGCTGCTTTGGTGAAGAATACAGCGGGTGCGATCGGCTACGTTCAAGATACTTATGCTCGGCAAAACAATCTCCAAACAGCATTTCTTCAAAATAAAGCTGGTAGGTTTGTAGATCCTAGTTTGGCTGAAGCAGAGAAAGCTTTAGCAGGGGAAACATTCCCCGCAGACTTCCGCTTAGTAGAAGGAAATCCTAACGACGGTTATCCGATTGTTGGTTTGACTTGGCTGTTAATCTACAAACAGTATCCTGCAGCGAAAGCAGATGCTATTAAAAAGATGGTTAATTGGGTGATGACTACAGGTCAAGGTATCAACAAACAGCTAGAGTATACTACAATTCCTTCAGCTACAGCTCAAAAGGTGGTTCAAACTGTTAATCAGAGTGTGGTTGCCAGAGGTTAATTTGGGCGATCGCACGGGGTTATGAGTTGATGAGTTAAATGTAGGACTCAAAACTCATAAATTATCAGGTTAATGTGCGCTAGATTTACTGTGTAAGGTGCGCTGTGCGCACCCTACCAACCAGGTGCGCACCCATTAGAATTACTTGTTTCTTCAGCAAAAATTTCACTTTTTACGCAATAATAATTCCGGTATGACCAATCTTTCAAAAAAACTGAAAAAACAGACTCGGCAACCGGCAGAAATAAACGCAGAAGTAGATTTAACAGATACTACTGGTGAAGGTTTATGGATGGAGTCAGGATTTACAATATTTGTATGGGGTTTTGCCCTAGCGACAGCGGGTACGCTGTTTTGGATGAGTGCGATAATTTTTAAAGATGCTTGGCCAGCTATTAGCCATTTTGGACTCTCCTTCTTGTGGAATCCTAAGTGGGATATCGGCGAGTTGCAGTTTGGGGCTTTGCCGTTTATTTACGGTACTGTAATTAGTTCTGCGATCGGCATAATCATCGCACTTCCTTTAGGGCTGTCAGTAGCTATAGTTACGAGCGAGAACTTCTTACCCGCTTGGGTGCGATCGCCCTTGGGATTCATGGTTGAATTAATATCGGCTATTCCCAGCGTAATAGTGGGCCTTTGGGGAATCTTTGTTTTGATTCCTTTTTTGTTGCCTTTGCAGCAGTCATTGTTCGATAATTTCAGTTGGTTTCTCCTGTTCAGCAGCGAACCTTTAGGCCCCGGAATGCTGCCCGCTGGAATCCTTTTATCGATTATGATTCTGCCCACCGTAGCCGCCATCAGCCGCGATGTATTGATGTCAGTTCCAGTCGATTTGCGAAGTGCTTCGATGTCCCTCGGTGCGACCCGCTGGGAAACAATATTTAAGCTGTTACTACCAGCAGCTAGTTCAGGAATTATAGGCGCTACAATCTTGGCCTTGGGACGCGCTTTAGGCGAAACAATGGCCGTCACAATGGTGATTGGCAACTCGATTCAAATTAACAAATCCCTGCTATCCCCCAGCTACTCAATTCCTGCTGTTTTGGCAAGTCAATTTCGGGAAGCTCTCGAACCGCTGCACACCGGCGCTTTGATGTATTTAGCCCTAATTCTATTTGTCATCACTCTGCTGGTAAATGCGATCGCAGTATTGTTAGTTCAGCTAATTGGGACCAAGGGAGCTAAAACTTAACATCATCGAAACCAATTTTGTCACAAGCGGCGCCGCCGGATTTATCCGCTGGTTCAATCTAAAATTTCAAATCTAAAATCCCATGACTCAAGCCCAAAAATTAGACAGTATCCTGGATTCAGAAATCAACAACCCCCTGTCGCTAAGCCGAACTATTTTCAGCCTGGGAATGACAGTTATCGCTTTCGCTCTGACAGCTCTGGCCCTGCTCCCTTTGTTTGCTATTTTATACAAAATCCTGGGGGAAGGACTCACACATTTGAGCTGGGAAGTGCTAGTGTCCCTACCAGCACCCGTCGGAGTTGAAGACCAGCCCAACGGCTTTGCCAATGCGATTATTGGCACAATTTTAATGGTAGGAATTGCTACTTTAGTCAGCGTTCCCATAGGCGTAATGACGGGAATATTTTTGTCTGAGTTTGGTAGAGACAACAAAGCGCTGGCTAATAGCATTCGCTTTATCACGGTCATTCTCAGCAGCGTTCCCTCGATCGTAGTTGGCGTCTTTTCCTACGCCCTAATTGTCGTTACCACCAAAGCATTTTCAGCATTAGCAGGCGGTTTTGCCCTCGGCATCATCATGCTTCCAGTTGTTGCTCTGACAACAGAACAAGCATTAAAATTAGTGCCTACTTCTTACCGCCTCGCTTCTGCTGGTTTGGGAGGCGGACGCTTTCAAACGATATTTCGGGTGATTATTCCCTCAGCACTTCCAACCATTACCACAGGTGTTTTACTCGCTGCATCCCGGGCCGCCGGCGAAACCGCACCGCTGATTGTAACGGCTTTGTCGAGTCAATTTTGGCCTCCTTTAGTTGATAAATTGGGCGAGATAATGCAGTCCCCTATAGGTGCAGAAACCATTTCAAAACTCAAAGAAATTCCCGAAACACTGCTGACTCCGACTCCTTCTATGTCGGTATTAATATATAGCTACGCCAGCTCTCCTTACAAGGAGCAGAACGAATTGGCGTGGACTGCTGCCTCTGTCCTTTTGGGCATGGTTTTGATTGCTAGCGTCGCATCCCGTACAGTAACTCGGGAACGCTTGCAAAACCGATAAATCAATAACTAAAGTGCATCTCTCAGTCAAATATTAACAATCTAACCAGGCCAATAATGAAACCTAAAGCTAACTTGAAATCCGAAAACTATACAGCTCAATTCCTAGACGATGCCACCCCGGAAATAGACCCCAATGCAATGCCAGCACTGCGGGTTCAGGACTTGAGTTTTTATTACGGAACTCACAAAGTCTTAGAAAATTTATCGATGAATATCCCTCACCCGCAAATTACGGCGATTATTGGCCCTTCAGGTTGCGGGAAATCCACTTTTCTCAAAGCTCTCAACCGGATTGGTGAATTGGAGGGAAAGGTTCAAATTAAAGGAAGAGTAGAGTTTTTTGGACAGGATATTTACAGCCCGAAAGTAAACATTAATAGTTTGCGCCGCCAAATTGGGATGGTGTTTCAAAGACCAAATCCTTTTCCGCTGAGCATCTACGATAATATTGCTTACGGGGTGAGAATTTTTGGTCGCAAAAGCAAAGCAGAATTAGATGAAATTGTGGAATCTGCACTCAAAAGTGCGGCCCTTTGGAATGAAGTCAAAGACGATTTGAAGAAATCGGCTCAGGGAATTTCGGGGGGACAACAGCAGCGGCTTTGTATTGCTCGCGCTTTGGCTGTGAAGCCAAAAATTTTGCTAATGGATGAACCTTGTTCGGCTCTAGATCCGATTTCAACGATGAAGATTGAGGAGTTATTTCAGACTCTACGCCAGCAGTTAACTGTTGTGATTGTGACGCACAATATGCAGCAGGCAGCTCGCGTTTCTGATTACACTGCATTTTTTAATACTGATGAAAGTCGCATCGGCCGGCTGGTGGAATTTGGGCCGACAAGTAAGATTTTTACTTCTGCGGGCAATTCGAGTACGAGAGATTACATTCAAGGCCGTTTCGGTTAATACTAGGGTTCTTTGCTTTCTCTCAGTCGCTATATTCCGACAGGGGCTTAATTTCCTGTCTCGCAGTTAAAGTTCTCTTAGGAAAACTCTGAAATAGTAATAGTATTTGACTTACTGTTAACTCAGATTGGGCAACATTCTCAATAAGTATTGCCGTCCTCCTAGCTGGGCACTTGACCATTGAGCCGGGTATAAGCCCCTGCCGGAATTATTGCAAATATTACTAGATGTAACCTAATATCAGTATGGCACTGAACAGAAAACCGCTATATTTATGTCTTCACCGCTTCTTAAGCGAGAGTTAGGTGTTTTCGGCGCAACTCTCATGGGCCTGGGATCAATCCTCGGTACCGGAGTATTTGTGAGTATCGGCATTGCTGCGGAAGTTGCTGGGCCGGGAGTGATTTTGGCTGTAGGTATGGCGGCTTTAGTGGCTGTTTGCAATGGCCTTAGCAGCGCTCAATTAGCGGCAAATCATCCTGTTAGCGGCGGTACTTATGAATATGGCTACAAATATCTAAATCCTTGGCTGGGTTTCACTGCCGGCTGGATGTTTCTGTTGGCGAAAACGGCTTCTGCGGCTACTGCTGCTTTAGGTTTTGCGGGGTATTTTTTAAATGTAGTTGGTGTAGCCGATCGCACTTACCTGATCCTAACAGCTTTAGGATCCCTCGCCACCCTCACTTTAATTGTATTGACGGGAATTAGGCGATCGAATATTGCCAATACTGCCATAGTCTCCGTTACACTTCTATCCTTAGCGGTGTTTGTTGCTGTCGGTTTGCCAGAGGTAAGGTGGGAAATGCTCGCCCTACAGAATGATAGCTCGATCGGCTCCATCTTCCAGGCTACCGCCCTGATGTTTGTCGCTTATAGCGGTTACGCCCGCATCACCACAATGAGCGAGGAAGTGCGGGAACCGAGGGAAACCATTCCCAAAGCCATAATTTTCACTTTGGTGCTGACAATGCTGCTTTACGTGGGGGTAGCAGTAGTTGTCGCAGGTGTGGGGGGAGCCGATAAATTGTCTTTACAAATAGGCGGTACGACTGCACCCCTGGAAGTCATCGCCCGGAGTTTCCCAATTCCAGGAGTTTCTCAACTGCTAGCCGTCGGCGCCATTACCGCTATGTTGGGAGTCTTGCTGAACTTAATTTTAGGGCTCTCGCGCATCTGGCTGGCGATGGGGCGGCGCTTGGATATGCCGAGAGTCTTGGCGCGGGTGAATCCTTCGGGGACAACTCCCTACGTGGCTGTGGTGGTTGTGGAAGTTACGATCGCACTTTTAATCCTCGTCGGCGATGTCAAAACCACTTGGTCATTTAGCGCTTTTAGCGTTTTGATATATTACGCTATCACCAACCTCGCCGCGCTGCAACTTTCCCCCGCCGAAAGGCTTTATCCGCAGTGGTTGGCTTGGGCGGGTTTGGGAAATTGTCTGTTTCTGGCTTTCTGGGTGGAGAGGGAAATTTGGCTGACAGGATTGGCATTAATTGCCGCCGGTTTAATTTGGCGGGCGATCGTCCGACTCCCGGCGACAAACTAGAATTGTGATAAATTGAAACAGCATCCCGCATTGTAGAGGGCCATGCCCGATCGAACCCCCTTGCTGGCGACTCAAGAATCTCTCGCATTCAGCGCCATCAGTCGCTATATAGCTCAAACCCTAATTACCATTCAGCAACAGCATCCCGAATGGATAACTGAAAAATACAGGAAAACCCCCTGGGCCAAACCTGATTTTCAGTCAGTTTTGATTGGAAAATTGACAAAAAGTTTCACAGTAGCCAGCGATACAGATTCCCTGCTGCTGACGGCGAACAAATACCTACAAATTCTGCTGGTTCCAGAATTCGTTAATTCACCTCAATTCAGCAAATTATGTGCCAAAATTCAGCAGCTAGCCCAATCTCAAACAGCACCACCTAAATCACAAAACTCAGTTTCGTCAAAGCCTCCCACTCCCACCACCCATCAAACAAATTCGCTTCCAATCGGCATTGCTATCTTGCTGCTAGATGTCGAAAACTTGCAACTCACCGTCGAAACCGAAAAATTCCTAGAGGGAATTTGCCACTATCCAATCCAAATCAAAGTTGCCTTTGCCAACTGGCGCAGCATGGGCAAAAAAGATGCCGAATTTCACCAGCGCGGCTATCAACTAATTCACGTCCCCCCCGGCAAAGACAGCGCCGACTTAAAAATGGCTACAGTCGGCGCCTCGATTTTTGTACATTATCCCACAGCCAAAGAGATTTTTGTCTGTTCGTCCGATCGCGCCCTCACTCACCTCAGCAATACACTGCAAGCCCACGGACTAACCGTATTTCAAGTCCGCAAACAAATAGATAAAATCATAGTTTTAAACAGCAAAACCGGACAAATGGAAACCCATTCGCTTGTAACCATACCGGAAATTACACCTTTGGAACAATTAGTTATTCAACTAAAAGAATTAATCAAAAAAGAGCAAAAACGCACCTCAACTCAGTGGATAAAAGTTTCTACTGTTTCAGCTTTATTTAGGGAAAATTACGGCTTAGTCCTCAATCAAGTTGTTGCCAATCATTCGCTAGGTACTAAAACCAGGGATATCTTTCTCAAATATCCCACCGATTTTGTCCTCCACAAACCATCAGAAACTTCTCAAACTTATGTCACTCTTTTTGAAGTAAGATTATCTCCCCCACCGCCAATACTTAGCCAAGAAATTCTCAATAACCACCAGACAGCACCTGCGACTTTGACAGATATTAATTCTCTGGAAGACTTGGAAAGAGCTCTTGTCAAAATAGTTGGTGACTTAACAGACAACTCTCCTGACAATTCTGTATTTCTCTCCAATGTAGGTAGCGAATTTCACCGACAATACGGCAAACAAATTACCCAAATAATTAAAGATTTTAATCTGGGTAGAAAATTTACTAAGTTTTTGCAATCCTGCGCTTCTCTCCAGCTAAAAAAAGCCGAAAAAGGCTGGCAAGTTTCCCTCCATTAATTAAAAATTAAAATATATCAACCTCCCCATTACTAGCAACTTGAGTTATCATACAATCGAGACGTAAAGAAATGTAAAGGGATATGCAGGACAAAGTTGTGGTTGTGGTGGGTGCAACTGGCGGCATCGGTTCAGCGGTGGCCCGCAAACTCGCTGATGCGGGTGCGAGGCTTGTGCTCGCGGCCAGATACAGCAGTAAATTAGACGCTTTAGCTAGCGAACTTTCGGCAACAGAGGTACTGTGCGTACCCACAGATATCACCGATTTGCCCCAAGTCGAGACGCTGATGCACAAAGCTGCGGGGCATTTCGGACAAATTGATGCCCTCGTAAACGCCGCTGGTGCCGGAATTCTCAAGCAGTGGAACAAGTTAGAACCCGCTGATTTAGATGCAATGCTTGACTTGAACTTGAAAGGCAGTTTTTACACGTCTCAAGCAGCGGCGAATGTGATGAAAGAGCGCAAATCCGGCCACATTTGCAATGTCATCGGGATTTTGGGCAAGCATTCGATGGCGATGGGAACGGCTTATTGCGCTTCAAAGTTTGGGGTAGTTGGTTTCAGCAAGTGCATGGCAGATGAACTGCGACGTTACGGCATTAAGTTTACGCTATTCTATTTTGGCGGGGTAGATTCTCCGTTTTGGGATAATGTGAGTTTGAAGGTAGACAGGTCAAAAATGCTGACTACCGACACTGCCGCCAATGCGATTATGTTTGCTCTTTCGGCTGACCCGCAAGCTGTGCCCATGGAGATTAATATTCAGCCGGAAAGTCATTTGTTCTTTTAGGTATTGAGGAGTGATTTAAAGGCAGAACGCAGCGGAAGCTGAAGGCAAGAAAAATTATGATATTTTTAGGTTTGAGAACTTGTACAGCAGTTAATTATGTATGGTGCATGGCCTCGCGCACCTTACCCCTATAAATAGCATATCAAACCATTTTTTGCCTTAGCCCTATTGGTGAAAGCCCAGCGGTCAAACCTAATTTATCGCAGACACGGGGTTTCTTTTAAGTGCTGACTTATTTCTACCTTGAGAGGGAGCTAGGATATTCAATCTTTAGGTTATTATTAATTGGGCGCACAATAAAAATTATGAAAAATATCCATTACTCAGTCTCTCCCTGGCAATTTCGCCTTGAAAATCAGCAGATTTTCCATTTTTCAGTTTCCATTTTCAATTATTGATTATGGAGTTCGATCGCATTCAATTTTACGTTGACAACGCTAAAGTATCCCGCGACTGGTTTGTCAGCCAGTTAGGCTTTCAATCAATAGCAGGTTATGCCAACAGCCACACTCACACTGAAGTTGTCAGCAGTGGCAATGTATGTTTTGTTTTATCTTCGCCCCTGACACCCGCTAGTCCCGCTGCTAGTTGGTTGAAGTTTCATCCTCCAGGGATTGCCGATGTGGGTTTTCGGGTAAAAAATATTGAATTAGCGGTAGCTAGAGCGACTGCTGAAGGCGCTAAAATCCTGGAACCGATTCAAGAAGACCTAAACGCCGGAGGGTATTTTAAGCGAGCAAAAATCGCGGGTTGGGGAGATTTAAGCCATACGCTCGTGGAGCGAATTGGCACCCATTCACTGCTATCGGCTTCGGATAAGCTGCAGTTGTTTACCCGGATTGACCACGTAGTGTTAAATGTTGAATCTGGGGATTTATCAAGTGCTGTTAGTTGGTATCAAAAAATATTAGGTTTTCAACCGCAACAAAATTTTGATATTCAGACTGAGAAATCGGCTTTGCGGAGCCAAGTTATGGTACACGCTGAAGGTGGGGTGCAATTCCCGATTAATGAACCGGCATCAGCTAATTCTCAAATTCAAGAGTTTTTGAGCGCAAATCGGGGGCCGGGAATTCAGCACATGGCTTTGCAAACTAATAATATTGTGGGTGTTGTTGCCGATTTGCGATCGTGCGGTTTGCCTTTTCTGCCGGTTCCTCCAACATACTACTCCGAATTGCAGGAGCGGCAAAACTATTTGCCTGCTGATTGGCAAGAAATTGCAGCTTGTCAAGTTTTAGCCGATTGGCAAGAAGATACTCCCGCAGCGATGCTGCTGCAAATCTTTACCCACCCAATTTTTGCAGAACCGACTTTCTTTTTCGAGATTATTGAACGCCGAGTTAGTTTAGTGAACGGCAAACAGGTGCAAGCTGGAGGTTTTGGGGCGGGGAATTTTCGAGCTTTGTTTGAGGCAATTGAACGCGAACAAATGAAGAGGGGAAGTTTGATCGATGATTGACAAAACTTCCAGTTTTTAAGTCATACAGACTTGTTAATCAGCACTGCGATATCTTTCCACCCGTAGGCAATTTCTTTGAGTTCAACTCCGGCTCTACTTGTTTGCTGTTCGTCTACTTTTTCACCTCCTAACAATTCATAAAATTTATAGGCTGAATTGTCTCCTAGTACCCAAACCAGCATAGAGTTCAAACTTAATTCTGCCAATTTTGTTGCAACTGTTCTCACGAGTTGCCGTCCAATTCCTTGACGCTGATATTCCTCCAAAATATAGATGGCAAATAATTCTCCTTTATATACATATTTGCCCGTCCGCTCGTCACCACCTGCCGCAAAACCCACAACTTGTCCCGAATCATTCTCAGCAACGCAGACAAATACACCAGTATTTTTGACGTTGGCCAGGATTTCTTGCCAGCGGCTTTCTGCTTTTTCATAGGACAGTTGCGCGAGGTAATCTGCTGGTACAATTTTTCGGTAAGCTGTCCGCCAAGTATCTAGATTCACCCGTGCGATTGCAGGTGTGTCAGCGATTTTAGCTTCTCTCACAATCATCAGAAATTACTCCTTTCGGGCCCTGAAATTCTCTTGTCAAGTCTAGGCAGACTATACGATCGCGCCCTTCTAGTTTAGCTCGATACAGAGCTCGATCGGCCTGTCCAATTAACTCCTCAATCGATAAACCAGCAGCAGGTACAGTAGTAGCGATACCCATACTAAGAGTTATAAACTTACTTACCTGGGAAGCAGCATGAAAAATTGCAGCAGCTTTCAAATCGCTGCGAATTGCTTCAGCTACCCGCTTTGCTCCTTGCACATCAGTTCGCGACAAAATTACCGCAAATTCTTCGCCGCCGTAGCGGGCGGCTAAATCTCCCGCCCGTTGAGCGTTGCTAGCTAAAATCTGGGCCACTTGTTTTAAACATTCGTCGCCTCCTTGATGCCCGTAATGATCGTTGTAAAGTTTGAAAAAATCGATATCGCACAAAATTAAAGACAGCGACTCTTGTTCTCGCTCCATCCACTGCCATTCTAACTCTAATTTTTTGTCAAAACAGCGGCGGTTGGGAATTTGAGTCAATCCGTCCACAGAAGCGAGCCGCTGCAATTCCATGTTAGCTGCTTGTAATTCTAATTTGGCTTGTTCTAAAGCTAAATTTTGCCGAGCTAATTCTTCACTTTGGCGTTTTTCTTGTTCGTACAAAAATCGGATTGAAACTTCAGCTTCTTGCAATTCTTGCTCCGCATATTTGCGCTTGACAAATTCCCCTAATTGAGAACTTACCACAGCTATGATCTGAAGTAAATCTTGATCGGGTGGCAGTTCTTCCCGGCAAAAAAAAGTCATTACTCCTACAACTTGGCTCCTAGCGTGAATGGGGAAACCGAATCCCGATCGCAGTCCCGCTTCCTGGGCCAAGCGCGATCGCACGAAATTGCGATCGCCGACAATATCAGTAATCCACTGCGCAGAACCGCTTCTGGAAACCGCTCCCGGCAAACCCTCACCCGGAGCAAAAGTAATCTGCTGGTGGTTTTCGGCAAACTCGCTAACTTCCTCCGCCGCCTGCCAAACAGCCACCCGCCGCAAACCAGGAGTTTCCTCGATCGGACAGCAAAGTGGCAGGCACAAAAGCGGCTGTTTTTCGCGTTTTATTTCCGCACCAAATCTGGTTTCTCTCTCCCCCTCTACGGGCGTCCAAAGTTCGCCAATATCCCAGCCAAAACTTTGGCAAATAGCTTGCAAAATTCTCGGAGTTGCGCTATTTAGAGAAGTGGATTCTGACAGAATATGAGTAACAGCATACTGTGCTTCTTGACAATTTTTTATGCGCTGTTGCTTGGTAATATCTTTGCCGATATAAACAAAATTTTGTATAACCTCGCTATCTGCATACTTGCTTCCTGTGCTTGTCTCGAAAGTAGAGCATGAAAACGCCACAATCAGCTTTAAACCTATTTTCGTTTGGCAAGCTACTTTTACTTGAGGCCAATATTCGCTTTTAAGTGCAGGAGGTAGCTGGCTGACTTTGCGTAACAATTCCTCCTCAGCCGTAATCATGGATATGGATTGGCCGATTAATTCCGATTCAGTATATCCAAATAATTGCTGTGCAGCTTGATTCACTTTTTTGATTTTTCCCGATTTTGCTGTTACTAACAAAACATCGCCTAGGGAATTAATAATTTTGTCAATATAATCGCCAGCCGCAGCTAAGTAATCGACTTTAATACTGTTTTCGTTGGCAGCCTGAACTATTTTTTGCTGAGCTGCAATGCTATCGGTCACATCTTCGCATAAAATAATCAATCTGTCAGCATTGGCTTCTCCATGATAACCAAAGATGTACAAATCTAGATACAAATAAGATCCGTCTTTGAGAACTCTGGTAATTGATTTTAACTGAAAGTCTTGCTCTCGTTGTTCAATAATACCTTCAAGGATTTCTTCAATTCCAATCAGTTCGGGAAAACTATCGCGCACGTCTTTTCCTTCGCCTACTTCCTCATGAATGTCGGCAAACTCTTGTACTTTCAAAGATATTTCTTGAATCTTAAGTTCTCGATCGACTGTGAGGTATTCAATCCTGCGTAAGGATAACAGCTTATAAAGAAGAATATTAATACTTCTTGGGCTGCTCTCTACAGTTAATATTGGAAGCATCTCGTTATTGTAGAGCATCAATCTCAAAAATTAGCAGGTAAAGTTAGTTGTTTTTTGGCTGCTATTTCTCATATAAATTTTTATACTGGCAGATGTCACCATCTGGTACCGCTGGCTAATTTATGCAAACAGTACACTTTAGATTCTCCAAGCAGTTTTTTGCTTATTTTAAAAATGAGGCAAAATATTAATTTTACCAACTTTTTTTTGAGAAAGCGCAGTCACAATCATCCTCTATTGAGGTTGAGATTTATGAACAATACGTAGCGGTTTGCACTATTTGTGCGGCATATTTTAATTTTAAATTCCGCGATATGGCTGAGAACCGCTAAAGTTAAAAAGTAGCACAGTTTAATTCAAATGTTTCCTTTAATTAGCACCATTCCTATAGACCTTACCTCCCCTGCGTATTTGTGTCAAATTTTGTAAAGAAAGCGTTACTTTAAGTGATATAGTATCGAAGAATTTGTATAAAAGCTGAAAAACACTCTGCTAAATGCTGAGACTTATTACCGACTTTGACGGCCCGATCATGGACGTGTCCGATCGCTACTACCGAGTTTACCAGTATTGTCTCGCCGAGACTAAGCGTTCGGACCAACCAGTGCGCGAACTCCCCAAAGCCGAGTTTTGGGACATGAAGCGCGCGCGGGTTCCCGAAACAGAAATTGGCATCCTCTCAGGATTAGATGCAGATCAAGCCCACGATTTTGCTCAGAAACGCCGTCAAACCGTCCACACCCTACCCTACATGGTTTACGATCGACCAGCGCCCGGCGCTCTGGAAACCCTCGAAAAGGTGCAGCGCGCTGGAGTAGACTTAGCCGTGATGACCATGCGCCGCGTTAGGGAACTAGATGAAGCCTTCAACCGCTGCAATTTAGGGCAATTTTTCCCAGAAAACCGCCGCTATTGCCTCCCCAACGATTACGTTAAAACCGGGGATGTCAAAGATAAGCCGCTGTTGATGGCAAAAGCTCTCGCCGAACTGCCGCCGACTTCTGACACTTGGATGGTTGGCGATACGGAGGCGGATATTATAGCAGCAAAAACGCACGGTGTCAAGGTAATTGGTGTTTTGTGCGGAATTCGCGATCGTACCCAACTAGAAATGCACCAACCGGATTTAATTGCCAACAATTTGAGCGAAGCAGTCGAGATTATTTTAGGTCGCAAAAATTAGTCATTAGTCATTAGTCATTAGTTATTAGTTATTAATTGTTAGCTGAGGTTATTTGTCGGAGGTCTTGATTCCACAGTTATTAGTGGTTGGCGGCTGACTAATAACTGCTGACTAATAACTGCTGACTAATGACTGCTGACTATCGCAGAAAACCGCTGACCAGCCACAGAATTAAAAACGTAAACAAAGCGATAAATTTCTCTGTTGTTATAAATGCCGGACTGACCAAAGAACCCAAAAATCCTCCCAGCAACAAGCCTATAACCAAGCCAGCCACAGTCAGCAGCACAGCCCGACCAAATTTTTGTTCCTTGCGATTAACAAAATAAAGACAAGAGCCGACCCCAAGAGCGAGAGTCAACTGTAGTAAACCATCATTAGCTGCCGGATAAATACTCAGTCCGCCTAACCCCACATACACCCCAGCCGGCCACAAAATGTCCGATTTACTAGGAGTATCGATTAGCCGCTGCAACCAAGCTGGGCTGCCACTAGGAGGAGAGGGAGTAAAGCTTGGAGGTGGCGGAGTCAGCCGTTCGGGAAAGCGAATGCGTTCGGGTACTTTAATTTTACCTTCCTGTCGCTGCCGCAGGCGATCCATGAGGATCGCGTCGTAAGCTGCTTCGATCAATTCCAAACGTTTCTTGTCACCGCTGTACTGCTCACCTAGGCGCGTGCGGGCCTCTTGCACTTCATCAAAGGAAGCATCTTCATCGACTTCAAGCAGTTGATAGGGAGTTGGCTCACTCATGGTAATAACCCGCTGAAGACTCTCGTTATAGACCGCTCTTAACAAGAGAGGAAAGCGGGGCGGGGGCTTGGGCCGCTTTCCCAAAAGTTTTGCTGCTAGTTTTTGGTGGTTTAAAACAGGAACCAGCAAACCTTACGAAAATAGAAACTAGAAGGCATTTGGCATTCGTAAATAAAAAATAATGAATCCAAAGATTTTTATTTTTATCTTGGCCGTCTAAAATTTTACCTTCTGCCAAATGCCCTCAGAAGGGACTTGTCCCGCAGGCACTCACAATTCCCGACCACTGGACTTTTTTAAGTCGATCGCGGCGGTAGGAAAAAAAGCGAGCCGAGTCAGAATAAGTACAGAAAGGAGCGATCGCCACTTGAGAAAGATCGATTCCCAACTGCTGCAATTGCAGAGCATTGCAGAGGCGAACATCCAAGCGTACTTTTCCCGGTTCTGGATCGGCTAAGACAGGCGTTTCCGGCAGTTGGTGCAAAAACTCTAGAATGCCGTCGGCTGTCGCACTAACGGCACTCTTAGGAGCAATGGTGGCTCCCAGTTCCGCTGCTACTTCCACAGATACCTGGTAAACCTCTCCAGCGATCGCCGGCCCCATAGCAATCTTCAGATTTTCTAGTTGACTGCCTTGTGCCACAAGTTGAGCGATCGCCTCTGGTAATATCTTAGCAGCAGTCCCGCGCCAACCCGCGTGAACTGCAGCAACCAGTCCCGTGCGATCGTCAGCAATCAGCACCGGCACGCAGTCAGCCGAGCAAACCCACAGCGCCTCCAATTCTCGATCGGCAACCAAGCCATCAGCCTCAGCATAGCTTGGAGCAGCGGTTTCCGGGGCCGGAGCCACAACCGGGGACAAATCACTCGTTTTGAGTACCGCATTGCCGTGTACCTGTTGGAGTCGGTAAACCTTAGCTCCCGGTTCGAGAACTGCCGTCAGATCGATCGGCCCCTGGGGCGAGAAATCGCGCGTAAAAAAGCCGTGAGACCAGCGAGAAAGCAAGCTGCAAGTCAGATAAGGCAAGCCTTCAGAACTCTGCCAGTCCCAACTGATACTGTCAGGTCCTCCGGCGCATTCAGACTCAGGAAAATTTGTCAAGCGATCGCCAGCTACAGTCATGAAACCTATCCTTACCCAAGCGCATCATTTAGCTTGTATTCTAAACAATCAAAAATTTTGTCCGCGAAGTTTAAAGGCAGGGCTAGCTTTTAGGAAAAAATCTCGATCAGTCGGCGGTTTTAGGACGACCGACTGCGCCGAAATTTTGCAGAACCCCAGAAATATAGGCAACTAATTAACATAGACGAACGCCAAAGCGCTATCATCAGTGTGGCCGTCACAGACTTCTAGGCAAGTGCCATCGGGATCGAAAAAACCGGATATCGATCGCGAGTGAATGCGTAAGGCATTTGAGCTTGTTCTATGTGCAAAAAAAATTGCCTCAAGCCCGGTAAAATCAGTTAGGCCTGTATATAAAGACAAGGATTGCCATACATTCGATCCTGACTTCGAGATCCTTGTGCCCCCTGTTGAGTTGGGAAAAAAAATCGTGAAACCAGTTCCAGACAAGCAAATAACAGCCCCTTTGAACACCAAACAGCAAAAAAAGAACCCTACAGGCGCCCGGACTCGATCGCGCCTTTTGTCCGATCGCTCACTGCTGGTGGGACTGGGTTGCCTTGCCAGTCTGGGACTGCTCAGCAAAGGCCTTGTTTGGGCTCAAGCCGAAACTCCGCCAGCAGAACAAGCCGTCCCCGGCGCAGCAGACCTCCAGCCATTATTTGAAGCTCCTCTCCCGCCCCCGGAACCCGAATACAGCCAAGGGTCGCCAGAACCATACCCTGAACCGCAGGCAGAAGTTCCACCGTCCGAGCCTTTTGATGCCGCACCGCCGTCCGAGCCGGAGTACGCCAGCGAACCACCTCCCACGGAATATTATCTGCCAGAGCCAGCGCTGATTCCCCTGCCAGAAGCGACGGCCCAGGAGCCGCCTTTTGAAGCGCCCGTTAACCCAGCCCACGCTGAAATCGACCAAACAGACTACAGTGTTGGCGCTACCACCGAGTACGAAGCGCCAACCAGAATAGAGTTTGCAGAACGATCGACCGGCTGCGAAGGAGTTGGCGGTTGTGCGCCTCCTCCTGTTTCCGAGCCGGTGACGGCAGATGCAGGAGAACCAAGCTACAGCCCGGAAACTCCGATCGCAGGCAACGGCTATATTGCAGCCCCTCCTCCTCGAAATCTGCCAGAAAGCCTTCCGGGCGATGTTCGGGAAACTGTGGCAGGAAATAGTAGCGGAAATCCTGTCAGTAAAATCGGTCAAGCCGTTCAACAAATAGGCAGCCAGGTTTGGGGGAGTTCCAACCCGCCGGAATCTGCTTACGCACCCCCGCGCTACTCGGCTAACCCTGGATACTCCGCAGACGCAGGATATTCCGCAGACACTGGATACTCTGCTAACATCGGCTACTCCGCAAACACTGGATACTCCGCAGACGCTGGGTATTATGCCGGATCTGCATCTTACGGCGGCGGCCCTCCAGCGCCCAGCATGGGACTCGGGCCTGTTCAAGTCGGTGCCGTTAGTGTCAGCAGCGGCAGCAATACCGGTTTTGCTTACTACAATCTCACGCCGCGTCCCGCAGGCCTCCCCGGAAATGGCAACACCAGCTTGCTGTTTCCGCTATCTATTGCTTCGGCAATTACTTCGCCGTTTGGGTGGCGGACTCATCCGGTTATGGGCTACGGCAGGTTTCACACCGGAACTGACTTGGGAGCCCCGATGGGAACGCCCGTACTGGCGGCCTATGCGGGTCAAGTGGCGATCGCCGATTGGTTGGGCGGCTACGGTTTGACTGTGGTTCTCAACCACAGCAAAAAGTCTCAGGAAACTCTCTACGGCCACCTTTCGGAACTGTTTGTGAAACCGGGAGAGTGGGTGAAACAGGGAGAGACTATCGGCCGCGTCGGCAGTACGGGAATGTCTACAGGGCCTCACCTCCACTTCGAGGTTCGCCAAATGACTGACCAGGGTTGGGTGGCGATCGATCCGGGCTCTCAGCTAGAATTCGCTCTGGCAAAAATGATCGGCAGTTTGGAAACCGCCAAAGTACCGCAAATGCCGAAAATGGTGGAAATACAAACCGCTAGCGGACTCAAGGATTTGGAAAACGATCTGCCCCAGCTTCCACCTCTGCCGCTGGGAATGGACATCGAAGTTCACAACCTCCAGCCGCCATTCCCCGAACTGTTAAAAGCTGACACTTCTAAGCCCAAAGATACTGAAGCCCTCAAACCCAAACCTCAGAAGCAAGCTAACAGGTAAAAATTGGGAATTGCCTAAATTAATTTTCTTGTGGAACGGTCGAAAAGCGCACCCCACAAGAAAATTTATGTTTGGTGCAACGAACAGGCGAACTCGTTGCTTTTCCTCGTTACCAGGCTTTTTCTGGTAACGAGGAAAAACTAATAAAAAATGGTAACTTGGAGCTTATGCTAATAGCGCAGCATTTGTGGGAATTAATTTTATTTCTGATTATTCTAGTCGGGCCAATTCCCTTAAGCTTGTCTCTTGCCTTTGAGAATCAGAAAGAAAATAATAACTATTCATTTCCTCATTTTTTACTCATACTCCTGACGGGATGGAGTATTGTACAAGTTTGTATCGGCTTGATTTTAGGAAGTGTCGATCGCCTAAATATTTCTGCCGTGATTATAGCAGAAATTCTGATTGGTGCGATCGGCTTCATCCTGATTTATACAAAAAACCACAAAACTTTTACCTTCTCCGAGTGGCCGATTCCCCAACTCAAGCAACCTCTGGCTAAATCCGAACGCCTAATTATTTTTGCCACCGCTATTGCAGGATTTTTGCTGTTACAAATTCTCGCAACCAAACCCACAACCAATTATGATTCATTGTGGTTTCACCTACCTGCGATCGCTCGATGGTATCAAACCCATTCATTTACCTTATTAGATGCCGCCGGAAATTGGATTTTTGAACAAGAACAAGCCCGAGTATATCCTTACAATTGGCACGTTTTATCTGCTTTGTGTGTACTCCCCTTCCGAGAAGACTTTCTCGCAGCTTTTCCCCTGCTAATTGCGTGGGTACTTGAGGGAATTGCCGTTTATCTATTAAGCGTAAAATTTGGAGCAACCCGAATTCACGCTCTGGCAGCAGCATCTTTAGTATTGACAGTACCGATGGTGCTCAACCAAGTTAACACCATTCACCCAGACTTACCGCTAGCTGCAATATTTACAGTAGGTTTGTATCTTGGTCTATCCTATCACAGCAGCCGATCGCAATCGGAACTATCCCTATTTTTGGCAGCCGTAGGAATGCTAGCTGGAATAAAAATCACTGGGATAGTCTATGCAGCCTCACTTTTAGGAGGATTAGCAATATTAGAAATTAAAAGATTCGCGGTTAATAAAAAATCTACATCAGCTAAATTTAGAATTCGCCACTTTCTCAAACCAGTCTTGCTGTGCAGCGTAGCTTGTTGCTTGCTTTTAGGAGGTTTTTGGTATGCGAGAAACTTGCTGCAAATCAATTACCCTGTCAGCGAAGTCGGCGATATTAAAATTCCCTTAGAGCCTGTTCCCTTACCGCCTCCCGTACCTGGACCAACACCTCCGGTACAGCAGCCGCCCGCTTCGCCACTTCTAAAGATTTGGCAAAGCACTTTAGCAGCTCAATTTAATCCCAGCAATTTTTCCCACTGGCAAACTGTCGGCTTACAAATTATCATTAGATTGCAACTGCCCTTTCTGGCGATCGCACTTCAGGTATTGGCAGCGCCTCTGGCTTTTATCCAAAGTAAAACCAGAAGAATTAATCAAAATAATATTATTTTAATTGTACTTCTCGCCAGCACAGGAATTCTGTATTTAATTACACCTTACACCTCCGGTACTGTCGGAGAGTCGATCGGTAAACTCAGCCCTATACTCGGTTTTAACCTCAGATACGGATTTCCCTTTTTAAGCGTACTCGCCGTCGCCGCAGCAGCTACAGCAACTCTCTTGAAAACTCAAAATCAAGTTGTTCTGGCAGTGGTTTTGATTAGTGGTTTTTTCGGAATTACTAGCAACACAATTTTTGATTATATTAAAAATGCTTCTTTCACCGGAGATAGTATTGTTTGGGGGAGTTTATTGATTGACAATTTTAAGTCTAATCCAGTAGAAGCTATTAATAGTATCTGGAAAATATTAGCTCCAAGTTGGCAATATATATTACCATATCCGATATTTTATATTGTGTCACTGACTCTGGCTGCGATCTTGTTGAAAATAAATCCTGGCTTCGGATGGCTGAATCATCTATTTCCAAGTCGCAATAAATCAATTTATATAGTGATAATTGGTGTGTGTATAGGATTGATATTAATTGGTCATTGGAGGGAAAAGCGAGATTTTGCACGGACAGAGCTGTATCGCGGTATTTACGAATATATTGATAAAAATACACTACCAGATGAAAGAATAGGCTTCTTTTTAAGTTCGCGCAGCTACCTATTTTACGGGAAAAATTTGGACAGAAAAGTTTTATATGTGCCGTTTAGACCAGATCGACTTTCGGCATGGGTTGACAACCTGCGACAACATAAAATTAGGACTGTGGGATTCGGGCCCCTGACTGAGACAAACGCAGCTACTAGAAAAGCTTTATCTTGGCTGACAAGTCCCCAGGGCCCGCTGCAACCAGTTTTTGGGAAAGATTTTAATACTGAGTCGGTGTTATATCGCTTGAAAAATTAAAAGTTATTAGTTACCATGAACCAAGCTAAAACTCTATTTTCAATTATTGTTCCGACCTACAATCGCCCCGATAAATTAGCGGCGTGTATTCAGTCTTTTGTTGAAATTGAATATCCGCGCGATAAATTTCAAGTTATCGTGGTCAACGATAGCACCGAAATCTCTGTAGAAAATACCATTTCCGCTTTTCAAAATCAGCTAAATATCAAACTTCTGACACAACCCAACTCCGGCCCTGCAACGGCGCGAAATACTGGGTCTTTTGCCGCAGAAGGCACATTTTTAGTGTTTACAGACGATGACTGTACTGTGGGGGTAGATTGGCTGCAAAATCTGGAAAAGCGATTTGTGGAAACACCAGATTGCTTAATCGGAGGTCGAACTGTAAACGCGCTGCCGGATAACATCTATTCTACTGCCAGCCAGCAACTGATCGATTACCTTTACAGTTACTATAATGCTATTGGCGATCGCGCCCAATTTTTCACTTCTAACAATTTTGCCCTTCCCGCTGAGGCTTTCCAAAAAATCGGCGGCTTTGACACGACTTTTTCTCTAGCGGCTGGAGAAGACCGGGAATTTTGCGATCGGTGGTTGCATTCGGGCAAAGCCGCAATTTACGCTCCCGAAGTTATAGTCTATCACTTCCATGCACTAACTCTTCGCAAATTTTGGAAACAACAATTCAATTATGGTAGAGGTGCTTTTTTGTTTCAGCAAATTATCTCGAAACGCGAGGCTAATGGGAAACTACAACATCCGTCCTTTTATCTGAATTTGCTAACTTATCCATTTTTCCACGCACCGGGCTTTCAAAAGCTATTAATTGCTGCATTGTTTTTAGTTTCTCAGGCAGGAATTGCTGCGGGATTGTTTTGGGAGAAAAACAATTTTATTGAGGAATAAAATTTCATTAATGAACCGCAGAGAGCGTAGACAGAGAATTAAGAGTTACTGGAGTGCGTCTGCTTTGAACAGTCAATTATTGATATAATTCATTCGCTCCTGATGCCTTCTACAACTCAAAAACAGGCTCACCTGCCTGTTCCACAAAGAGTGAGTTTTCTTGTGGGGTTGGGCAGGATAACCCGCGCGTAAAAGGCTTATTGAGGATGGTGTAATATCTCAGATATTAGCAAGGTGCGCGGTGCGTACCCACAGATTAGATAAATCCGTGTTCTGCTAAGAATTCTGGTGTGATTGTTCCCAAACTGTTGATTGTGGGGGTTTCTTCCCACGGTTCGGGATGGGATTTTGTGCCGCTGCGGAGAAATTTGGCGACATATTTACCCAGAATATCTGCTTCTAAATTAACTAAACTTCCTGGTTGCAAATAGCTGAGGTTTGTCTCACCAAAACTGTGGGGAATGACGGCAACTTCAAACCAATTGCCGTCAGCATCGCAATCTGCCACGGTTAAGCTGATGCCGTTGACGGCGATACTGCCCTTGGAAACGATGTAAGGTGCGATTTGACGCTGCCATCCCGAATTTGCTGCTGGTGGGGCAGTAAACCGCATTTCCCAAGCGTTGGAGGTTTGGGTTGATGTGGCTAAAGTGCCGATCGCATCTACGTGCCCGGTCACGAAATGTCCCCCCAATTTGCTACCGGCGCGCAGGGAGGTTTCTAAGTTGACCCAAGCATCGGGGAATGCTCCCAAAGTAGTACGGCGCAGGGTTTCCGGGGAAGCGACGGCGACAAAACCTTGTGGCAGAACTTCCACCACCGTCAAACAGACTCCATCCACGGCTACGCTGTCCCCAATGGCTAAATCTTGTAAAATCTGGTAGGAGTTGTTTGATGTGCTGCAGGAAATTTGGAAATAATCGTTGCCTAGCGACTTCAGCTTTCCGAGAGATTGAATTAGTCCTGTAAACATAAGTATTTTTCCTTAGTCGATCGCTTATTTACATCAAATCACAGGGACAAACCAGAGACAGGAGGTTTTGCCGTCTCCCTGTCCCCCGGAGTCAATCTAAAATCTAAAATCGACAGTCCCCGATCTGTTGCTGATTCAGGCGAAGATCAAGTCATACTGGATTTAGGTGATCTTTATGTCCAAGTTCTCTACTGCCTTACAGTTTCTTAATTCTATGAGGCCGATCGAATGATTGAAATGAAAGTCGCTGGAATTGCCTTAGATGCAGCCACGCGCAGTCCTATTGTCCTATTGAGAGACGCTACTGAGCGACGGGCTTTGCCTATTTATATCGGTCAGGAGCAAGCAAAGGCTATTATTAGCGCGATCGAAGGTCACAAGCCTCCTCGACCCTTAACTCACGATCTGATGGTCAATTTTTTAGAGGCATGGAGTCTTACCTTGGAGCGTATAGTTATTCACTCGCTGCAAGATAACACGTTTTATGCCGTGCTGATCGTTCGTCAGGGAGAAGTTAAAAAAGAGATCGATGCCCGACCTAGCGACGCGATCGCCCTAGCCCTGCGAACGAACTGCCCCATCTGGGTGATGGAAGAAGTCGTCGCCGATGCTTCGATACCGGTCGATCGAGATGCTGATGAGGCCGAACGCCGGGCCTTCCGGGAATTTATCTCAAACCTCCGTCCAGAGGATTTGATCAAGAGAAGCGGCTTCAGCCCGGGCGAAACTTCCTAACCTTTATGCGCTATCGACGGTTTGGCAAAACAAAGTTGCACCTGTCGGTATTTTCCTTGGGAACCATGCGCTATTTGGCTTCTGAGGAAACTGCCTGTCAGACTGTAAAACAGGCGGTGTCTCTGGGAATCAATCACCTGGAAACTGCGGCTGGTTACGGTTGCAGCGAGGAATATCTTGGCGCGGCCCTTTCGGCTGGTTTGTCTGTCGATCGATCGCGCCTCCACGTCACTACGAAAATTTCCCCAACCGAGGATGCAGCAGCAATGGAACGCTGTATCGACGCATCCCTCAAACGCCTGAATTTAGACTATATCGACTGTCTGGCAATTCACGGTTTGAATACTTGGGAACATTTGGCGATTGTGCGATCGCCCACAGGCTGCATGGAAGCTGTACGCAAAGCCCTGGCTGATGGTCGCATTCGGCACGTCGGCTTTTCGACTCACGGGCCTCTGGATCTGATTTTGGCTGCAATCAATACAGATTTGTTTGAATTTGTCAATCTGCATTATTACTATTTTTTTCAGCGCAACGCCCCGGCAATTGAACTCGCCAAAGACAAAGATATGGGCGTTTTCATCATTTCCCCAGCCGATAAAGGAGGGCAACTCTACACGCCCCCGGAAACTCTCGCACAATTGTGCTCGCCTTTCTCGCCTTTAGAGTTGAACTATCGCTTTTTACTCAGCGATACTAGGATTGGGACTTTGAGTGTGGGGGCTGCAAATGCGACAGAATTAGAGCAACCTCTGAAATATGCCGATCGCGACTTTCCCCTCACCAACGCCGAAATCGCTGTATTCGAGCGGCTAGAATCGGTTATGGCAGCCACTTTGAAAACCGACAAATGCAGCCAGTGTTATGCCTGTTTGCCTTGCCCGGAAAACATCAACATTCCCGAAGTATTGCGACTCCGCAATCTCGCAGTCGGGTGCGACATGACTGACTTTGGCAAATACCGCTATGCCATGTTTGAAAATGCCGGACACTGGTTTCCCGGCAACAAAGGCAACCGCTGCACCGATTGTGGCGAATGTTTGCCTCGGTGTCCCGAAGAGTTAGACATCCCAACTTTGCTCAAAGATACTCACCAGCGACTCGGGGGCAAAGCAGGCAGGCGGTTGTGGGATTGAAAAAAAGGTGATGAAGGCAAAAGGCGATCGAGTGTATCTAAGTGTTGCAATAATTACGTTAAACTTTGGTTTAAGTGAATTTAGGATAGAGTCGAGCGAAAAACTACTTAGTTTGCGGACTGTCTGCAGGCATTGGTGTCCACTTAACGTCTTATGTTGTACCAATCTACTGTTTGAGTTCATAGTCTTCCCGATCCCCCCTAACCCCCCAGGGACAAGAGCGTCAAAGTCCCCCTTCTTAAGGGGGATTTACGGGGAGCGAGACTCGGCTATAAACGAGAGATACAAATGGTTTTAGTCTGAAGTTGACACCAATGTCCCCTGTCTGCTCGCAACAAACTTTAAATAGGAGCCGACAGTATATGGAAAAACAACTAAATAAGACAATCTGATTGAATACCGAGAAATTGATTTATTTAAAAATATCCCAGTCATTTTCTTGCTTTATTGCCCCCGGCGAGAGCTAACAATTTTATGATGAGTGACTAAGCGAACTCGATATAAAATATAAAATCGTTCGACTGAGCGCTCACGCCGAAGTCTAAATTCTCAAATCTAAAATCTCAAATTGATTCCCTTCCCGATTAATTGATGGCCTGTCATCTACAACCGATACCGCATCTACTACTATGGCTCATACTCAGTTAAACGACAGCCAGCAAAATTGTCTGCAGCCAACTAAAGTTGCGACTTCCGAAAGAACATTGAAAGCAGCTTTTAAGCCGTGTACCTACAACTTATCTGTTACCAGAAAACAGCTAATCGGACTGCTGACTTTACAAACAATCTTGCCAGTTGGGCTAACGGGAGCAGCACTTTGGCTAACATCGGCAATTGAAAGCAATCAACTGCAAAATCAAGCTAAATCAGAACTGAGCCTTAGTGAAATTGACTACAATCTCCAACTAGAGCGCGCCGCCGACCGTTTGCAAAACTCCTCTGACAGCAAAACGATCGCCCAAACAGCCTTAGCTTACAACAGCGGTAATAAAAAATCAGATTTGCGAAAATCAGTCAAGCAAGTTCTAGAAAATCAAGTCAAAACAGGGGAAATAGACAGCGCGGCCTTAGTGGGGAAAAACAGGCAGATTGTCGTTAGCGTCAACTCCAACCAGAAGGGAAAAAGTTTTAACCTGCAAAAAATAGTCGATCGAGTATTCGCTGCAAAAGAGCCAATTACCGCCACCGAAATCATTGCCAAATCAGAAGTTCAGAAACAATGGGGCTCTTTGTCGCCCGGAAATGGCGATCGCCCTGTGCTAGTCCGCTACGCAGCAATTCCCGTAAAAGATCCAAAAAATCAGACAGTGATTGCTGCGTTAGTGTTAGGAAAAATTATCAGCCAAACGTCGGTAGTTGCTAACAGCGAAACCCTCAATTTACAGGGCGGCGGATATCACGCTATCTACGCACCGCTGGCTGACGGCAAATTTGTCTTGGCAAGTTCGCAAGCAGTTACAAAAAACAAACAGTTGCCAGACTTAAATTCGATAGACAAATCTCTCCTAAAATCTGCACTCGCTGCCGGCGGCAAACCAGTCGCCGGAAACGTACAAATAGGCAGTCAAACTTATACAGTAGCTGCCCAATCCCAGGAGAATTTAGCCGGAAAACCCGCAGCAATTTTAGTGCGGGGCATCCCCAAAACCTCGATCGAAACCTGGTGGGGCAACAACTGGCTGCTGGCACTGTCTGCTGCTGCGGTTGTCCCCTTCGCCTTGGCAGTTGCTGTCACCCGCCGGATTGCCAAACCCGGTAACTCAAATTTATCAACAGCAGAGGGGAATTGGGCATTTAACTCCACTGCCCAACCGCAGCAGCGATCCCGGAATTTGGATTTAGTTTATGACAATTTAAATTTAGGCGAATTTCCAGATTTATTCCCTAAAAAATCGAGTTTAAACGGTAAATTAGCGGTCGATTTTCGATATAAAAAAAATCAGGGCGATCGGGAGATCGCAAATCCCCAGCTCCCGCTCGCTTTCCAACCCCTAGAATTGGCCGAAAACTCCGTCTCAAATCAGTCGCGGCAGGTAAATACAGAACTAGAAAAAAGCGCGATCGCCTTAAATCTAGTCCAGGAAGCTTGGCAAGACTTAAATCGCCTCAACTGGGAATTGCAACCAGAAATACTCGATCGCCAAAACACTCAAAAAGCCCTGCGAAAGAGCGAAGCACTGCTGCAAGCGATTTTAGACAACTCAACAGCAGTAATTTACATCAAAGATGTTGAGGGAAAATACCTGCTCACCAACCGCCATTTTGACAATTTGTTCGACATCGCAAAAGAGCAAATAACAGGCAAAACCGACAGCGATATTTTTCCCCAAGACAAAGCAGCAGCCTTGCGAGAAAATGACCTGAAAGTTCTCGAATCCTCCTCGCCCCTAACCCTCGAAGAAATCATCCCTCAAGACGACGGCCCGCACACTTATATTTCTCTGAAATTTCCCCTCTGCAACTGCGAAGGTAAAGCTTATGCAGTCGGTACAATTTCTACAGATGTGAGCGATCGCAAACTTGCCGAACTCACCCTCGAAAAAGCCAAAGCAGAACTAGAAATAGAAGTCGAACAGCGCACCCTATTCCTCAAACAAGCCAACGAACTCTTGCGGTTTGAACTCGCCGCCAGAGTCCGGGGTGCCATCACAGTCAGACAAATGACCGCTCAGGTAGCCCGACACGCCAGAACAGTTGACGGCATTCTCGGCGCTTCTCTTGACCTAATTTTTCTAGTAGATCGATCGGGAAAATACACCTATGTCAGCCGCACCGCCGCTCAAGCTGCCGGCATGAACCCCAGAGAAATGATTGGCAAAACCTGGCAGGAATTAGGCTGGTCGCCAACAATTATGCAGCGAGTTCACCAAGAATGCGACGGCATATTTGCCACAGCCGAGCCCGTGAAAGGCGAAGTAATTGTCCCCACGGCAAGCTGGGGAACCCGCGACTACGAGTACATTCTCAGCCCGGTTTGTGCGACAGACGGCAGCGTCGAAGCGGTGGTGGCGACACTGCGAGATATCACCGAACGCAAAGACGCTGAGGAAGCGTGGCAGTTGGCTAAAGAAGCCGCAGAACTCGCCAACCGCGCCAAGAGTGCTTTTCTGGCAAACATGAGCCACGAGTTACGCACTCCCCTCAATGCGATTATCGGCTACAGCGATATGCTGGTGGAAGATGCCGAAGAGTTAGGCAACTTAGAGTTAGTCTCGGATTTAGACAAAATTCGCACTGCTGGCAAACACTTGCTGCGGCTGATAGAGGACATTCTCGACATCTCCAAAATTGAAGCTGACAAGATGGAGATTTACCTCGAAAGCTTCGATGTTGGAGGCTTAATCGAGGAGGTAGTAACAACTATCAAACCGCTAATGGATAAAAACGGCAATACTTTGGAAGTATTGAGTTCTCAGAATATCGGCGCGATGCACGGCGATTTGATGAAAGTGCGGCAGGTAATGCTGAATTTGCTCAGCAATGCTGCTAAATTTTCTGCTAATGGGACGATCGTGCTTACTTTAGAAAGAATTACCAGTGAAGAATTAAAAAATAAATATCAACCGAGAGTTGCTCAAATGTTAATTTTGGATGCAGATTTTTTAATTTTCCGAGTGACGGACACGGGCATCGGCATGACACAAGAGCAGCAAGAGCGACTGTTCCAACCTTTTACTCAAGCCGACAATTCAACCACTCGCAAGTACGGCGGTACTGGTTTGGGACTGACTATCAGTCAACGTTTTTGTCAGATGATGGGCGGCGATATAGAAGTTACTAGCGAGTTAGATTGCGGTTCTACTTTTACCGTTTGTCTGCCTGCTTCATTGTTTAAGCGATCGGAATTTTAATAATTTTGCAGAAATAAGAGCAAGAAGAGTCGGCGGTTGAAACCGCTACTATACAAACAATGTCCGCCTCCGCGGACTGAAGAATAATAAAATTAACTGGTTCCCATGCTCCAGCCTGGGAACCTAAATCTAGAGGCTCTGCCTCGCTTGGAAACATGGAGGCAGAGCCTCCGGATCTGCGTTACTAGGCTCCAGCCTAGTAACGAGTAATTTAAAATTATCTGCGTTTATCCGTGTTTATCTGCCTTACATCTGCGGTTTTTGTATCAATGAATGATTTATGCCATTCAAGTCTAATAATATGATGAATTACCACAAATTGCGCCACGAAAATCAAGTTTTCCGCCGCAAACACGGCATTTTGACAAAAAGTTTATTTTTGTTCCTGACTGCGGGTTCTACCTGCCTCGGAGCCTTGCTGTGGGGACAATCGGCAGCCTTTTCCCAGCAGCCGGCCTGCCCGACTGGTAACGCTGCTAATTTGCCGGCGCCCCCCCTTTCCCAAGCCGAAAAAAGCGTTCCGAGTCTGTGGTTAGCTCAAAAACTCTATGGCGGGAAATTGCTCGATCGCTGGTTTGTCGATCCCGGCAATACTTGGGTAATTATCATAGTTAACCGCCAACTTTGGAGTTTGCTCGATTATATGGAACGCTATCAGTTTGTCAACCGTTTCGGCACTGTCGCCAGCGAATACGGTTACAATGTGCGAGTTTGCAACCGTCAAGGGACAGCTTTGGCAGTTTATTCGTGCAAGGGCGATCGGCTAAGCTGTAAAATTGATTTAGAATCTCTGTCAAATCCGGGTCTTCGAGGCAAACTCAAAGGCTTTTAGTAGGGTGCGTCAGCTAGAGAGATTTTTGGGATAATCGAGAAATCAAAAGCTGACGCACCCACATTTTAGCTGATAAATGCGGTTTAGAATTCGTATAAAAAAATGAAAACAACCCTTGAACTTCCTGCTGAATTAGAACCTTTCCGTCAAGAAATTGAAAGTTCAGAAAAGCCTGTTATCAAAATCACTTACGAACGCAAGGCTACAGATTTGTGGTCAAGCAAATTTGGCGGAGTGCCTTACTTGCCGAAAGGTTACGATTTTCCCAAAGATAGTGAGGGAAAATATATGCACCTTTTGGCACAACTCAATTTTGAGGAAATCTTTGCCCAAGTGCCATATTTAGCGCCTTTCCCCAAAAAAGGAATTTTGCAGTTTTATATTAGTTACAACAATCTAGGTAGTTATGGAATGGATATAGAGAAGTTGGACAATCAAACAAATTTCAAAGTATTTTACTTTTTAGAAATTGACAGAAATAATTGTCAAACAGATTTTGCTTTTTTGTTGGAGCTTTCTGAGAGCTATTCAACTTTAAACAATCAAAAACTTAGTGCGTTGCAATTTGTAGATAAAAATAATTTTCCAACAGATAATCCTTTTAGTGAGTATATTTTTGAAGAACATGAATGTTCACCTTTAAAGCAACAAGATGTGAATAATTCTCAAGAATGTTTGGCTTTACAGTTTAGTCCTGACAATGAGGTGGTTTGCCCAGCAGACTATCAATTGAATAACATTTTTGAAGAACCAAAAGTTAAACAATTATGGGAGGTAATGAGTGCAGATAATTACAAATTATTTGATTGGTATTATGCTAATTTATACGATATTCACCATAAAATAGGGGGATACGGCTACTTTACGCAAACTGACCCTCGTGAGGATAGTCCGCAATACCAAGACCATAAAGTTGTACTTTTACACATGATTAGTGATGATGAATTTTGTTGGGGTGATGGTGGAGTAGGTAACTTTTTGATTCGTGCTGAGGACTTAGAAAAATTAGATTTTTCTCAGGTGATTTATAATTACGATTGTCATTAAAATTAAAATACCAACACTTCAACCCGTGCTATTTTTTTATTTTTCTAAGGTACGTAGTTGCGCTTCAGCGCTCTTTGGAAGCATCTCATTTTTGTAAAAAGGATTTTTTCTTTGAATAATGTCCCGCTCGCCTATTGTACAATACGGGAGCGGGGACAGCACTATAAATGCAAAACTGCGATGCTCCGTGATCTTTCATGGATAAAAGAGCGCTGAAGCGCAACTACGTACCTCAAAACGCAGTGAAATTTTAACTTTGCACTACTTGCCGAATTTCTTGCCAGATCGATCGATATTGCGCAATCCCCGCATCCCCGAAAGGCAGCAGAAAGTCGCTAGCAGCAAGAATCTTAGCATCTGGCAACAACACAGAATTAGTGCGAACAGCTTCCGGCAAATCCTCGGGTTTCATGCCGACAATTATCGGCGAACTAGCCTTAGCCAGTAAAGATAATTGAGGAGCAACCCGAGGCTGCAAGCAAAAATCAATCCATTTTTCCACTAAAGAAACTGAATTGCCTGATGCTGGTTCTACCCACAAATCTGTCCAAAGTGCAGTTCCCGAAACCGGAATTACTAAAGCAATATCCTTTTCAGTTTGCAGCAGCGGCAGCAAGTCGCCAGAGGAACCTACTGCCAACCAAGTATCGCCTAAAATCAATGGTTGCAGGTAAGCGTCGGAACTATAAAGTTTAACTTGTCGGTGCAGATTTGCGAGTTCTTTTTTGAGATTCGGGACTCGATCTAATTGCTGCGTATTGTAAGATTTTCCGAGTTTTTTTAATGTTAAACCGATAACTTCTCTAGCGCTGTCCGGCAAAGAAATTCGCTCGCGCAATTCCGATCGCCACAAGTCTTTCCAATCTGTGGGAGTCCACCCCAAAGACTTGAATTTATCTGTTCTATAGGCAATTACTGTACTTCCCCAGCGGTAAGGTGCAGCCCACACTTTACCTTCAGGATCTAATTTACCCTCATCGTTGCGCCTGACGAGTTTTTGCCATCTTTCGGGCAATTGTGACCAATTAGCAAACTTAGCAGGATCGATCGGCTTAATCAATTTTTGCCTAATTGCCAAAGTCAGCCAGTAATCTCCCAACATCACCAAGTTAGCTTGATTTTTTGATTCGGGAACCCGTTTCCACTCCTGCAACAGGGCGAATAATTCTTTTAATTGTGGTTCTTGCGTTACCTGCAAAAGCGGAGACGGTTGTACATCGCGACTAAATTTGCTTACCAGTTGGGCCGGAATACCGTTTTTGAGCGATCGAATTTTGAGAATGGGCTTCGAGTCGCACCCTGCCGCCAATTGACTTAAAGTTAGGGTGGCGGCCCCCAATAGCAAAGACCTTCGTTTCACCTGTGAATCCGCTTTTCTAAATATTGACCGATCGTTTTGTGTTCTACAGCCCGGGAAATAATTGTTTGTCGAGTCCGGTAGTTGGCGCCGATTTGTCTTATTTCTTCCTCAAACACAGAGCCATTGTACTCGGTTCTGCTGCCAAAAGAGTCTGTTTTGCTCTTGCCCTGATTTTACCTTCTAGCTTGTCGATCGACCTTTCCGATGCCGAAAACTCCGTCAACTTAACCGCTAATTTCTCTGTTCCAAGTTCCTTTGAGCAAGTTGTGTTCGCCAGCCGGGTCGATCGACTGCATCTGTGTTACATTTTTTAATATAACGAAATCACGAGAGCGCTGCCATCTGCAGTTGGATGACGCTTTTTACACAACCGAAGTGAAAAATCCTTTTTAAATCGGCGACAGCTTAATAACTAAAAAAACTAAAAATCCATTCATCTGAATCCTGAAAGCACTGGCGAGAGCGAAGTCAATCTAATAGGACGCTCTGCAATCCCACTCTCAGAAACCCGACCTTTTAACTCTGATTGAAGGTTGGAACGAAGTATAGGGGTTAACCAACCTGGTTCCTGTGTCCAAGGCTATGTAAAACCTAAAATCTACAATTTACAATCGACTCACGAATAGCGATCGATTATCTTCAAGCTGGCTCCCTAAATCTACCGTCTGGATTGGGAACACAACAATTACGTCAAAAATTAAATAATTTAGTGATAAATCCAAGTTATGTAAAGATTTACCTAAAATGTAAAGATATTAAGTTACGAGCCAAAGGATGATTGTATGGAAGCGCTCCGCCAGCAAGTTACAGTATTGAGCCAACAAGTCGAGGCCCTCTACAAACTCATAGAAAACCTCAATGAAAAGCTCTTGGCGTCTGCCACGGAGACGAAGCTGACCCAGCAACAGAGAAACGATCGCTCTGGAACGGTAGGAAATGACAAAACCTCGTCCTATCAAAGCTACAGCAGTCTCGACGGCCTCCTCGAACACAAGGACATACTGTTAGATGACAGCTACTTCGACAAGAATTCTCAAAGCCTGGAAAAAGAGCTGAGCGCAGAGATTCAAATCCAGCGCTTAACAGCTCAGCTAACAGCAGCTTACAATCGAATTGCAGCCTTGGAAGAACAGTTGCTCTCCAAAAGAATGCACTCGCAACATCTAGGCGGGCCTAATTAAATATTGCTAGCGGGGATCGGGTACTAATCAAAAAAAATACAAGTTGCGTTGATTTATGCTCGTGTACTTAGAGATTCATTGCAGAGAGTTTTTTATCTCCAGCAATTAGCAGGGGGGATACTGCATCAAAGCCAGATATTGTGTAGAAAACTATGTAAATCTGAGAGCATAAATGCTACAGAAAGTGATATAATTATTCAGCCACAAGGAAGCTGGGTGAGCAGCACAACCATGTTCGCAGCTCGATCGGCGCATCTGAATTTTTAATGTTTAATTCCTAAGATTCGTGGACGCCCAGAAAACTAAAAATCAGGTTTGCGAGTGTATTCGTCGCTGCAAAACCCCAATATTTTCAGTGAAAACCAGGTTTTGTGCCTCCAGGACTCTCTAATGTTTAATTTCACATCGCGAGGCTAAAGCTTCAACAGCTTGGAGGAGTTGAGGAGGAGTCCAATTTGCAGTCAGACCACTGGCGATCGCACAGGCTCCCGCACCGACACCTTCTTTAACATAGCCGCGATCGTAAGCTTGCAGTTGCCCGTAGCGAGATCCAGCAAAACTTAGCTGCGCGGCCAACAGAGGCACACCGCCGATATCTTTAGCGAGTCCTATAGTGTCTCCTGTAGGGTCTTCTGCCACCCAGCGCGTAGTCCCCACCGCAACTTGTTCGGGACCCCATACTAAAGCATATTCACGGGCTAAGGCTTGCATCAAAGCGTACACTGCCAGCATTTGCGTACCCCCGGCCAGAAGCACCCCGCAAGTCCGACTCGCGGCGATCGCCATTGCCGCCACCACTATTTGCATCGGATCGCCCACCGCCGCTACCAATTCCAGGGGAGTGCTGTTTTGTCCGTTAATTTCCCACTCAGCATTATTGAGTCCCGCTGTCACCGCAGCCAATTTTTGAGCGTGATTGCAGCGAGGATGAGAACTATTAACTTTGCCCGCCGCTGCCATACCCAAACCCATTAACACGCCCAAAGCAGTAGTCGTTCCCCCAACCACGCACTCTCCTAAAATTAAATAGCTGCCATTAGTTTGAGCGGCTAATTTAGCTCCCCAAATTAATCCTTGTTCGAGCAAATGTTTGACAGTTTCGAGTTCTAAAGCATTTCCAGAAATCACACACTTTGCCGCAGTGCCGCCCAAATCAATTGCAGGTACGGGAGGCGGGAGGGGTAAACCAGCATTAAATAAGTAAAGGGGAAGCTCCAAAGCTTCGACTACAGCGCGAGATATCAATACCGGCGATGCACCCGCTTCTAGGGGCGGCAAAGGATATTGGGGCGACGGTTTAGGGCCGTTATACAAAAATTCTGCATCGGCTAAACAAGTAAATTGTCGATCGTGCGGGGTTGCTCCTGCTGCTGAAATCCCCGGAATTAAGCCTGTAGCGGTAAATCCTAACACGCAGGCAAATATCGGTTTTGGTCCCCGATAGCGATCGAGCCACCGCTGACCCTGTTCGATTTCTGTATAAATACCAATCATAAATTAGTCAGTAGTCAGTAGTCATTAGTCATTAGTTATTAGACCTCTGCAATAATTATTGTGGAACAGGAATTCTGCCTGTTCAAGACCTGCTTTGCAGGAGAGGTCTATTAGTTATTAGTCATTAGTTATTTAGTAGCAATTAGCAATTAGCAATTAGCAATGCCCGATGCCCGATGCTCGATGCCCGATCCCCGATGCCCCATGCCCAATAACTACTCTTCATAATCAATCAAAACTTGCACCCAGCTTGGCGGCCGCGGAATTGGATTTCCCAAACGATCTAATAGCAGCAAAGCTACTAAATGCACTACAAATAAATAGACAATATTGTTAACCAAAATCATCCCGGCGGCGATCGCCCCAATTGTGTTCAAACTGGGTACATTAAGCCAGCCCAGCTTGACAAACACCCATTCCACCATCTCTGTTACCTGGGCGGTTACGTAAACCCATAGATCTTGACCCACCAACGCTGACAGCAGCCAAAACCGAAAAAAGAAGCCGACAGTACCAATTAGCGCGCCGACACTAATAGAGAGTGACCAACTCGCTTTGCGCCTCCAAAGTCCTCCCAGCGCAACTCCCATAATTCCAAAAGGCATCACGTATAAAATGCTCCGCGTCGGGCCCATCAGTACCGATAGCAGCAAACCCGATACCAAAGCTGCCATCCAAGCTGCTCGGTTGCCCCAACGCAAGTAAACTAGGGCGATGGGTATGGGGAAAAAAACCCGCAGCAAAGGCCCTAGCGGAAAGTAATAATTTACCAGCCAAATTAAGCTAGCGGTACTTGCCAAAAAAGCCGTTTCTACGAGCCTTAAAGGCGCTTCCCCAGAGGCGCGCTTCTCCTGATCGGGATTGGTGCGATCGCCAGCCATTGCTGAAATATCGGCGGTTTGTGGCTCGTTATTGGTATTGGGTGAACTACCCGAATTAGAGGCAGCATCTGCTGACAAAAAATCACTCATCCGATTTTAGATTTTAGATTTTAGATTTTACGGGACTTGCGCTCGATACGGCTGATTCCCGATTTTAGATTTTAGATTTTAGATTTTAGATTTTAGGGGGCTTGCGCCCGATACGGCTGATTCCCGATTTCAGTGTTTGGATGCCTCGCCACCAAATTTAATATTGCTCGCAGAAACCGGGTTTAGGTAGGAACGCAAGTCTTATGTTAGATGGATTTTCTCAGCCAAAATTTTCAGCAGCATTATTTATTTTTCGATTTTGACTTCCTGGATTACCAAAACCGAACAAGATGCGTGGTGAACGACATAATTACTGACGCTGCCGAGGAAAGCTTCTGCGAACCCCGTGCGGCCGCGCCTCCCCAACACTATTAAATCTGCGCCCCAATTTTCGGCGGATTCACAGATACAATGCCCCGGATCTCCGTCCATTTTGCAGTCAAATTCCACCTGCAATCCTTTGTTTGCTGCGGCGTCGCAGTAATTTTTCAGCAAACCCGAAGCGTGTTTTACATCGCTTTCCAGCCGCAAACGTTGAGCTTGATAAGCTTGATCCATTAACTCGACATTCATTCCCAAATCTACTGGAATTGGCACTGCCGTCTGACCCACCGTGCTCACAGTAACGCAGTTAAATAGCATTACCTGCGCGCTATCGCTCAGAGCTAATTCTAAAGCTTGAGTGAAGACGCGGTGGCCCAGTTCAGAATCATCTAAGGCGGCGAAAATTTTCTTAAAACTCATAGCTTTACCTCCTGCGGGAAATCATTAATATCAGTTAGTTAACAGAGAGTGCTTTTGAATTAGATGCAATAAAAGCAAACTCTGATACTTCTAGACTAACAGACGCTCTAAGGCGTGGAGGTCGGGAATGCACAAAACGTCACGTTCGCGCTGAATAGTTCCTTTTTTTTCCAGCTTACTCAGCACTCGCGTTACTGTTTCGCGAGCCAGCCCGCTGAGGCTGCTCAATTCTCTGTGTGGCAGGTTGGGAATTTCTGTACCTCCTGTGGAAATGATTTTTTTCCCTTGTCCCTCTGCCAAAAATAATAGAATATCTGCTACTCGCGAGGTACTGTCAGACTCTCGCAAACGCAGGCGGCGGTTGACTTGTCGCAGGCGACGCGCCATCAGTTGAGCTAGGCGAATGCCTGCTAGCGGCTCGGTATGAATGAGCTGCACAAAATCCTGAGATGGCATATTGCCGATCAGTGTCGGGGCTAGGGTGATCACATCTGTCGATCGCGGTGCTTCTTCGATCGCGGCCATTTCCCCGAATAATTCTCCTTTCCCTAAAATATTCAGTGTTACTTCTTTTCCGTCTAGGTTGTAGGTGCGAATTTTCACCCAACCATCTAATATAAAATACACTGATGTTCCCCAGTCATTTTCGAGTAAAATCACTTGATTTGACGGATGACTGCGGGTAACGATGTGGACAGTTGCTCTCTCGATTACGGGATCGGGTAATCCTGCAAAAAAAGGAGTAGAAACTATCAATTGGTTTATATTAGAATTCGGATCTCGGGTGTTAAAGCGGTCTTCCATGAGGCCATCATTTTAATTTATGCGCTTGAGCTGCGCTGGGCAGTTACAAATAGCTTGCAGCCGAGTCATTGGATTTGAGATTCTAGATTTGAGAAACAAGGATCTAAAATCAAGGATCTAAAATCGGAAATTTTACCTCTAAAGTTTTGCGGTCAAAGGCTCAATATGGGAACTAATAGCCTCAAGCTCTGATTGGGAGCTAGAAACTAAAAAATATACCATAATTTTTTAGATATATACCACTGAGCAAATTTTATTCACAAAATTTTAGCAATGTGGCAAACCACTGAGCCGATCGAATTACCTTTGAAAGCACTTCGCGAAGACAAGCTTAACACTGCTGAGAGATTTGTTGTCACTAGGCCCTGCTGTCGAGAAGGTAGAATCCACGAGTACAAGCCTGCAAGCAAGGTAGACAGCGACCAAATCCGAGCAACTACCTAGAACCTGGCAAATGTCAGCACGATCGGCAAAATTCACAGCCATTGCGAGCCTAAAGACTGGCGCTCTTGGCGAGCGAAACCCACCCACTTCCCAGCAAACTTTTCTGCCACCCCAAAATTATTGTACCATTAGTATCTAGCCATGAATACAGATAAAAGGCTATGATAAAAGGTTACTCAAACCCAGTATACGGGGACAATCCCTAATCTCGGTATCCCAAAGCCCAAATTGTTTGAGGTTTTTTCCAAGTCGGTAAAAGATGACGAGAAAGTGGCGCGCCGCCATACTAACGAAACTCGCGGTGACAGTGTGCGACCCGCCGTTCAAGCGGGTGAAGACAAAATTTCGTTGGGATCGCATCTCTTACGAGCACGAATCAACCTCCGGGTCGGGAAACTCGCCCCTGAGCCGCAGAATTTGACAGCACTTGCAATTGATAGAAGCTGGCATTTGGTGCGGAAGTACCGGCTAACCTATCATAGGCAATAGAAGTTATCCGAAGGCCAAACGTTAATTAAAAGTTGTCAAAAAATATTAGTGAATTATTGACGGACTCGCATTCAGATTATTCTATCTATTGGCATCGCTGCCGCCTGAATTCAGTCTTTTTTCGGTAAAGTTTCTCCCAAGCCGCATTCCCAGAGGTTCCGCCCTTGAATTCTCAGAAGTACAAAATTCAAGCACTGATTGCTGAGATAGACGAGGTACTCAGCAAGCCCGCACCCCGCTTGCCTTGGACGGGTTCGATAGATACTGTCCACCAGCGCCAACTTTTAGAGCGAGTGCGCGCTTATCTGGTTTCCTCAGACTCAAAGCTAACAGTCCCAAAGGCCCCTGCCCGCCCAAATGTGCCCCCGCAACCAGTTCCAGTGCCCAAAGTGCCTCTGCCCGCCCCTGGCCCCTCAGCCGCAGAGCAAATCATGCTTGCCGTAACCGGAGAAATCAGCCATCTGCGTTCAAGCCTGACAGGGCCGCTCCAAGAAGACATAGAAGCTTTGCGACAAGAGCAGCAAGCTCTAATTCAAGAAATCAAACAGCTAGAAGCAAAACGGCAGCAGCAACAATCCCTAGCTCAACAACAAGCCAACCAACAGCAAATCATTGCTGAATTCTTGCAGGTACTGACTGCCCGCTTGGAAGAAACCTTGACTAGCGATTTCTCCCAAATTCTAAGTTCGCTAGAAAATCAGTTATTGCAAAGCAGCGCAGCACCATACTCTTTGGGCAGTGCGCCTGATGAACAGTCGGCTATTGATGTCACACTGAACCGACAAACCTCAGAAGAACACCCGCTGCTGACGCCGGCTCAGAGGTTGGAGCAAATGCAACTGTTCCAATCTCGTGCTGACAGTCTGCTGATGAGTCTCGATTCTAGGATGGCTATAGTGTTCGAGGCTTTGCAAGCAAATCTGCAAAGCTATCAAGCTTCCTTGAGACAAGAAGTAGAAAATATGTACGGTTTGAGCCAGCAGAGCGAGGCGATGTTCGCGGCTTTGGTCAACCACTTGGCTTCACAGTTGGGGCGAGAAGCATCTTCCTACGTTCAACAGCCGATCGATCTAGCCAATAATCTCGAAACCGTCACCCCAACAGCAGCCGATCGATCTCCTATCGCTCCCGCCCTTTCAAATACTCCAGAGACTCTGGCGGGAGACTCGGTGCAGGAAGTTCGCACCGGCGAATTCGGAGACCAAGACAGATTTCCCTATGCCGGTACAGAAATTTCTCCGCAATTCAGAAAGTTGAGGCGCGACCGCGACCGCATTCAAGCCCCAAGTTTGCTCCCGGATCTGGAAGATAATGTGTTGGGTGATACACCCGAAAAATCTCGAAATGCAACTCGGTTTACTGGCGGTGAATTGGATGACAGGGTAACAGAAACAGACGAAGAAATTGATGACTTGTATGCAAGCTTGTTCGCTGGAGAAGCGGTTCCTGAAGTAGAATTACAAATAGAAAATTTTCCGGTAGAAAATACTGTAATTGAGACAAAAAGAGAAGGCGTAGAATATCAAGCAGCGACGGATAATGAAAATGCAGAATCGCTAAAATTGACTGAAGATTTGTTTGTAAATCTACTGGATGAAGGCGAATCTCTGGAAGAGATTTTAGTAGAGGAAAATTCAGAATTTGTAATGCAAAATTCTGTAGAGAGTCTAACTTTAGATAGTGCAGATTTATTTCAACCGCAAGTGGCAACAGTACCTCAAGTTTCAGAAGCATCACCCTCAACTGCTGAGGTGCAAATTGACGCGGACGATCGAGAAAATATAGAAACGGGTCAAAACATCAGCGAGCAGTTCGGCGCTACAGTGCCTCAATCAGCAGCTTCGCCGTTGAGAACGCCTGTAGAAGTTAGCCCTCACCGACCCAGTGCCACGCTCGCTGTACCAAGTGTCGGTGACTTGCAAACTGGCGAGTTCGACTCATCCTCGCAGCGGCTCGATGATGGGTACATCCAAGCTTCGCCGGACGAGGATTTGCTGCCGGTGGAGACATTAGAAGATGACCTCGATCGAGATCTAAATCTGGACAACAATACTCTGGAACTTTTGGAGGCAGACCTCTACAATCTGGAGGGATTGGAAAATACTAGATCGCGGCGATCGAATTTCTCAGCCGCTAACAGCTTGGATTTATCGGCGAGTTCCCCCGATGACATTGCAAAAAATCCCTTTGCCGAGGCCGCAGAGGAAGAACTCGGCACGCTGGAGGATTTGTTCTCCGATGTTTTGGAACTCTCATCTGAGGATGAACCCTTTGTTTTGGAAAACGAACTTGAGGATGATTTGTTTGCGGAGGAAGATGACTCGAATTTGACGCTAGACGAGATTTTGGCTAGTTTGAGCGAGACCGATCGACCTTTGACTGATTCTTCCCCTCCAGAAACTGCCGAAACTAACGAACTGCGATCGAGCCCTCCAGAAAGTCAAAAAAAAAACTAATTTCGATAGAGAGTAAAGCAGGAGTTGTTGAGGGGAAAAACGATTTTAGCGAGTTTGCCGGGACACAGCAGCAAGAATCGGCTGGACATTCTGCAGCAGATGCGATCGCCCCATCCCTAGAACGGCGGAATTCTAGCTGGTATTTGGGCATTGATTTCGGTTCCAGCGGCTTGTCTGCGGCTTTGCTCGATCGCACCAGCGGCCAGTTGCACCCGATTTACTGGGAAGCATCGCAGGCTGAGGGTTCCCCAGCAGACGCCAGCTTTCGGGTTCCCTCGGCTGCAGTGCTGGCGGAAACAGCCCCAGGAAACCCAGGGTCAGAGGTGACAGTCAAGTCGGTGGGATTCCGACCTCAGCCTTTGCCTGCAGGAGAATTTTTACTGGAAAATTTTAAATTGCCTTTAAAGGTGGGCATTCCTTATCAGCGGGAGGCTGCTGGGATGTACGAACCGCTTTTGCAGTGGTCGCCCTTGCAGGCTTTTTCCATCGCCTTGCCGCTGCAAGGTGTGCGGGCACTGCTGGCTACTTTGAATCCGAGTTTGGGGGGAGAAAAATTTGACGGATCGGGGGAAGTTTTAGATTCTGCACCAAGGGAAATTTTTGCAGGATTGCCAGTTTCCAATTTAATCTGTACGGCTTCGGGACTAACGCCAGAAACTCTCGATGCGGCGCTTTTAGACTTGCAGGGTGTAATTTTGGGGACTCCAGCCGGCTGGTCGGATGTTTATATGTTTAATCTGCGGGAGGCAGTTTTGGGCGCGTCTCTGGTGGCTTCTGGTTCGCAAATTTTTGTGGTGGAAGATGCGATCGCCACTTTGCTGGCTGCTGTAACTCCTGTGAAAAATAGCATGGAAGTCGAGTCGTCAGCCGTGGATTCTGCTAAAGACCCTGAAGAAGCTGCACCGCTGACTGTGAATGCTTCGTCTTTTAGCGGGGGAACTTTGATTTTGAATGCGGGGGCGGCGACGGTGGAATTAGCTTTAGTTGAGTTGCCGTCCAATCTTCAAGATTTAACTCGTGCTGATTTTACTTGCCAGAGTTTTAGTTTTGCTGGCGATGCTTTCGATCAGGATATTATCTGTCAGTTGTTGGCTAAAAATGAAACTTGGGGAATGTCGATCGATTTGCCACGTCCGGGGCATCCAGATTTGCCGAGTCGCTATCAATTGCAGCAGCGGTTACAAGGTTCTGCTTTTGGCCTGCAATTGTTAGAAGCAGCAAGGCAAATAAAAGTTATTTTGCAACATCAAAAAAGTTTTGCTTTGGATATTGACCAGCAGCATTGGGATGTGAAGCGCAAAGATTTGGAAAGTCTGGTTTTAGTGCCTTTTGTGCAGCAGTTAAACCGCGAATTGAATGCTTTGCTCAGCCGCGCAGGAATGTCGCCTGCGGGGATTAATCAGGCGATTTGTGCAGGTGGTATGGGTGCTTGGCCTGCGATCGCCCGCTGGTTGCGGCAGAAGCTGCCGAATGCGATCGTAGTTCAAGACCACGAATTGCAGGTCGATCGAGATATTTTTGAGATTCACAATTCTGCATTAAATTCTGTATCTCAAAGTACCAATTTTTCCAAAAAATTTGGTCGAGTTGCCAGCGGGTTGGCGAGTTTGGCTCTCTATCCTCACATTTTGGATTTGTCGCAGCAGCAGTACAGCGACTTTTTTCTGCTGTGGGAATTAATGCAGGTTTTGGGTGAGGAAACTTTGAGCTTTCAGGAAATTCTGCAGTTGTTGGAACGTCAGGGCGTGAATACCCGCACCTGCGAACCCCGGATTTTGCGGATTTTGGAAGGAAATTTGCCGGCGGGACTTGTGCCTGCGGAGGAAGATTTCATGCTGTTGGCCGAGGAGTCGAGACAAAATCCTGATTGGGAAGCAATTTTGGCTGAGCCGCTGTTCTTTGAAGATGTCTCGCGGGGTTATCGTTTGAATCTCGAACACGCCTCTGTTGTTCGCGAATATTTAGGCAAACTCGCCTCTAGCAGCCAGCAAAAATTGTTAGAGCCGCTAACACTTGCTTGGGATGTTCGCACCGATATTTATCGCTAAACGGCAAAAAACCCGGTTTCTCAGTAGAATCCTCCCTGTCTTCCGGGAAGAGTTCTAGTCGAAACCAGATGTTTTTGCGTCCTGGACTAACTTTTTTCTGTAAATTTACGTAACTTTACATAAAGTTTATACGTTCTTATAAAAAACACATAGAAACTTTATACATTTTTAAAGATTGTGCAAAGCTCAGCCTTTCAGGCTCTGCAGATTTGGGATGGCTAATAAGATGGACGTAAGAGATCGTTAAAGTTGAGACAAATCATATGAAATTTCCGATGGGTGCCTCGTGGAAATCATCATTATCAGAAATGCTGTCCTTATTTTTTCAAGAATTTACTTACAGAGTCTGTGTATCACAAAAACAGCATCACCGATCCGTAACGAGCAAGGTAAAACGGTTAATCGATATTTTGGGCTCGCTGCTGGGACTGGCAATTGCTGCTGTGGTGGCGGTGCCGGTGGCAGTGGCGATGCTGTTGGATGATCCGGGCCCGCTGCTTTACAGTCAAGTCCGCTGCAGCTTGAAAGGGCGACATTTCAGAATATGGAAATTTCGATCGATGGTTGTCGGTGCAGAAAATCTCAAACATTTAGTTAGCAACCAAGCCAAGGGTCACATTTTTAAGAATGAAAATGACCCGCGAATTACCCGCGTCGGCCGCTTCTTGCGGTGCACGAGTTTGGACGAGTTGCCTCAATTCTGGAACGTGTTAGTCGGCGACATGAGTTTGGTGGGAACTCGGCCGCCAACTCCTGATGAAGTTGCTGCCTATGACGATTTTCACTGGCAACGTTTAAATGTCAAACCCGGTATTACTGGGGAGTGGCAAGTCAACGGACGGTCTGGAGTTAAAGACTTTGACGAGATTGTACTCATGGATCTCGACTATCAGCGCAAGTGGTCTGTTGTCTACGATATCACTCTGATTTGCCAAACAATTTGGGTTGTCTTCAGTAAAAACGGTGCGTGTTAATATATTTACTGTTTTGGGGTGTTTTTGGATTTTAAATTTTAGGAAAAAACATGGAATGAAATAGTAGGAAACGGATTAAATATATGTTAATAGAATTAGCGATTGGTGATGCTTACGGTGCGGGTTTTGAATTTGTTGACCGGCAGACGATCGAATTGTACAACAATCTCAACGGTTACATCAAGCATCCCCATCACGACATCCAGCCTGGATGTTACACCGACGATACGCAGATGAGTTTAGCCGTCGCAGAAGCGATCGTCAGCCGAGAACCTTGGACACCGGAACTTTTAGCCAGCAAATTTGTTGAAGCTTTTAGGCGCGATCGGCGATTTGGTTATGCTGGCAAATTTTACAATTTTTTGCTACAAGTTCAAGACGGAAAAGAATTCTTAGAAAAAATTCACTCTGCTAGCGATAAAAGCGGATCTGCGATGCGAGCAGGCCCCATTGGCATTTTTCCTACTATTGAAAAAGTCATCGAAAATGCTACCGTTCAAGCTGCAATTACTCACAACACTCCTGATGGCATTAATGCAGCTATAGCAGCAGCTTTGATGTCCCATTACTTTATTTATCAGCTAGGTTTAAAGAAGAATTTGGGAAACTTTCTAGAAAAGCACGTAGCTGGTGAGTGGTCGATACCTTGGCAAGGAGAAGTCAGCGTTAAAGGTTTGGTCTGTGTTAGAGCAGCTATTACTGCCGTCATGCGAAATGATAGTATGAGCAAACTGCTCCAAGATTGCATTGCCTTTTCGGGAGATGTCGATACAGTAGCAACTATTGCTTTAGCTGCTGGTTCCTGTAGCAGTGAAATTGCCCAAGACCTGCCAGAAAATCTGGTACAAGGATTAGAAAATCAATCTTACGGTCGAGATTATATCATAGAACTGGATCGACAGTTAATGAATTGCGCGATCGACTTCTGACTTCTTGCTGAGATAGGTTACATTCGTTAAATACCTTACACTGTTTCGTTGGCTAACTTCTTTATATGAAGATTAAGACCAACTGTCACAAATAGGGTTAAATTTTATGTAGGTAGTTGCGCTTGAGGGCTCTTTCCTAAGCTAAGAGCGCTAAAGCTCAACTATATACCTTTGTGTAATTTTCCAGTTGACCTTAGTCCTATCTATTATGAATTTGCCTAATTTGATTACTTTTTCTCGCTTGCTGGGAGTACCTTTCCTGCTCTACGGTTTGTACGACCCAAGCGCTCAAAGCCGCTGGGTTTGCACCGCGATTTTTGTGGTAGCTGCGGCTACTGATTGGCTGGACGGCTATTTGGCTAGGAAGCTGAATCAAATTACCGATTTGGGTAAGTTTCTCGATCCTTTGGTGGATAAATTGTTGGTTCTCGCGCCACTTTTAGTGTTGATTGAGTTGGGTAGAGTGCCGGCTTGGGCAGTGTTTTTAATTTTGGGTCGGGAGTTGACAATTGCGGGGTGGCGTGTTAATAAAACTACGATTTCGGGAGCTAATATTTGGGGGAAGTTGAAGACGGTGAGTCAGATTGTGGCGATCGCACTTTTAATTGCTCCTCTATCTGAGGCGTGGAGTGTTCCGGCATTAATTGCTTTTTGGGTTTCTGTGGCTTTAACTTTGATTTCTGGCGCTATTTATCTGTGGCCGGAAAAGAATGCTGAGCTTGACAAAGCCTAGTTCTTCGTTATTCCTTATTCTGTTTAATATAAAATCTAAAATCCAATGAACTTAGGGATTCGGGCTAAATTATTGGCTAGCTTTGGAGCTTTGATAGCCTTACTCGCAGGTGTGGGGTTTGTGGGTTGGCGAAACACAGTTGAACTAGCCGAAGATGCGGAGAAATTGTACACATATCAAGTTAAGGGGACAGTTGCTCTAGCCAACGCCGAGTCAGCTTTGTGGAAGCTGCGTTACGGCTTCCCCCAGTTTATAGTTCAACCTGAAAAGCGAGCGGAAATTTTGGCGCAAGAGCCACAGTTATACAAAATAATTGACGATAGCCTGCGAGAATATGCTAAAGGTGAACTCACAGCCGAAGAGCAAGCAGCTTTCAAAAAAGTGCAAGATATTTATCAAAGGTATGTTGCAGCCAGACCTAAGTGGTTTGAGTTGCAGCAAGCAGGCAAAGTTAAGGAAGCAGCAGAGTATCGCGCAGCTACGACAACTCCCTTTGGTGCCGAAACCGTTAAGGACTTTTCAGCACTAATCGACCTTCAGCGAAAAGTCGGCGCAACAAAACACGATCGAATTGAAGCGAAGATAGGGGATTTGACTGTCCTGCTACTGCTTACTCTCATCTTCGCTTTGTTGTCCGCAGCATCCCTGACTGCGATCGTCAGCCGTGAGATTGTTAACCCAATAGTACAATCTGTGAGGAAGATTGTCTCTTCTTCAACGCAAATCGCAGCCGCCGTGGCGATGCAGGAACATACTGTGTCTCAACAAGCTAATGCTGTGAATCAAACGACTGCGACGATGAATGAGTTAGGTGTTGCTTCGGGACTTTCAGCCAAGCAAGCAGAAGCATCAGCAGTCTCGGCTCATCAAGCGCTAACACTAGCTGATTCCGGTAATAAATCCGTAGAAAATACCATGAAGGGGATAGTAACTATTCAAGAAAAAGTAGGAGCGATCGCCAAACAGATTACCTATTTGAGCGACAATGCTGTTAAAATTGGTGGAATTTCTGACCTAGTAGCCGATATCGCTAACCAAACCAATATGCTGGCTCTCAATGCCACAGTCGAAGCAGTCCGTGCTGGCGAAAATGGTAAGGGTTTTGCTGTAGTTGCGACAGAAATTCGCCGACTAGCTGAGGAAAGCAAAAAATCAGCCGAGAAAATTAATACTCTGGTGACAGAAATTCAAGTGGCGATCGACCATACGGTGATAGTAACGAATGAAGGAGCAAAAACAGCGGAGCAAGGTATTAAACAAGCTCAAGGGACAACTGAAATTTTTGCGGGTGTAGCAGATGCGATCGACAAAGTATTTTTGAACAACAAACAGATTTCTCTGAATGCTAACCAACAGGCGGTCGCAATTCAACAAGTGCTTGAGGCCATGAACAATGTTAACTTAGGAGCAACAGAAACTGGGAGTAGTCTTGCTCAAGTTAAACTCAGTACGCAACTCCTCAACGAAACCGCAGAAGAACTTAAAAAGCTATCTTAGCATCAGGAATAATGCCCTTCGGCTACGCGAGCGGTCAAGTCTCGGTTCCTGAGCGAAGTCGAAGGGCAGGGTAAAAAGAAATAAGAGGGGGTACAAGGGTACCGCCCTACAACAACAGGTTTCTGCGAGATTGTTTCGATTTAATAATGACTCCCAGATTTCCGGTAGTGCACCGCTGTTACCCCGTCATTTTTCAGCAAATGACCGTTTTCAACCGCCGCATAAACTACCCAGTGATCGCCACATTCCATCCGACTTATCACTTCGCATTCCAGATAAGCTAGAGCATCAGTCAAAACTGGACAGCCGTTGCTAGCTTCCATTGTTTCGACTCCCGCAAATCTGTCTTCTCCCGGAGCAAAGTTTTTCATGAAATACTTCCGCAACTGTCGCCCTTCGGCTAAGATATTCAGCACAAACTTATCTCCGGCGTACATCAAAGCTTCGATCGATCGATCTTTTGCCACCGCAATCGTCACACCGGGCGGATTAAACGTTGCTTGCGACACCCAGGAAGCCAGCATCGCACTGCTAACCTCCCCCCGCTTCGCCGAGAGTACGCACAGCGAACCAACGAGTCTCCCTACTGCTTGTTCAGTGCGATCGCTACCCGCTGCTAACTGCGGTTTCGGTGCCCGCAATTTTTGCGATCGAATCAAAGCTTGAGCAAAATCTGTTCCCGCTTCTTTGCACTCGTGAATTGTCGCCGCCGTCGGCTTAAATTTGGCTCTAATCGGCTCAAATCCAATTCGATAGCCGGCATCTTTCAGCTTGTTTTCCACTAAGTCGATCGCCTCTCCACTCCAGCCGAAAGAACCGAAAACCCCGGCTAGTTTGCTTTTAGTTGCGGTAGATAAAACAATTCCCAAAGCAGTTTGAATTTGCGTCGGAGCGTGTCCTGCTAGAGTGGGAGTTCCGATGATAAATCCCGCGCATTTTTCGATCGCCTCTTTAATTTCTCCCGGTTCGGCAAATTCACAGTTAATACTTTCCACCGCAACGCCGGCTTTCGTAATTCCTTTGGCGATCGCCTGCGCTAAAGTCGCCGTATTTCCGTAAGCCGAAGCATAAATCAAAGCAACTGTCAAGTCTTTTGAATTTTGTTGCTGGCTCCATTCCCGATACAAATTGCTCAGTTCATTAAGGCCGTAACGGACGATCGGACCGTGACCGGGAGCATAAAATGCTGTGGGTAAATCGGCGAATTTATCCATTGCTGCCAGCACTTGTTTTGCTTGAGATGCGTGCAGGGAATCGTAATAATACCGCCTATCTTCGCTGTAAACAGTCCACCCTTCATCAAATACTTGATCGCCGCAAACGTGAGCTCCAAATAGTTTGTCAGTGAATACGATTCGAGTTTGCGGATCGTAGGTGCAAAGTTGATCTGGCCAGCGAGGAGTCGGAGTCGCAATGAATTTTAAGGCGTGACCTTTTCCTAAGTTGAGAGTTTCTTCTCCCCGAACGATCATAATGTTTAATTCTTGGTCGGGAAAAGCGGCGCGCAAACTAATTGCTGCTGGATTCGTGCAAACCAAAGCTATTTGAGGAGCTAATTCTAACAGAGCTTTAATTGTTACTGACCTGTTAGCATTGAAATGCCCCAAAATTATGTAATCCAGCTTTGTCAAGTCCACCCGTTGCTGCAAAAATTCCAGGTAATTTTGAGTAAAAGATTCCCCCGGCGGGTCGAACAAAGCAGTTTTGTCAGCTTGAATAATATAGCTATTTGCTGTCGTACCCTTTTGCAGCGAATACTCGACTTCAAATTTGAGTCTGTCCCAAGTGCGCGATCGCACAATAAAAGTATCGAGTGCGATCGGGATAAACTGCACGTCGCGGGGTTTGGCATTAGATGCGAGTCTTGGAGTCAAAGTGTTAGTCATTAATTGCACCTATGAGAAACTGAACTACAGAACTTCTTTTGATTTCGTGCCAAAACTTGGTATCTACAATGTCAAACCTTGCACCTCTACCCTGTAAATTGGTATCCAGGTCAGTCAGAAATTCCCTGGTTTTCAAATCATCTCCAATTTGGATAAAGCTGACTCCAATTTCTTCGTCTTTATCTATTTTATTTGCTGCACTTACAATAATTTCAGCGACAGCAGCGGTATTTTCTGGTTTTTGATCTACGACTGCAACAATTATTGCTCCTTTCTTCCCTTTGCCATCTGTTTTGTTGGCGAAATAATCGCTAAAACTTGCTTTAAGAGCTTCTTCCAAATGAATTGTAGTCGGCTTTACTGAATCCGGTTCCGTATTTTGTCGCTGCAAAATTTCAGCTAACCGGGCAACATTGGAATTTTTATACTTCCACATAGGAGTAGAAGCTTCGTAAAGAGTGATGCCGTCGGTGTCAAATTCCTGACATTTTTTTGCTAAGTCGATCAGAGATGCCTGTGCTTCTACCCATTCCTCGTACCAAGGATGTTGGGCGTCTCGGCTGGCATCGCTTCTGGCAATAATAATTGTGTAATCTCGGTCTTCTAAAAGATTGGCAGGCATTGGCAATTCCCCTAGTTAAAATGGAGTCAAAATGACAACGGTTTGCCCGGTAAGGTGCTTAGATTGCACCCTACTTTGAGAGCCTGGTAAGGTGCTTAGGTTGCACCTTACTTTGAGAGTCGCTGCGTACAAGAAATCACGTTTCTTCCCTGAGAAAGAGTCCGTTAAATCCGTTCAACCCCGCGTACACTGCTCGTTGCCGAACTTGCTTACTAATAGTGATTTCCGACTTTGCGGTGGTGAACGGCAGGCAGTGCATCGGGATTGGAGACGCGGCCGCTATCGACGATCGCATATACTATATGATGGTCCGAAAGTTCCATCCGGCTGACTACTTCGCACTCCATGTACGCCAAAGCATCTGTCAAAATGGGAGAACCGTTGGTAGCAGGTTGAGTTTTAACTCCGGCAAATCGATCGGCACCAGGAGCAAAACGCTTTAAAAAGTGCCTCATCAAAGTTTGATAATTGCCTTCTTCCAGCACGTTGAGAACAAATTTATCTCCCGCGTGCATCATCGATTCGATCGCCCGATCCTTCGCTACTGCTATTGTTAAACCCAGCGGTTTAAAACTTGCTTGAGTTACCCAAGAAGCCAGCATCGCACCGCTAACGTCGCCTTTTTGGGCGGTGATGATGTACAGTCCGCCGCTGATTCGTCCCAAAGCTTTATCGAGGTCGCTGTCGAGAGATTTCATCTGTTTGACAGCCTTGTCCCGCGTCAGCCACTGTCCTAAGTCGGTGCCGGCTTCGTCGCAAAGTTGATAACTCGCTTCTGTCGGTGATTCTTTAATTAAAATGTTGGGAAATGCTTCTTTTAAACCCAACTCTTTGAACTTGTTTCGCAGTGGATAAATTGATGCGTCATCGCCGCCGCCGGATTCGCACAAACCGAAAGATTGTTTGTTGTTAGCCGCAACTAAAATTGTGTTGATAGCAGCTTCGGCATTCGCAGCAGCAGTCCCACTACTCGGCGGCGAACAAATTACGATGCCGGCAGCATTACCCACAAGTTCGCGGACTTCTTGCAAGTCGGCGATTCTCAAATCCATCATTTCCACAGCGACACCGGTTTTGGTGATACCGTGGGCGATCGCTTGGCTGAGCCGATCGCTAAATCCGTAGTCAGAGGTGTAAAATACCGCTACAGTGGTTTCTGCCTTAGCTTGCGCTTGGCTCCACTTTTTGTAGCGCCCGGTAAGTTCCACCACATTGTGCCGCAGCAAGGGCCCGTGACCGGTTGCAACTGTACCGATTTCTCCCAATTCTGCCATCCGCTTCATCGCAGCGAGTACCGATCGAGCATTGGGAGCCATCAAACATTCATAATAAAAGTGGTAATCTTCCTCAACTGCTGCTAAATCGTCATCGAAGGTGCTGTCGGAACAGTAGTGCATCCCGAAAGCGTCGCAGGTGAACAGCACTTGAGTTTTGCTGTCGTAGCTGAAAATAGTATCGGGCCAGTGCAAGTTCGGCGCGGATACAAATTCGATAATGTGGCCGTTTCCTAAATCTAATTTGTCCCCATTTTTGACCACCAATCGCTCAAATGGTTGGTGTACAAGGTTTTCTAAAAATTGAATAGCAACTTTTGCCCCCACGACAATGGCTTGGGGTGCCAGCGCCAACACATCTTTGACTAAACCGCTGTGGTCTGGTTCGGTGTGGCTGATAATTAGATAGTCAATATCTTTGGGGTCAATTTCGCCCGTCAGAGTTTCCATGTACTGCTGGCGAAACTTCTCGTGCGAGGTATCGACGAGGGCGGTTTTTTCACCGCGAATGATGAATGAGTTGTAAGTTGTACCGTTTTTGAGTCCGAATTCGATGTCAAAGCGGTCTCTATCCCAGTCCAGGCATCGAATTGCCGTTGTGTCAGGGGCAATTTCGACTTTTTCCACCGTCAATCTGCGTTGGACTCGTTCAGTCAGCGCTACCATCAGTGCCTCCTTGTCTGTTACCCACTACCTTATTGTCTTCATTCTGACACGTTTTTTTTGTAAATCTTTATCAAATTTCCTATCACTCAGTTAAGCATCCCAAAACAGAGATAGATAGCTTGACAAAAAGCAAATAGGTGTGGTATGTAAAGCAAGTTCGATCGGTTGGGCGATCGAGGTAGTGAGTTTTGGATGGAAATTGCGATCGAGCAGTCAATTAGTTAATAGCAACTTAAAAGCTGTAAAAAATGTGCAGTAAGACGATCGAGTAAAAAAATCCAAAATCCACAAGCCCCAATCAATTAAGTGATGTAAAGCTATCTCTGAAACTTCCTGTGATAAAACTAATTTGGGTTGGCAATTAGGACAGTGGCAACAGCGAGTGGAGGAGTGGTGGGAACTAAAAAATGCCCGAAATATATCGAATGTCAAATTGCCATCTTGGTTTGATTCCCCCATCTAGGGGGCGATCGCTAAAGCCGCTTTTTGGTTAATCTTAGCATTGCTTGCAGTCTGGGCGAGTTGGCAGATTTGGCAACTGTTACGTTTTTATATTCATAATTTCCAAAAGAGGAATCAAACAACTGATGGAAGTGCGAAAAAAAAAAATTAAAGATTTATTGGTAGCAGAGTGGTTGTTGCGATCGCAAAAATTGCAGCAACAAGGCAAATACCGCCAAGCTTGCCGCTGTCTTTACATGGCGGCGTTGCAGCGGTTAAATGATACCGGAACCGTGGTTTACAAACCCAGTTGCACTGATGACGAATATTTACAATTAATCCAGCAATTACCCCAGCCAGTGCCTTATGAAACTTTGATAAGAATACACGAACAACTATATTTTGGGAATACGGAAGCTGACGCCTCAACGTTTGAACAGTGTCAGCAAGCTTATCAACAAATTAAGGATTAAGTAGGTAAGCCCAAAAAAACAATAATATCCAATCGATAATTTTAGGGGCGGGTTTTACGAACAATAATTGCCAAAAACCGACTATCTCAAAAACCCCCACCCAATGGCAAATCGCCATCTAATTCTTTCAATATACAAGGGTTCAAGGTCGTACTCGAATAACGGGCGTAGCATCTAAGAGTACCACCTTGAAAGGGTTGTATAAGACCTAAACAGCAAATGGGTTGAAAACGACGAAACTAGCACCTACCCCAGCAATACGATATTAGCGTTGGTGATATTGTTATTCTCAATATCGGTAGGGCCACCTTGCAAGGAATCGCATCTTGCCTGACATTGCTAACTTTGTTGCTGTCTCGCGCACTACCCGAACGAAATTCAGTAATTGGGCGACAATGCTCGCTGCTGTTAAGCTAGCGAAGATTTTACCCGCGTACCTCACTTTCTTGAAAAAAGCTGTAGTGAGGAATCAGACTGATAAAAAGCATTTAACTACTTGCGGGACATATTAGTAGAGCAAGGATTCCTCGCCCTACTAACAGCCTTAGATGAGAGTGATACTTGTTGCCGCTGTACTGCCGAAACTGTAGCCCGCAGTGGGGTTAGCAAGACCTAAGCGCACAATCCCATTATTGGTAGTAAATGGGTTGTCTTGAATAGTAAAGGTTTGGCTGAGTTGGCCGTTGGCGAAGGACAACGTGCCGCCAGTGGGGCCGCCCGGGTTAAGCAGGTAGTCGTTACCATATACAGGTGCAGGGCCGGTGCCTGCTGGAGTACCCGCCAGAATAATATAATCAATCGATGCTGCACCTAAGCCGCTTGAGCGGGTAACTGTAACCGTTGTGCCGCCCCCCTGAGCGCCGATCGAGCCGTAATCAGACGCACTATACTGGAAGACATTGCCAGATGCACTGCTGCTACCGTCAATAATGTCTAGTCTTGCTGTTGACGGAGTGCCGACGGGGCCGTTGTTGAGATATAGGTTAACACTCTCAGTCATTTCAGGCACAGTATCAGGATTGACAAAGATGCTGAACGTCGTGGAAGTTACCCCAGGGCCAAAGGTGAGTACACCAGCAGTAGACGCATAATCAGCCGCAGTTCCTCCAGTTGATAGGGCGCTGCCGTCAAGAGTACTGTAGCTAATGGTTCCGGCAGCCGTAGTGGAACCGATGCGATTGACTGTCACCGTAGCAAAGCCAGATGATTCCGGAGTGGTGAAAGTAGCCGCACTAAAAACAAACTGGGTTGCTGTTGATGTTACTGGAGTTGGAGTCGGCGTCGGAGTTACCGTCGTCCCAGTTGGGGGCACATCATTAATCGTCAAAATTGACGGACTACTGACATTGCCACCGAAGAGCACCAAATTCACCGTTTCCGCCGATTCCGAAATCGCATCAGTCAAAGCCGGCACGGTGAAACTAGCGGTAGTTTGCCCCGCAGCAAAATTCAACACCCCTGTCGCGCTAGTGTAATCGGCTGCTGTGCCTGCTGAACTTGCCGAACCGTCAAGAGTCTGGTAGTTAATCGATGCAGC
>NZ_JAUBQN010000005.1:0-184387 GCF_036701295.1 Microcoleus harperi Pol14_C6 | reverse complement strand
GTCTGGTAGTTAATCGATGCAGCATCCGTGCCACCGGTGCGAGTAACGTTAATCGTCGCCACGCCGCCTTCAGCCACCGTGTAATTTGGTTGGGCGAACTGGAAGAGACTTGGAGTTGTCGGCGTCGGAGTTGGCGTCGGCGTCGGGGTCGGCGTCGGAGTCGGCGTCACATCAATGCCTTGATATTGAATACTCCGCACTAGGTAGTCGGAACTATCGCTTTTGGGGGAGGTAGCGGTGTAGGCAGCGGTGGGGCTCGTGTAGCCTTTGGCGGAGAACCGCAGTTCGTCAAAAGTAAAGCCGGTGAGAGAGTCTCCTACTATCTGGAAGGTGAAATTGCCATCGGTACCATCGCCAATGAAAGTCACTCCATCTGAAGACACACCGATCGGCTTTGGAACGCTCGGAGCGCTGAGGCGAGTGATCGTAAAATTGCTGGCCGATACCTGTGTCCCATCCTTAAATAGTTGCAGCAAACCAACTTCATCGCCTTGATCGTTCACTGCAGAACTTGATTTGGGAAGTAATCCACTGAGGCCGATCGTGGCGCTAGTGATGTCTTTGTTATCTGCCCATTTCACCTTCAGCACCTGAGATTTATTGGTGTTGGGGTCATAGTGGATTTCCGCCCGAACTTTAGTGACATCGGTGAACCAACTAGGATAATCAGATGGGACACCAATACCACCGGGACCGCCGTAGCTCAACCAGCTTTTAGGGTTTTCGTTCGTTGCTAAGGTGAGGTTGGCGATGACACTAGGGTTGGTGTAGTTCGTTTCCACGCCATCAAAAGCTATCCCAGACAGTTGGATGCCTTGATCTTGGGCGGCAGTAGGCCATTGTTTAATTAGGTCACTGATACTGCTGTAATTAGTGGTTGTACCCAAAGAACCAGTGAATGAAGTAGCCATAGCTTCTCCTTTGATGATGAGTAATTAACGATTAGAAGTGACTGAAAAACAGAGGTTGGGCTTTCTTGTAGCGATCTGTCACTGCAAGAAAAATTTCCTCATACGTGCAAGTAAATCAAGTAAAAATGCTTGCCCAATAAGCATCTGAAGGTATTATTGCCCCCGCTCGAAGGTTGAGTGTAAATAATTACACCTACTTACACCTATTTACATAGAGATGTTTAACTTTCACGATCAATAAGTTTGATCCGGAAAAATTGCGATCTTTTTTTCAGCCCTATAAAAAGCGGGTTTTCCACATCTGTAAAGGAGAGCTTAAATCGCAGATTTCGGCCCCCCAAGAGGCAGCTTTCACCGATTCAGGGGGCAAAAGTGAATCAGGAGAGACAATTATGAGTCAAAATACTTAGAACTTTATATGTCTACGCATAACCCTGTTGGGAATTTCTGAAAATTGAGGTTAGACGTAAGTTAAATCTGATTCCATTAACAATGCGTTAGCGAAGCTGGCCGTAGGCATCGCTAAAAAACCAAGTTTATTGGTGATCCTTCATGTGATTGACGATCGCTAAAAGATGTCAAATGGGTTCTATACTACTGGCAGAGTGACAAAATAGGGTTAATCGGACTAAAGCAGGAATTATGCACTTATCCCCCTCTGATTTGTCAGCGGCAACTCTACAATAAACTCAGTTCCTTCGCCAACCTGACTGACGCAACTCAGCTTGCCGCCGTGAGCTTGAACAATTACCTGATAGCAGACTGAAAGTCCTAAACCAGTACCTTTACCCACAGGTTTAGTAGTAAAAAATGGGTCAAAAATCTTGTCTTGAATTTCTTTAGGGATGCCAGTGCCCGTGTCGCGGATAGAGATTGTTACCCAGTCCGGATCGCTTTGCCAACTGCGGATGGTTAATTCCCCCGGTTTGCTCGTTGACTGGAGCGCATCTAACGCATTGTCAATCAAATTATAAAATACTTGGTTGATTTGACTGGCATGACATTGAACGGACGGCAAACTGCCGTATTGCTTGTCTATTTTGATATGGGTTTTTAGCTTATTTTGCAGCATCAAGAAACTGCTTTCTAAACCTTCATTCAAATCTACTGGTTTTAATTCAGCGTGGTCTAAACGAGAAAAATTTCGCAGCGTCATCACGATCGAGCGAATCCTCCCGCTTCCTTCCCGCATTGAATTAAGCAGTTTACCAAAGTCTTCTCGAATGTAATCGAGTTCTAGTTCTTCATTGATTCTGACAATTGCCTCCGCTGCTTCTGGGCAGGCATTACCTACCAGTTCTAGAGCTTCGTTCAACGCTTTAAAATATTCTTGAGCGTGAAACAAGTTAGCGTGGATGAAATTGTTAGCGTTGTTAATTTCGTGAGCGATTCCCGCTACCATTTGCCCCAAACCTGACATTTTTTCGCTTTGAATCAATTGCTGCTGCGCCGATCGCAATTCTTGGAAGGCTGCTTGCAATTGCTGGGTTTGAGCTTGAGATTTGACCGCAGCTTCTCGGACTTTGCTGTAAAGTTCTGCTTGCTGAATGGCGATCGCCATTTGGTTGGCTATCTGGGATAGCAACTCCATTTCTTGCCACTGCCAATTGCGGGTATCCCGGCACTCGTGAGCTATCAGCAAACCCCACAGCCTACCGGGAAATTTAGGATTATAGCTTCCGGCTGTTTCGGGGGAACTTTCTTCAGTTCTAGATGTAACAATCGGCACGATCAGATTAGCTTTTACTTGCAAACTATCTAAGAAATCAACATGACAAGGCTCTAAACCAGCATTAAAAATATCATTAATGGCTTTGACTCGCCCTTGCTGGTAAAGATCGGCGTAATCTCCCCGGAAACACTTATCCGCCCCCATATCCCCTAAAATTGAAGGCCAAGGGATGACCATATCTTCAACAACAACTTTTCCTTGCCAGTTGTCTTGAAACTGATAAATGATTACTCGATCGCACTGCAACATTTGGCGGACTTCTCTCACCGCTGTTTGTAGGATCGTTTCCAGATCTAAGGTACTGCGAATTTGGTTGCCGATCAGCCGCAGCAGCGATTCTCGTTCCGCTTGGCGCCTGGTTTTGCTATAGAGTTTGGCTTGATTGATCGCGATCGCCAATTGCGATGCTACCCCTTCTAAAAGCTGCCGTTCCCAATCAGTCCATTCCCGTTGGCGATCGCACTGATGCAAGCCAATTATGCCATTCACTTGACCTTGATAGCGAGTAGCTACTGCCAGCATTGACTTAATCTCTAAAGCTTCGGCAATTTTTCGGGTTTGTGGGTTCAATCCCGGAAAATCGAGAAACTTAGTCACTGCTAGCGACTCTTGCTGAGACACGACGGCAGCCAGGTGCGGGTTGTCAGTCATCGGTACTTTCATACCAAGTTGAATCGGATAGTCCCCCGCGTTGTACTCTCCGCGCGTGACTAAAGTTTTTTCTGTATTTGATTCTTTGACTAAAATGCTTACGCGACTGCACTCTAACGCTTGCCCCAGCAATCGGCAGGCCGATGTCAAAATTTCTTCTATGTCAAGTGTACTGCGAATTTCGTTATTAATTTGGTTCAGCAAGTTTGATAACTGAACTTGCTGCTGCATCTGCACGATTAGGGCTTTTTGTTGGTCTACTTCCGGCAGCGAAAGACTTTCTTCCTGCCTCCAGTTTTCAGATTCAGGCAACCGCGAAGTTACTCTCTGCCAGGGGTTTTCGTGTTCTTGTATTTTTAAAGACATATTTACTCAGGAGTTGTACAGTATTTTGATTGAGTCGGTTTTTTAAACCTATGCTTACCCCGCCAACAGCCCCATCGCAGCTACCAGGACTTTTGGAATATCTTAAGACATTATAAAGGATGCAGCCAGAGCAAAGCAATTATTTGCTTTACAAATATTTATATTTAGCAAGTATGCCCTCTGTCGTCGACAATACTAATTGGCGTGTGGCATGGAACTTGGTCAGATGTCAAATAGAGTTAACCGCCCGCTTAACCGAAAAAAATTCATATAAAATCTATCTTTAGTTCAATGTTTGCGCGCGCTCGATCGACATGGAAAACTCAATTCCCGACAATTTTCGTTCGCCACCAAGAACCGACAACCTTATATCTGGATTAATAGGTAAAGACCAGATTAAAATAGCTTTGGCGATCGGCAATTCCCGGCTGCACTGGGGATTATTTGTGGGCAAAACCCTGGAGAAAACATGGGATACAGAGCATCTCAATGCTGATGCTGTTTCCCAGCTCTCAGAGGAGGAAAAGGCAGAATATTTGGTGCAAATAGTAATGAGGTCGATCGAGGAAGTATCTTCTCAAAATCTTCTTTGTCTTCCTACTACTCCCGCTTTTTCTAGTCCTCACACACTTTCTTTAGTACCGCTGCCTCTAATTTTGGCCTCAGTAGTTACCCCCCAAACAGCAATTTGGCAGAGTTATCCTAATGTCCGAATTATTACTTTAGACGAGTTGCCGATCGGGGGACTCTATCCTACCCTGGGAATTGACAGAGCTTTGGCTGTACTGGGGGCTGGCAAGCAATTGGGTTGGCCAGTTTTACTTATAGATGCTGGTACAGCTTTAACATTTACTGGGGCTGATGTCAATAGGTATTTAGTTGGGGGCGCAATCTTACCAGGTTTGGGTTTGCAGTTATCGTCGCTAGGTAAAAAAACCGCTGCATTACCTTTAATTAGTTTACCAGAAAATCTGCCGCACCGCTGGGCGAAAGACACTGCTGGGGCAATTCAAAGCGGAGTTGTGTATGCGACGGTGGCAGGAGTTAGGGATTTTATTGAAGATTGGCGGTGTTTGTTTCCTGATAGCAAAATAGCGGTCACGGGGGGCGATCGCACTATGCTTTTAAAATACCTCACCGCAGCCTTTCCTGATACAGCAGCAGGCTTAATTGACGCAGCAGAGGCTATTTTTTGGGGAATTAGCTTATTAATTGTTGACTGTTGAGTGTTACCAATTACCAATTACCAATTCCCAATTCACTTAGCAAATTCCCGAATATACTTAGCAACAAGATCCGGCACTTCCTCCGGCAAATTGCTTTCCCCCGGACTGATCAATTGCAGTTCGGCATTGGGAGCCAGAGCAGTATAGGATTGACACAGAGAGGAAGCTGCGGGAGTATCTTCAGAACCGTGTAACAGCAAAACAGGCGCTTTCAGCAAAGGCAAATTCTCATCAACTAATTCCGCTGTAATTTCAGCCCGCCGCCGCTGAAACAGCAACTGCACGGCAACTGGGGACTGCATCAACTGCTGTCTGAACTTTAGCAGTCCGTCAATCTTTTTTTTGCTACCCAGCAACTTAGCAATTGGATAGATCGATCGTAGCAACCACAAAGCCAGCGGTGGTTGGCCGATCAGCCAGCTAGCCGTCTGCCACCGCCCCCGCCGATTGCCAACCTTGACGCCTTCTGGGGCCAACAACACCAACCCCTGAACTCGATCGGGATATTTGATAGCGTAGCTGGTGGCCACCCAACCACCCAAAGAGTGAGCGATTAAATAAACCTCTCGCAGCTTCAAAGTATCGAGGTATTGGGCGAGACATTCTACTTCCAGGTCGATCGAATAATGAAGATTCGGGCGTTCCGAGTCGCCAAACCCCAGCAAATCCGGTGCGAAGCATTGGTAGTAGGGACTCAAATGTTCGATCGTCCTCAGCCACTGACTGCTGTCCTGCCAAGAACCGTGCAAAAATACTAAATTCGGGCCTTGACCGACTTCGTGCCAGAAAATTTGCCCTACAGAGAGTTTGACCCGAGAATTGCGTAGCGGTGAGTACATCCGGTTAAATATTTAGTAATAAAAAGATGATTAATTTAATGTTCAGAGATTGTGAATAAAAGTAGGAAAACAGTAAAAATTAATTCCCCAGTTATAACAGAAAACTTTTGAAGGGGAGGTAATTTCCGACTTTTCTCAAATTTGGATGCCCCGCCGATTTACGCCAAAGTTGTCAGGCCTTGAAAATAGTCCTGTAAGTGCTGGTCGTTATCGTGGCTGAGGGCACCCTCCGGCAGCGATGCGGGCAAAAAAGCCTCAACCTCGCTGACCTCAAGCGTATCCTGAACTTGCATATTGCCCTCCACCTCTGCAGCCACCACAATACAAATCGAGTGCAGGCGAGGGTCTCGATCGGCAGCCGAATAAACACCCACCAAGCGACGGATTTTGACTAAATCGAGTCCTGTTTCCTCTGCTAATTCCCGGCGCACTGTCGTCGGAATATCCTCTCCCCAATCCACCATACCTCCCGGCAGTGCCCAGCGACCGTTGTCGCGACGGCGAATTAACACAATTCGCCCGTCAGGCAATACGGGAATCACCGCAGTACCAGTGACGGGATGTCGAAAAATCAGTCCCAGCACAGTTTGTACAATTTGCCACAATCGACGCATAAACTCAAAAGCTTGTTTAGGAGATAGTAATTTCAGGCCTCCTAGCTTGCAGCTCCGGAGTCTTAATTTTTAATTTTTCATTCACGCCAGAGCTCTGGCAAGTCTGCTAGGACCTGGGCCGCGTGAGTTTCTGGTTTGACTTTCCGATAAACCTTTTCAATCCTACCATCTGGGTCGATCGCGAAAGTCGATCGAGTAATTCCCATAAATTCTTTTCCCATAAATTTTTTGATTCCGTAACAGCCGTAGGCGGTAGCGACTTCGGCGTTTGAGTCGCACAGCAAGGGAAAAGGCAGTTGATATTTAGCTGCAAACTTGGCGTGGGCCCCTGCCCCGTCTGTACTGACGCCGAGGACTGCAATATTGCGCGACTGGTAGTCTAAGTAAATGTCGCGAAAGCCACAAGCTTCTTTGGTACAGCCAGGGGTATTGTCCCGAGGGTAAAAGTAAAGTACAACTCGCCGCCCTCGAAAATCTGCAAGGCTGACGACATTGCCTTGCGCGTCGGGCAGGCTGAAGACAGGAGCTACGTCACCGGGATTGATAGTCATTTGTCGTATTTTTGTCAATAGTTTATAGAAATCTTCTGGCAGAGCGAAAACATGGCGTCCCATCGGGCCCGCATTCCCAGCGACTTGAATCCCAATGTTCTTTTTTCTGGGTCTTGTACCGTGTGTGCTATGATCGTCATCGGTCTAAAATTGAGTATAACTAGCCAACGTAAAAACTTAACTGGATTAGTTGAGTGCGTAGTCACACCTAACGGTGCTGCGGTTTAGGAAAGCTAAATTTGAAGAAAACCTAACTACATAAAGAGAACTGATCGAGTACGGTATGGCATACCGGAATTTACGCTTGGGGAGAAGATACCTATATTTTGGCTGGAGCAATCCTGTCGCCAGTAAGTGACTTCGCTGAACCAAGAATCTCAGTCACCAAGAGTGCACAGAGTGTCAAACTTAAGAATCCCTGGGCGTGAAAGCCCGGGGACTGTCAATGTTTATTAGTGAGGTCAGAATGGCTAAGCGCCGCAATCTCAAGAAAGAGAAGGCACAACGAAATCAAGCATACGCTCGCAAGTTTCGCAAGCGGAGAAATCAAGATATGTTCTCTAACAAGAGAAGACGATTTGACGGCGGCAACGGCGGTGGCATGGGCGCCATGAGCGGCGGCAGAGACAAAGACATGGCTGCTGCTGAAGATTAATTGCTGAGGCTATCTGCCGAACTTAGAACCAGAGTGGAAAACACGATCGTTCTTTCGTAGAGATAGCCAGCCGGAATTTGTCCAATAATTCAACGATGTTTAGGCGAGTCGATCGCGCGCAGCGATAAGTGATTTTCTCACTTGTTCAAACCCGGTACCCCCGTAACTATTGCGAGCCGCCACCACTTGCTGAGGTGCGATCGCGCTGTAAATGTCTGTCTCAAAGGCTGGGTGCAAGTCTTTCCACTCCTCAAGTGTCAAATCTTTGAGGAGTTTGCCCCTCAAAAGGCAAGTTTTGACGACTTTGCCGACAAGGTTGTAAGCTTCCCGGAAGGGAACGCCTTTGGCGGCCAAGTAGTCTGCTACGTCTGTAGCGTTAGAAAAGTCTTCCGTAACAGCAGCAGCGAGGATCTCGCCATTAAACTCGATTCCTTCGCGCAATAAAATTGTCATTGCTTCCAAGCAACCCTGTACCGTTTTGACGGTATCAAACAAAGCCTCTTTATCTTCTTGTAAATCTTTGTTGTAGGCCAAAGGAAGTCCCTTCACTACTACCAACAAGGCTTGCAAGTTACCGAACACCCGCCCCGCTTTGCCCCGCACCAACTCCGGCACGTCGGGATTTTTTTTCTGGGGCATGATGCTAGAGCCCGTAGCGCAGCTATCTTTGAGCGTAATAAATCCAAATTCGTGAGAAGACCACAAAATCATTTCTTCTGACAAGCGGCTCAGGTGTACCATAATCAAGCTGGCTGCTGCGAGAAATTCGATCGCGAAATCTCGATCGCTCACTCCATCTAAGCTATTAGCATAAACCTTGTCAAACTGCAATAGTTCTGCTGTATAATGTCGGTCAATTGGGAAAGTCGTCCCCGCCAGCGCTCCACAACCCAAAGGCGAAACATTCACCCGCTTGCAGATATCGCCGAGACGTTCCCAATCGCGATCGGTCATTTCAAAATAAGCTAACAGGTAATGAGCCAAACTGATTGGCTGAGCGCGCTGTAAGTGCGTATAACCGGGAATTAAAGTTTCCACGTTACAATCGGCAAGATCGAGCAAAACCCCTTGAAATTCCCGCAATTGCTCGCGAATTTCGGCGATGCGATCGCGCAGATACAAGCGAGTATCAGTACCGGCTTGATCGTTGCGGGATCGGGCCGTGTGCAGCTTTTTGCCCGCATCCCCCACGATCTCCGTCAGCCGCTTCTCTACAGCGAAGTGAACGTCTTCTGCATCAACTCCCGGAACAAAATGTCCTTGGCGGTATTCGCGGCGGATCTGTTCCAAACCATTGACTAACTGTTCGCCTTCTGCTGCGGAAATAATCCCGGTTTTGGCCAGCATTTTAGCGTGAGCGACAGAACCCGTCAAGTCATACTCAATCAATTCAATATCGAAGCCAATACTAGCATTGAATCGGGCGATCGCCGGGTGCAGCGCCGATTCAAATCTTTGACTCCAAGTTTTTTGTTGTGTTGTCATTGCTCAAGCTAAAACTAGATTGTATCTCTCTTGCAGAAGTCTATAAAACCGGTTTGTAGCAAAGACTTTAGTCTTTCCTCCGGTTTGTAGTCAGCACTTTAGTCCTCCATTCCCAATTCTGCCAGAAAAAACTCAAGTCCTGACTACAAACTTTTTATACATCTTTTAATCCGAAAAAACTGAAGTCTGGACTACAAAATTGTGAAACTTTTGCTGCATCAGAAAGAAGTGAAGTTTTGATTAGCGACAAACCTTTTCAATCTTAATTTGCTTTCTGATAGCTTCAGCGACAAGCACTCTAACGAAAAATCCCTTTAAAGAACCAGCCAACAAAAATACCTATAAAAAAAGCTCCTATTTGACCAGTCGAAACAAAATTGTTCCAAGCTTTCTGGAAATTTGTAAAAATTTCGTAACTTTGACCCAAAATCACCGTGGAACTCAAATGAGATTTCAAAACTACCAAGTGAGCGACATCGTTCCAATTAATCGAGCTGGTTAATCCAGCAGTAATTTCCGGCATTAAATTAACTATCATGGTGATTTTCTCCTGCTAAAGGTGTTACCCTAAGTACAACCAGTGTCATGTCATCTTCGTTGCGATTGCCGATACCGATAAACTGGTGTACACGATCGAACAAATAATCCAAAATTTCTTCAGACTGCTGGTAATTTTGACAGGCCCACTGAAAAGCCGAGGTCAAGTTATCCTCGTCAAAGCGATCGCCCCTTTGATTAGAAGCATCGGTAAATCCGTCTGTGTAATAAATAATAGTATCTCCTGGCTGCAATTGCACTTGAGCTTCTTGGTAATGCGAATCAGCATCCAGCCCAATTAACATTCCCTCCAAAGTATCGAGCTGAAGAATCGAATTAGTTGCAGCTTGCCACAGCAAAGGCGGGTGGTGAGCAGCATTGCTGTAAGACAAAACGCGAGTTTTCGGGTCATACTCCGAATAAAACAGAGTCACAAAACGGTGGGAATTTTCCAAATCCGCGTGCATAACCCGGTTTAAATGTTGCAAAATTCTCGACGGCGAGTGGCGGTTCAACACCTCCGCCCGCAGCATACCCCGTGTCATCGTCATCAACAGGCCCGCCGGTACTCCTTTGCCCATCACGTCGCCGATCACAATGCTCCAGCGGCCCTTGTCGATTTTGGACTTGAGATTTTTAATTAGGGATGGGGGGTTTTCCCCCTCATTCTCCTTGCCGATCGGGTCATAGTCAGCGGGAATAAAATCATAATAATCTCCGCCGACTCTGCTAGCAGTTTGGCAGCGGGCGGCCACGTCAACACCGGGAATTTTCGGACAACTGCGCGGTTGCAGCCGCAATTGAATTTCCGCCCCGATTTCTAACTCTCTGTCTAAGCGGTCTTTTTCCGCCAACTTAACAGTAAGTTCGTCTTTGCAAATAGCCACGGCGGTTTGATCCGCCACCAACCGAACTAATTTCTGTCTGCTGGGAGTCCAGAGATATTGCGGATCACTGCTAAAAACATAAAGTCGTCCCCGTTCCAAATTGTTGACTAAAATTGGCGCCCCAAACAAATGAACATCCGGGCCCAAATAACGACCGACTTGCAGGTCTAGACTAGAAGTTTGCCCAGAGGTTTCCGAAAACGATGCAGCAGTAGCGCCCGCACCTGCTGTAGCTTGCCTGGTGGCTATTTCCAGCGCTTTTCGCATATCTTGGCACTGCCGTCCTTCCTGACAATGCAACTGCTGGAACCTGACTTGACCGTTGGGTTTGAACAGCACTAAAGCTCCCCCGTCGGCGTCGGTAACGCGAGTCGCCACCAAAGGCACCAACTCCAAAAATTGGTTTAGATTGTTAAAACTTCGCAGGGCAAATCCCAGCGAACCCAACATATCTTGAACGTTGTGCTGATATCGGTGCAAACGCGCCACCAGTTCTTTGAGGGCAAATACTGGCGTCGCGTCGGTGGAATTGCGACCCGAAGGGCGGTCAGCAGGTTGAGGTGAGGGGCGAGGCAAAGGCACAGCAGTCATTTTTAATTTGTGATTGTCGATGTTAGAAGGAGGAATGATTGAGGACTTACGGGTCACTTGAACAGAAACCCGTTTTTTTCTCGAGCAAGTAGTTTGGTTTGAGCGAGTAAGTTGGGCACTAAAACATTTGTATCAACTTAAGTCTAAAATTCTTAAGAAATATCGTTTATAGCTGAGTCTAGATACCCCCTAAATCCACGCTGCTTGCTCTACTTGGGTGGGCCCAAGACCGCAGCGGCTCCCCTTAAGAAGAAGGGGGACTTTGACCATCTTCTGTCCCACCCGACTATCAGGGGGGCGCCAGGGGGATCGGGAAGAATTTGCTCAGACAGCCGACTCATACTAAATTGGAGCTTAATTTGATACGCTTGCTTTGCCTCGCGGTTTGATCCAAACCAAGTAATAACAGAACGAAGGTATTGTTTCTAGATATTTATTTTTCACTCGATCGCTCGTGGCGATCGGCGCAAGTCCTGCGATGGTAGTTTGAGGTTAATAATTTGAGATTTTGAAGATCTGTGTCCGCCTCCCAAAGATGGGGGCGGCTGGCAAATGCCTCATCAATCTAAAATCTAAAATCGAGTAGGGCTTCCACAAATTCGTAACTAGAAAACGGACGCAAGTCTTCGATGCTTTCCCCGACTCCAATAAAGCGGATTGGCAGACCAAGCTGCTGCACTACTGCTAGGGCAACACCACCTTTAGCAGAACCATCGAGTTTTGTCAATACTACTCCGCTTAGTTTTGCCGATTCTGCGAACACTTCTGCCTGTCGCAAACCATTTTGACCCAGTGTGGCATCCAAGACCAGTAGAGATTCTACGGTAGCGCCTGGGGCTTTTTTATCTACAATGCGACGGATTTTACTTAATTCGTCCATCAGATTTTTTTTGTTTTGCAGGCGGCCTGCGGTGTCTACGATCAGCAGTTCTGTGCCTCGGGCGCTGGCAGCGGCGATCGCATCAAACACGACAGCAGCCGGATCGGTATTTTTCCCTGGGTTGGCAATAATTTCAACGCCACTGCGGGAACCCCAAACTTTCACCTGTTCGACGGCGGCGGCGCGGAAAGTGTCGGCGGCGGCTATTAGGGTTTTGTAGCCGGATTTTTGGGCAATATGGGCAAGTTTGCCGATCGTCGTAGTTTTGCCCGCACCGTTGACTCCTACGATCAACCAGATGTTAAAAGTGTCTTTTTCCGGGGCAAATGTCAGGCTGTAGGCGGGATTACCGGCGGCTGTTTCGGCACAGGGAGCGTCCAGAATATCGCGCAGAATCGTTTTCAGGTAGGCTAGAGCCTGTTCTGGTGGCAGCACTTCTTGTGTGAGTCTTTCTTGGAGACGACTGATAATGATGTCGGTGGCTGCGACTCCGACATCAGCTTGCAGGAGCAAAGTCTCAATTTCGGCTACCGCGTCTTGATTGAGCGGGCCTTGACCGACGATCGCCTTTAGTCGATTAATTAAGCTGCGACGAGTTCTTTCTAAGCCTTTCCGCAGTTTTTGCAGCCAAGTGATTTCTTCGACGGATACTTGGTCTGGGCGGCGGCCTTGACTGGCTAAGATTTCTGATGACCACAGGAAGCCTTCGTCAAAGGCGAAACCGGGAATTTCTTCGATAATTGCCGCTCTCTCGGCAGCGGCTGCAATTACTTCTGGTTCTTCAAGGGCTGTTTCTTTGAGGCGTTCGATGCGCTCCATGCGATCGGCCTGAGCTCTGGCCCAAAACGGCAGGGCTTCGGCTGCTTCGCCATCGGATGCGAGTGATTCGGTTTCTACAACCTCTGTTGCAGGTTCGGCAATTTCTATATTTTCTGCTGTAACTTCTAATTGTTGAGCAATAGGTGCAATGTCGATCGCCGCTGCTGTGGGTTGCAGAGTTTCGGCAATTTCTGCTGGCTTGGCTGCATCGAGTTCGGAAACTTCGGTTGCTTCAACTGTTGCTGGTGCTGCAACTTCTGGAACTTCTGCAACAGTTGCTGCTGTGGGTGCTGGTTCAAGTTCGATCGGCTCGGTTGCTTTAATAGTCGTCGGTTCTGCAACTTCTGCAACTGCCGCGCTTTCTGCTTCGGCTGCTGGAACATCAGGCGCTGGTGTCTCAGAAACTTCTGTTTCGGGTTTTTGCTGTTTTTGAATATTTTTGTAGGCAGCTTTTGCCCAATTGAGATAATCTTCGGCTACAGCAGGAGAGTCTTGCTCTGTTGCATCTGTTTGAGGCTCAACCGATGGGGATTTTGCCGACTCATCTTGTGGCTGTTCGGGGGTTGCCTCTGTTTCTGAAGATTTGCTTTCGCTGTACTGGCGACGAAACCAATTAAATACCATAGGAAATTGGGAATATAGTTATTAGTCCTTAGTTTAGAGCGGATTGCGAATTGCGGATTGTGGATTGCTAATGACTCTGGGTAAGGTTCGCGCCTCGGCGTGCACCCTCCGGGTAAGGTACTCACCAAGCACCCGGAGGACTGAGGACTAACGACTAAGGACTAACAACTTCTGCATTGATTTTATCGACTACTCGGCGGAGGACTCCGTTGATGAAGCGATGTCCTTCGTCGCCGCTGTAGCGTTTTGCGAGTTGGACGGCTTCGTTGACGCTGACTTGTTCGGGTAAGCCCAGATATAGCATTTCGGCGATCGCGATTCTCATGATATCTCGATCGATCCGGGGCAACCGTTCTATTTGCCAGTCTACAAGGGCTTCCGAAAGCAATTCATCAATTTGAACACGGTTGGCGCTGACTTTCGTCAGGATTTGCAAAGCATAGGTGCGGACATCTTGCTGGTTGGCTAGCTGGATCAGTTCTGGAAACTCCATTGCTGAACCGAGACGGTTGATTGCGGTTTGGGTGAGTTCGACTGCTTCCCGCACCATTGTTCTAGCACTTTGTATATCGGCGGCGCGGATTTCGCTAGCAAGGAGTTTGTCGCTACTCCGCTGCACTTCGGATGCTGCTGCTTCTAGGGATTCTTGAACTTCTGTTGTCAGGGTACGGATAGCAGCGAGGAGAACATCTTGCAGTTTCTTGGCTTCTAAGAGTTCTGGATTCGTCGGCAGTTGGCTTATGCCGAGGAGTGCGAGTTCGCGTGCTGTTTCGCGGGCTTTTTTCATAGTTTTTAGATAGGAATTGAGAATTTAGGAAGTTTTTCGATTGCGCGCGGACTTGAACTTTAGCAGAAAACTCGACTAAAAGCGTTACAAGACCAGCCGTCTGACTCGCCAGCGGCGGGTAGTTTACAGATACTTCACTGTCAAACCTAAGATTTATGCTCGAAACCGGGTGTCTGAGTATAGGCTTTCTCGGTTTGGGCTGGTTTTGTCGAAATATTATCTGCTATGGGGAAAGTTTACACGGTCTTACTGGCCACTAAAAATGTCTTGGTTCACTCTTCTTCGACTGGAACAGCCTGGTATCTTGATTCGGATACCAAGGGTTCGAGTGTTTTGCCCTTGATTTTTTCGGAGGTTACTGGAACTGAGTTGCTGGGGTTGACGATGCCCCCAGAGATGATGACTTTAAAGGCATCTTCGATCGACATTGACAAATTGACTAAATCTGCTTCGGGGACTATAGCGTACCATCCGGTAGTGGGGTTCGGAGTGGTGGGGATGAAAATGCCGATCGGGGTTTCACCGGAAAGGTGAGGTGGGATGTCGTTACTCTCGATCGTACCGGTCACAAATGCTAAAGTCCAGATTCCCCGCCGGGGATATTCCACTAACACCACGCGGCGAAATTTGTCGTTTGAGTTGAGGAGGGTTCCCAGCAGTTGTTTGAGGGTTTTGTAAACCGAACCCGCTAGGGGAATTGCCTGCAACACCCGTTCGCCAAAGTCTAGCAGCCACTTGCCGAAAATGTTGCGGGCCATTAAACCGATGACTAAGATGCTCAGCAGGGGTACAGCCAGCCCTACTAAAAGATTTAGCAGATTCACCAAAATCGGGTGGAGCCCGTCAAAAGGGTTGATCTGCTTGGGAATTTTGGTGAGAAAATTGATGACCCAACTGGCGACGGTAATTGTCAGCCAGATGGTGGTAGCTAAGGGGATCACTACCAATAGTCCTGCGATCAGGTCGTTTTTTAAGTCTTGTTTGATGCGTTGGAGCACGGCGGGTCAAATCTCCTCGTAACTGGTTGCCAATAACCTGAATAAAGCTGAGACTAAAGCAACTGCACGGGCTTTACTGGAAGTCACCATAGACGATGGTTTTCAATTCTGCTAAACCCTACCCTTTCTGAGGGGGAAGAGTTAGGGATCGCCGGTGCTGTACCTCTATTTTAAAGAATTATTGCAAGTTGGCGCTTGGTTTTAATATATGCGGGCTGTGCAGCAGCTCACCGTATTGTATATTTTAAGACACTTTGGGTTGGTTCAATCAATAAGCCGATCGGTCAGAGGCAGCCAGGGAGTGCAAGTGTAGGGAGTCCAGAGAAAATTTTCTGCGATCTGTATAGGAATTTAATTGGTCGATCGAGCTTTCTCAGATTTTCGGCTGGGTGGCACTTCGTTGTACCGAATTCAGGGGAACCTCTGCAGGTTGAGTGCAGTGTCTCTGCCCAAATCTATCTTTGGATAGATGCAGTACGACTATCTCTTACTAAAGAGGGTGATTTTTGATGGGCGACAGGGACAAACAAAGCAACAGTTACCTACCATGCAACAGTTGCATGGTAGGTAAATCCGGCAAAAAGTAAAGCAGACAGACCAGCAACTTTGACTTTTTTGACAGGATCGATCGATATTCAGGAAATAAGGGCAGAATTCAACCGAATTCGAGCTTGAGAGGAGCGGCAAAGCAATATAGAATTAACTTGGGCATCACTACAAAAAAATAATCTGCCAAACGAGGTAGCAGTAGTTAGTAGCAAGCGAGATAAATTACTACATAGCTAGTTGTTTCTAGCCAGAAGCGCGAAACTATTTATTTAACAGGGTATAGCTAAACTGCTGCATAGAAGCAAGACTCCAGCAATGCCGATTTCTTGGAAGCCGACGAAAGTTAAGGAAAAACAACCGTACTAGCCGCTCAAGTCAAAGCGGGGATTTACCTCGCTGCAAGCAGCAATAGACTTGATTAGAAGCTAGGATTGAGATATGAATGCTCAACTCATGAAACCAATTGATTTTTACATTTTTTTATGCCATTAAAAACGCAAGACTTTTTTGGGCTTCACTTAACCAGCCGCAGCCCGATAAAATTTTGTGTCCGCTAATTAATATTTAAGTAAAAGGAATTTTTGTGAAAACGCTCAGTATCCTCTTAGTAGAAGACAGTCCCCTAGATGCCGAACTGATTGAGGCATATCTAATGGATGGCGGGCTCCAATTTTCTCTGGTGTGTGTGGAAACTCGAGAAGACTTTGCCACGGCGCTGGAAAAACAACGTTTTGACATTATTTTGGCAGATTATATGCTGCCTTGTTTTAACGGGATAGCTGCGCTGGAAATCGCCCACACTACTTGTCCGGGAGTGCCGTTTATTTTTGTTTCGGCTACTTTGGGCGAGGAAGTGGCGATCGAAACTTTGAAAAGCGGCGCTACTGATTATGTTCTCAAACGCCGTTTGATACGGCTGGTGCCGTCGATTGAGCGGGCCCTGCGGGAAGTTCAAGAACGGAACGATCGCAAGCAAGCCGAAGCACAGCAGCAGGAAAGCGAAGCTCGATTTCGGATTATGGCAGATACCGCGCCGGTGATGATTTGGATGTCGGGCACTGACCAACTTGGCGATTACTTTAACAAAGTTTGGCTGGAGTTTACCGGTAGAACTTTGGAACAAGAAATGGGCACGGGTTGGATGGAAAACTTGCACCCAGATGACTTGCCAGAATGGCTGGATATTTACCAAAGAGCCTTCGACGCTGGCAGCGAGTACCGGATAGAATGCCGTTTGAGGCGTTATGACGGGGAATACCGCTGGGTTTTGGGTACAGGCGTACCCCGGTACAGGCCCGATCGCACTTTTGCAGGTTACATCGGTTCTTACATCGATATTAGCGATCGAAAACTGGCCGAACAAGAACGCGCTGTCGCTTTGTCCCGCGAACAAGCAGCGAGGTTGCAAGCAGAAGAAACTGCTAAAGCGCTGCAATTGGCAAACGATAAAATTACTAACATTCTCGAAAGCATTACCGATGCTTTTATCGCTGTTGATTTAAATTGGAATTATACCTATGTTAACCACCAAGCTATTGAGCTGTTAGGCCGACCAAAAGCAGAACTGATAGGTCAAAAAATTTGGGATATATTTCCAGGGGCAGTTGAGTTACAGTTTTACAAAATGGCTACCAAAGCATTAGCAGAAAAGGTAACAATCGAGTATGAAGAATTCGTACCGTTATGGAATAAGTGGTTGAAGATGCGTTTTTATCCTTCCGATTCGGGTTTGTCGGGTTACATCCAAGATGTTACCGCTCGCAAACAAACAGAAGCTGCACTCCAAGCTAGCGAAGAAAAGCTGAGAATGTTAGCCGAAGCTAACTTGATAGGAATTATCTTCGGGGATGTGAACGGCGCTATCATCGAGGCCAACGATGAATTTTTGCGGATAATTGGTTACACGCGGGAACAGTTGCAGCGCGGGGAATTAAATTCGATTGACATCACACCGCCGGAGTACCAGTCTCTCGACAAGAAGGGCATGGCAGAGGCACAAGCAACGGGGGCTTGCACTCCCTACGAAAAGGAATTCTGGAGGAGAGACGGCAGCCGGATTCCGGTGTTGATCGGATATGTTTTGCTGGCCCAAAAGCGGCAAGAATCTGTGGCTTTTATTCTCGACTTGACGGTTGGCAAGCAGTTGGAAAGAGAACTGCACGATCGAGCCCAGGAATTGGCGCGCGCGAACCGGATTAAAGACGAGTTTCTAGGAACTTTGTCCCACGAATTGCGGACGCCGCTGAATGCGATGCTGGGATGGGCACAACTGTTGCGAAACCGCAAGTTTGACGAAAAAACGACTGTTCGGGCTCTGGAAACGATCGACCGCAATACGCGATCGCTGGCAACTCTGATCGAGGATTTGTTGGACGTGTCGCAGATTATTACCGGGAAACTGTCGCTGAATTTGCGGTGGGTGGATGTGATTTCGACTGTTGAGGCTGCGATCGATACTCTGGCGCCCGCGATTGCCGCCAAAAATATTGAAATTGTGACGGATTTCGACCCCACTACCGGGCGGGTTTTTGCCGATTCCGGTCGTTTGCAGCAGGTAGCCTGGAATTTGCTGTCGAATGCGATTAAGTTTACTCCCGATGGCGGACAGGTGAAGGTGGAGGTGCGAAAGATGGAGAGGACTTTTGCCCGTGAGGAATCCGCTTGCTGTAAACAATTGTCGCCCGCTAGTGTCGAAATTGAAGTCAGCGATACGGGACAAGGGATTTCAGAAGAGTTTTTGCCGCACGTTTTCGAGCGGTTCAGCCAAGCTGACAGCTCTACAAGGCGATCGTACAACGGATTGGGTTTGGGTTTGGCCCTAGTGCGGCATTTTGTGGAAATGCACGGGGGGACGGTGCAAGCCGAATCAGCCGGGAAGGGAAAAGGCTCGAGGTTTTTAGTGAAATTGCCAATTCAACAGCTTCATTGCGACGCTGGATTGTCGGTTGCTGGACTTGGGGAGTTGGCGATTCATAAAAGCAAGGCGCGAGCCCCTGTAAAGGACTCTTTTGTCAGCAGCAATCTTTCTGGAGTGCGAGTCTTGGTGGTCGATATCGACGCAGATTCCCTGGATTTTGCCTGTACAGTGCTCGAAGATTGCGGGGCCCAGGTGGAGATTGCTAGCTCTGGAATGGCGGCGCTGGAGGCGATGGAAAGGCTGAATCCGGATGTGTTGGCGATCGATATCGAGATGCAAGCCCCTGATGGAGAGGCTCTGCTGCGGCAAGTGCGATCGCGGATGGTGGACAGGGAAATTCCGGCGTTGGCGTTCACGGCGGTTGGTAAGGTAGAAGAACGGATACGGGCACTGCAGCAAGGTTTTCAAATTTACGTGCCCAAGCCGATCGAGCCTGCTGAGTTGGTGGCGGTGGTGGCAAGTTTGGCGGCGCGATCGAAGATTTTAGAGGTTAGATTTTAGATTGAGTGGCTTTGCAAACTTTGAGGACCGAGGTCGTGACTACAAACCAATTTTCTTGCATTGGAGCGATCGGATAATAATTCTTAGGACTAAGGCTAACTGGTAGATTAAACAAAAATATGTAGTTGCGCTTGTAGGCTATTTCCTAAGCTAAGAGCGCACAAGCGCAACTACATACTTAAAATTTAAGCTTTATTTGTGACAGTTTGCCTGAGTCCTAATCCTGCCGAAAAAAATTTCGGTATGAATTAGACTTAGAGCTAATTTGTCAAGGCCCAAAAGTTATAAATTTAATTTAGGTCATAGTGTGTAGTTTTTGATACTGATACCAGTTTCTAAAAGGAATGCAACTGTAGACAAGTTCCAAACCCTGATAATCATCTGTAGTCCGACTTCTAAAATCTCAAATCTAAAATCTCAAATCTAAAATCTCAAATTGTAGGAGGTGCAAGGACGATCGCCCTTAACAGTCTCTCCTAAAATATCAAGTTCAGCAATTAGCTGCTTCATTAAGCATGACTCTTAGTTAAATTTACAATTAACCTAATTTGTCATCCCCCAAAAGTTATAAATTTAATTTAAGTCAAATTTTTTAGCTTTTGAGCACAGGTGCAGTGACGATCGCCCCTAATACTATTTCCTCAAATATCAAGTTCAGCAACGAGATGCTTCATTAGAAAAATATTCGGTCGGCGTAAATGCTTCTAAAACTCCTCTACTGCCCGCCGTGCAAGGATTTTTTGGTTTTGGGATATGGACTGGTCGCCAACTTTCCACTATCGACGGTTAGATACCAATTGCACCCGGCCGGCATCCATTTCATCCATTAATAACTCTAAAGCCTCATAATCAATATCCGAGATGTACCCCAAACGGGTGAGCTCGTAGTTGATTTCGTTTTCAATGTCAGGCGTCAACTGCTTAATGTAGAGGGCTTTTTCTACAAGTTGACGAATAGCATGAGTTGCTTGCATAGTAAGTCGGAGAACTCCGTACAGTTTAATTTTCCTCTGAAGTGTCGAGCAAACAGGTGATCTAGATCAGAACTAATAAGTGATTGAAATTACATTGTTCAGTTTTATCTAACAGCTAGGGCAAAGTCGATCGCAATTTTTAGAGTTACCAAGACTCAAGCTGCTGGCATTAATAAAAAATAGTATAGTAGCTTACGTTTCCTGCCCAAATCTTACGCAAAATTTCATAAAAAAGAGGCAATAAATAAAGATTCAGTAAAACTACTGAAAAAACTGGTCGATTTCCCTCAGAGCAAGTTAGCCTCAGAGTAATCAAGTAGGTTTAGGCTTACACCTGTCCAGCACAGTAGTTGAAAATACGTAGCAACCATAGGTTTGACATATGCAGACACTTCTTGCCCATAAACCAATTACGGTGATTCGACCCCTAGACCACCTGAATGCAGCCACCTGCGCAGAATTCGGACGGCAACTAATGACAGCAATTGCAGCCCCTGGGGTGGTAGCGGTACTCGTAGATTTGGGCGCAGTAAAATTTATTGACAGTGCCGGTTTGATGGCATTGGTTTCGGGCCTCAAGCAGGCGAAAAAAATGGGGCGCAGGTTTAGTCTTTGCTCAGTTTCTCCAGGGATTAAGATGATTCTGGAACTCAGCCAACTCGATCGAGTGTTTGAAATATTTGAAAATGTCGATAGCTTTGAAGCCGAAAACTCCTGCGTAAACCAGCACTGGTAGACGTGCCTCCTAGGCGAAAACCAGCAACAAAACACAGCAAATTCGGTTAAATGCCCGAAAAGACAGGCTACTGTCGTTGGCGTGTTGGCAGATTTTAAGGTAGGCTGCTTAAGAGTCGCAAATATTTAGCGAGTCGAGCCGTGGCAGTAAAAGTCGAAGAATTACTTACAGCAGACATTAATCAGCCTGCTCGTTATCTGGGAAACGAATTGGGATCTACGCACAAGCCTTGGGACGAGGCTTTGGTGCGCTGGGTTCTCACTTACCCAGAAGTTTATGAAGTGGGTGCTTCCAATCTGGGGCACATCATCCTTTACAATATTTTGAACGCAGGGCCGAGACAGTTGTGCGATCGAGCTTATTTGCCCGCACCAGACTTGGCAGCAAAACTGCGATCGACTAAAACTCCGCTGTTTGCCGTAGAATCGAGGCGATCGCTCACAGAATTTGATATTCTGGGCTTCAGCCTCAGCTACGAACTCGGAGCCACAAACATTCTGGAAATGCTGGATTTAGCCGGCATTCCCCTAACTTGGCAAGAAAGAGCGACAAATGCCCAAAACGGTGCTCAAATTCCGCTGATTTTTGCTGGCGGGCAAACAGCAACTTCTAACCCCGAACCCTACGCGGACTTTTTTGACTTCATCGCTTTGGGAGATGGAGAAGAGTTGCTGCCAGAAATTGGCTTGATTTTGGCAGAAGGCAAAACTAATAATTTGAGCCGAGAAGCATTGCTGCTGGATTTAGCGCAAATTCCAGGCGTCTACGTCCCGCAATTCTACGATATGGCGGCCGACGGTTCTGTTCATCCCAACCGCCCGCAAGTTCCAGAACGAATTCTGCGCCGCGTGGCAACTCCGATACCAGCTTATTCGATCGGGCTGGTTCCCTACGTCCAGACAGTACACGACAGACTGACAGTAGAAATCCGCCGGGGATGCACCCGCGGGTGTCGCTTCTGTCAACCGGGAATGCTGACTCGCCCCGCACGCGATGTCGAACCGCAGCAAGTCGTAGAGGCGATCGAACAGGGTATGCAAGCCACCGGGCACAGCGAGTTTTCCCTGCTTTCCCTGAGTTGTTCCGACTATCTGGCACTCCCAGCAGTCGGGATGGAAATCAAAAATCGCCTCAAAGATAAAAACATTTCTCTGTCTCTACCCAGCCAGCGGGTTGACAGATTTGACGATAATATTGCCGACATTCTCGGCGGTACCCGACAAGGCGGTTTGACTTTTGCCCCGGAAGCTGGTACTCAGCGCATGCGCGACATCGTTAACAAAGGTTTGACCAATGAAGAATTGCTTCGGGGTGTCAAAACTGCGGTCGATCGCGGCTGGGATAAAATCAAGCTGTATTTTATGATCGGTTTGCCTGGGGAAACCGATTTTGATGTTCTGGGTATCGCCGAAACAGTCCGCTGGCTGCACCGGGAATGCAGGGTGGATGGTCGGCGGGGACTGAATTTTAACTTGACAATTTCTAATTTTACGCCTAAGCCTCACACTCCTTTTCAGTGGCACTCGGTTTCTACTGCTGAGTTTTCCCGCAAGCAAAAACTCCTGAAGGCAGAATTTCGGGGGATGCGGGGCGTCAAGGTGAATTACACTGATGTGCGGATTTCGGCAATGGAGGATTTTGTCGGACGGGGCGATCGGCGTTTGGCTGCTGTAGTCCGCCGCGCTTGGGAACTGGGCGCGGGTATGGATGCGTGGTGGGAAAGCTTGGATCAGGCTTACAAAGCTTGGACTCAGGCGATCGATGAATCCGGTCTTACCTGGAAATACCGCCAAGTTGAAAGCGGGGAGTGGAATCTTTTTGAGAAGGAAGAAGGAAGAGATAAGAAGGAAGAAGGAAGAGAAATCAAGGAAGATTTTTCCGATTCTCCGCATCTCCCCCTCTCCCCCTCCCCCTCTCTTTCTCTCGATCAATCCCTGCCTTGGGATCACTTAGATACGGGGATCGATAAAAACTGGCTGAAAATTGACTTGCAAAAGGCTTTAGAAGCAGCGACGGTTCCAGACTGTTCCTTTGAAGGGTGTTCGCGCTGCGGGGTGTGTGGCACCGATTTCGGACACAATGTGGTTGTGGAGGCGCTGCCAATTCCAGAGTTTGCTGGGGAGTTTGTCCCGAATACGGAGCGGAAACAGCGTTTGCGGGTTTGGTTCGGGAAGGTGGGCGATATGGCTTTGGTTGGTCATTTGGATTTGATCCGATTGTTCGACCGAGTAGTCCGCAGAGCAGATTTGCCGATTTCGTTTACCGGCGGCTTTCACCCGAACCCTCGGATTTCTCTGGCAAATGCTCTGCCTCTGGGCGTTACCAGCACAGGGGAAATTGCCGACTTTGAGCTCACTGAGTCGATCGATATTGAGAGTTTTCGGGAAAAGTTGGTGGCTAAGCTGCCGGAAAATATTCCGATTTACAAGGTTGATTTGATCGATCTCAAGGCTCCTTCTGCTAACCAGTTGTTAGAAGCAGCGGAGTACGTGATTACTGTCGCTGTAGGGGGTTCGCTGACAGAAAATGGCGAATTAGACGGAGACAATGCTGCTCCTGTCTCCGTGGCTCCTGATGCCACTTGGGAAGCTTGGGTTAAGACGATCGTCGAAACCGAGGCTTTTTGGCGGGTGCATACTACTAAGTCGGGAAAGACGCAGGATGTCAATTTACGTGAAAGGCTGCACAAACTAGAACTTGTAGAGCCGAAACCAGACACCAGCACCTCTGCCTCTGGTACTACATCCGAAGGTAGAGCCGTCTTGCGCTGTATCGGGAGTTGTCGCAGCGACGGCAACTTGCTAAAGCCAGAACATATTATTTTCATGCTCGAACAAGTCAGCCAGCAGGAAATTCAGCTTCTGCAGGTTGAGCGTAGTCAGCTAATCCTGGGTTATGGTTAAAATAGGGGAGCTGTGGTGGAATATTTCACCTTCGGCTCTCGATCGGGATGTGTCGTTTCACGCTATAATCGCTTGTTATGGAAGCCGCGGCGGCTCGAGCGCTTTAGTCGCTCGCCGCCCTCGTCAACCAGCAACGCGGGCTGGGTGCAAATTGCTTCTGTTCAAGACTTCAAGCCTTTTTGTTGTACATTCACGGGCTAAATCTAGCGCCAAACCTGCAGGAGCGGGGTCTGAACCAAATTTAGCGATTAATTTCGATCGATCGACTGGTTGTCGGTGGTCGGCTTATTCACAAATCTCACGGTTCAAACCGCAGAGCGGGTATTCAACAATAGATGTTTTTGACGGGTCAAAAAACGGAGATAAGCCCCCGACTTAAGTCGTGGAGAACCAAAAATTTTAGATTTTAGATTAAAGTTCCAGCTCCCAGATTTATCCGTGGAGTCAATCTAACATCTAAAATCTAAAATCTAAAATCGACTTACCCGTCGAAAAATGGAGATAAGCCCCCGACTTAAGTCGTGAAGAGCCAAAAATTTTAGATTTGACACTTTAGTTCAATCTCCCAGGTTCATCTGTGGAGTAAATCTAAAATCTAAAATCTAAAATTTAAAATCTAAAATCGACTGACCCGTCAAAAAACGGAAATAAGCCCCCGACTTAATTCGTGGAGAACCAAAAATTTTAGATTTTAGACTCTAGTTCAATCTCCCAGATTTATCTGTGGAGTAAATCTAAAATTTAAAATTTAAAATTGACTGAACCGTCAAAAAACGGAGATAAGCCCCCGACTTAATTCGTGGAAAACCAAAATTTTAGATTTTAGACTCTAGTTCAATCTCCCAAATTCATCTGTGGAGTAAATCTAAAATCTAAAATCTAAAATCTAAAATCGACTGACGAGGTTTTAGGGTTGGCAGGGGCGGAGGTTGCAGTCGAATGCCAAGCTGGGGTGTGTTGAGTGCGATCGCGCAAGAATTCAACAAAAGTCTAGGCGCTTTCACTCCTACCTACTTTCGCTCAAAACCAGCCCTCAACCACCACGCAAGCGGAGTTATCAGTTCGGAGTGTTAAGTTGTGTGTTAAGAAATTAGTACGGTGTCAATGAATTTATTCGCTGAGTTCAAAGGAAGAGTTGTAAGTGTTGAGTTTTGAGTATTGATTTCGCAATTCTCAGCTCAAATCTCAATAGAGCTAACTCGATAAAAACCTCCTTATTTCTCTCTCTCAGATTTATCTGCTGAGCATAACTCATAACTCTGTACGGGCGGGTTTAACTACTTTATCTGTAACAGTTAACACTGAACAGTTAACAGTGAACGGTCAACAGTTAACTTTCCTTCCACCCTGCACCAACTCACAGCTAATAACTCTTCAAGCTACTACTAATTACAGTCTAAGTTCAGAGGCACTATGAGTGCGTAAGTGTCTCTAACTTGCTGCCAGTTTTTTGAGGAAATTGAATGACAAAGCAGATAGTTATAGCAGAGCAGCATCGCATTGCTGCCGTCTTTTCAGAAGATCAAATCCAAGAACTTGTGGTAGCCACAGGCAGCCACCAAGTCAGTGACATTTACTTGGGAATTGTTGAAAATGTACTGCCTGGGATAGATGCGGCGTTCGTCAATATCGGCGACCCAGAACGTAACGGGTTTATGCACGTCACAGACCTCGGCCCGCTGCGCCTTAAACGCTCGGCAGGAGCAATTACAGAACTCCTGACCCCCCAGCAGAAAGTGGTGGTGCAGGTAATGAAAGAACCGACGGGCAGCAAAGGCCCCCGGCTGACAGGCAACATTACCCTGCCGGGCCGCTATTTGGTACTGATGCCCTACGGCAGGGGAGTCAATCTCTCGCGGCGGATCAAGTCGGAAGCCGAGCGCAACCGCCTCAGAGCCCTGGCTATTTTGGTGAAACCGGCCGGGATGGGGTTGCTGGTACGCACTGAAGCTGAAGGGATGACCGAAGAAGCGATCATGGAAGATTTGGAAGTCCTCCAAAAACAATGGGAAGCCGTTCAACTAGAAGGCGGTACTTCGCGGGCGCCGGCACTGCTCAACCGGGATGACGATTTTATTCAGCGGGTGCTGCGAGATATGTTCAGCGGTGACGTGAATCGGATTGTGGTGGACTCGCAAAATGGCATTAAGCGGGTGAAGCAGCAGTTGATGAGCTGGAACGGCGGTAAACTTCCTGCGGGAGTTTTGATCGACCACCACCGAGAGCGCGCCTCGATTTTAGAATTTTTCCGCGTTAATGCTGCGATTCGAGAAGCCCTCAGACCAAGGGTTGATTTGCCTTCGGGTGGTTATGTGATTATCGAGCCGACTGAGGCGCTGACGGTGATCGATGTCAACTCTGGCTCGTTTACTCGATCGGCCACGGCTCGGGAAACGGTACTCTGGACAAATTGCGAAGCAGCAACGGAAATTGCTAGACAACTGCGGTTACGCAATATTGCCGGGGTGATTATTGTTGACTTTATTGACATGGAATCCCGCCGCGATCAGTTGCAAGTGCTGGAACATTTCAATAAAGCTCTCAAAGCTGACAAAGCTCGGCCGCAAATCGCTCAACTGTCGGAATTGGGACTGGTAGAACTGACTCGCAAGCGCCAAGGTCAAAATATTTACGAGTTGTTTGGTCACAGTTGTCCGACTTGCAGCGGGTTGGGTCATCTGGTGCAACTCCCCGGAGAAGAAGACTTCGCCGCAGCGGTGCGGGAATCGGGCGATCGTACCGTCGCTACGTCGAACCGCGTTTTGTTGAATTTGCCCGAAGGATTGGAACGCCGCAGCTTGACGCCTGTGGCGGCTGCAACTCCTGCCCCAGTGCGGGAAGAACGCCCCCCCGAACCTGCTCGGGCTGCTTGGGAACCTCAAAGCGAAAGTTTGGATTTTGAGACTGGCAGCAACGCCTCATCTTTGGACTTGCTCAACCATCCCAGCTATCAGGATTTGGGGAACGGAACTAGACGCCGCCGTCGTCGCCGGATTGGCGAAGAGCCTTTTGCTCTCCCGGCGGAGGAGGAACCGGTACGCAGCAAGTTGCGACTGCCGAATACTTCGAGCGCGCCTGTCGCGGATACGCGCTCTGAGTATCTTGCACCCCCCGGAATCCGGGCGGCTTCGGAGGGCTTCGGGCTGGTGAATATGGCGACTGTTGGCAGGCGCGAGGATTTCGAGCGTGTGCGTCCGGCTAAGTCTGAGTTGATGAAGCCTATGGTGGAGCCTCCAGAGGTGATTTCGGTGGAAATGACGGCGGAGGAGCAGGATGTTTATGCTCTGATGGGGGTTTCTCCTTTGGTGCTTACTGATCGCAGTGTGAAAAATCCTAAGAATGCGATCGTTTCGGTGACTCTCCCGGGAGCGGCCCCGAACAAGCCGCCTTTCGAGCAGCTCGAATTTGAATTTGAAGCGGCGGCGCCTGCAGAGAATGTTGAGGAACGGGATTATTATCCAGAAAGATCGGTAGTTGAGCCTGTTTTTTCTGAGGAGGATGATGATGAGGCCCAAATTTATGGCGAGAGTTCGATCGACGAAACTGATGATTTTGATCGGATGGAGGAACCCAACGATGTGATAGGCGAATCCCATGAGCCGATCGAATCCTATGAGCCGATCGAATCCTATGAGCCGATCGAATCCCATGAGCCGATCCAATCCCATGAGCCGATCGAATCCTATGAGCCGATCCAATCCCATGAGCCGATCCAATCCCATGAGCCGATCGAACCCAGCCAACTCAGCCAACCCAGCGAACCCGAGGAGCCTGCTATCAACCGTCGCCGCCGCCGCCGCTCGTCAGCCGTTGTGGATGAGTGATATGAAGTCAGAGGGAAGAGGGAAGAAGTCAGAGGGAAGAGAGAAGAAGGAAGAAGTAGAAATTTTTACTCTCTTCCCATCTTTCCATCTTCCCCTTTCCCCCTCTCCCTCGAACACTCTAGTAATTGCAGGTGTGGATGAAGTCGGACGAGGCGCTTTGTTCGGGCCGGTGGTGGCTGCAGCCTGCATTTTGCCCGACGAAGTTCTCGGTGAATTAGCAAGTTGCGGGGTGCGCGACAGCAAGCAGTTGAGTGCCGCAGCCCGGAGTCGGTTAGCCGTAAAAATCCGGGCTGTGGCGGTTGACTGTCAAATTGGTGCCGCTTCGGTGCGGGAGATCGATCGCCTCAATATTTTGCAGGCTTCTTTGTTGGCGATGAAACGGGCGATTTTGAAGTTGAAGGTGACGCCGGATTTGTGTTTGGTTGATGGGAATCAAAGGATTCCCAATTTGGCGATCGAGCAAGAGACGATGATCAAGGGTGATGCGCGATCGATTCAGATTGCTGCTGCTAGTATTGTGGCGAAAGTTTGGCGCGATGAATTAATAGTACGTTTGGCTGTTAAGTATCCTGAATATGACTTGACAAATAACAAGGGATACGGTACTGCTAAACATAAATTGGCTTTGGAACGCTGCGGTGTATCTGTCTTTCACCGACAATCTTTTAGTCCTTGTCAAAAATAGTTAGTTTTATCTCACATCTTGCACCATTCTTAACTAGCCCTTGCATTTTCTCCCAAAATGTGAAAGAAAGGGCACAGAAACAATCGGGTAGGTCAATGTTAACCATTCTTAAACAGTAAGTACCACTATTATTAGTCGCTTTCTCAATCATTACCAATGGTAAGTGGGGACAGTAATTCGAGTTGTGATAAAAGCCAAGGTTTCAGCAATACAGAACATACGCAAAACTTCTCTATGTAGGGTTCCATACCCACGGCACCTTATCGCTTTAGTCAGATCGAGTTTTATGAGGACTTTAGTCCTCACGACAAACCGCGACTCTTATCGGAAATGCGATCGCCCAGATCGCACTTTAGGATTGTTTAATCGGTTGTTCGATCGGCAATTCTATGATAAACTCTGCTCCGTGGCCGAGTGCAGACACGCAGCTAAGTTTACCACCGTGTTCTTGGACAACTTTGTAGGAAATTGACAAACCTAAACCGGTGCCTTTGCCGGCGGGCTTGGTGGTAAAAAAAGCCTCGAATAACTGCTGGGAAACTTCTTCTGGCATACCGGGACCGTTGTCAGAAATCCTAATTACAGCATTGGAGTTGTGGACTTCTGTCCTAATTTTAATCTTGCTGCGATTAGCTTTGACTTCAGCAACTGAACGCCCTTCGTTGTATTCCTCGATCGCGTCGATCGCATTGCCGATCAAATTCATAAATACCTGATTGATTTTGCCGGCATAACACTCAACCAAAGGCAAATTTCCATAGTCCTTAATTACCGCAATTTCGGGATAGTTGCCTCTGGCTTTCAGGCGGGTTTGCAGAATCAGCAACGTTCCTTCAATCCCTTCGTGCAGGTTAACTTTGCTCATTTGAGAATCATCCTTGCGGGAGAAATTTCTAAGCGATCGCACGATTTCCCGAATGCGATCGGCCCCAACCTGCATCGAAGACATCGCTTTCGGCAAATCTTCTAATAGAAACTCTAATTCGATATCCTTAATTTTATTTTGAATTGCTGCAGGTGGCTGCGGGCAGTGCTGCTGGTACATATCGAGCAAATTCAGCAAATCTTCTGTGTAGTGACCAACGTGGACGAGATTGCCACAGACGCTGCTAACAGGATTATTAATTTCGTGAGCGACACCGGCTACCATTTGACCCAGAGTAGACATTTTCTCAGTGTGAATCAATTGAGCTTGAGTTTGCTGCAATTCGTGCAAAGTATTTTCGAGTTGAAGTTTTTGTTGGGTTAACTCGGTTTGCGATCGCCGCAAAGCTTCTTCACTGCGTTTCTGCTCGGAAATATCAGTAATTAAGCCTTCCAAAGCTATCAATTCTCCAGAGTCGGAAAACACTCCCAAACCTTGCTCCCAAACCCATTTTAATTCACCATTTTTAGAAGTAATTCGGTAATTTAGCTGATAGGGTCGATTTTCTTGCAACGCAACTTGTACGGCATTCCACAAATTCTCGCGATCGTCCGGGTGAGTCAGTTCCGAGAGAGAAATTTGCCGAGTGCCGATAAATTCTTCAGGAGAATAGCCGGCTAACTGATAGCAACCTTCGCTGACAAACTCCATACTGCGATCGGCATCGTTGCGAAAACGGTAGGCCATCCCCGGCAAATTGCTCATCAGCGTCGCCAGGGCCCGCTGGCTTTCCCGTAGGGCTTCTTCGGCGTGTTTGCGATCGGTAATATCCGTCATCACCGCCAGCATACAGAGTTCGCCGTCCAAATTAATCAACTCTGCTGACAGCAAACACACCACCACCGATCCAGACTTCATCCGAAACTCGCACTCGTGATTGCGAACAACACCTTGTTCGTGCAAACTTCGCCTAAAATTAAGTCGGTCTTCAGCCCTTACCCAAATATTTAACCCCGGTACTGTATTCCAGAGCGTTTCTTCTAAATCGTAACCAGTCATCGACAGAAAACTATCATTAACTTCAATAAAACGACCCTCAGCAAAAGTAGTAATAATCATCGGATCTGGACTAGATCTAAAAGCTTTAGAAAACTTTTCTTCCGATAAAATCAACTTTTTAATAGCCTCTTCCAACTGACTTGTCCGCTCTTTAACTCGGCATTCTAATACCTCATTAGCCTGCTTCAGGGCTTCCTCAGCCTGCACCCGATAAGTGATATCGCGGACCACGCCTTGCAGCCCTATTTTGCCACCGATATCCATAGAAGTTAGCAGGACTTCCGCAGGAAACTCTGAACCATCCAAACGGCAGTGCCTCCAGTCAAAACGGCAATTTCCCGATCGCAGAGCCGTATTAATTCGCTCTTGAGAAAGACTCATAGAATCTTGTCCGTCCGGTTGCAACGGCGGGCTGAACTCCGAAGGATGCTTGCCGCAAAACTCCGATTCAGTGCTGCATCCAAATAACTTTAAAGTAGCCGGATTGCAATCCAAAAAACCCTCTTCGTCTAGCAGCATTACCGCATCAGTCGTCGATTCGTACAAAGTGCGAAACTTTTTTTCCGATGCCTGCAAAGAAGCAATCAACTGCATCTTTTCTTCAGCCGCCCGCTTTTGTTCAGTAATATCCTGCATTACTTGCGAAAAGCCTTGCAACTTTCCCCTTTCGTCGCGCAAAGGAGTAACAATAATATTCGCCCAAAATTGCGATCCGTCTTTGCGAAGCCGCCAGCCTTCATTTTCGTATCGACCTTCTGCTACCCCCCGGATTAATTTTTCTTGAGGCTTACCAATTTCAATATCTTCTTTAGTGAAAAAACACTCTGAATTATTGCCGACTATTTCATGAGATTTGTATCCCAAAATGCGTTCTGCACCAGAATTCCAGCTAGCTACATACCCATCAGGATCTAACATAAAGATAGCATAATCCTTAACGCCTTCAATTATTAAGCGCAGGCGTTCTTCGCTTTCTCGAAGTGCAGATTCTGCTTGCTTGCGCTGGGTGATATCTTCTACAAAACCTTCATAGTAGAGCAATTTCCCTGCTTCATCGCAGACAGCCCGCGCATTCTCAGCAATCCAAATTATTGTTCCGTCCCGCCGATAAATCTGCGACTCAAAATCGGATACGATCCCCTGTTCTTGTAAAGCAGAAACAAACTGATCGCGGCGATCGGGATTGACGTAAAGCTGATCGCTAATATCAGTCAGACAGGTCATCAATTCTGCAGCGGAATTGTATCCGTAGATGCGAGCCAAAGCTGGATTAGCGCTGATGTAGCGACCGGACTGGGTTGTTTGAAAAATACCCGACACAGCATTTTCAAACATACTATAATATTTTGCTTCCATTTGGTGCAGTGCCTCCGCGACATTCAGGCATTCTATCGCTTTATTTCCTAATTTTTGATTTCCCACTTGTCAATACCCTGCTCTTGTGTGTGAGTTGAATATTTTGGCCTACCGCCTGTTAAATTTGAGCCATTAGTTAGGCTAAAAGATGGTGTGTCGCAGCCGGAGACGAGTGTGTTTATTCATCTGTCCTACTGGGGTGTTAGTTGTTAGTAGTTGCTGCGGAAAGTTTAGCTGCTCCGGTATTTATTTGAGGGTTGAGTGGCTGTCACGCTCGCCTTGGCATATCGATCGGCTTGCGGTGCAGGTGTTCGAGCAAAACCCGCTCCTGGAAATCTCCCTGAATATATTAGCAGTTGAATACCCTGAAATAAGTTAGTAGCAAGGATGTTTTTACAATTAAAGGCAGCGACTTCTACAACCGCAAGAGCCTATTTTTAGGATTTGGGTGAGAGTACGATCGACTCTTCTCCGAGGCAACTAACCCGCATACAAGAGCTAAACGCTCGCTGTCCTTGCTGTCAATCGATTTTAGATCTTAGATTTTAGATTAAAGAATTGACTCCACAGATGAATCTGGGGTTCTCCTAATGTCTAAAATTTTTGCTCTCCACAACTCCTGTCGGAAACTTTTATCGGTCTTTGGCTGCTCTGAATTACTCTTAAGTATTATTGCTGATAGATAATACAGCAGACTGCTGGCAGTTGTACGATATGGAGTTTCTATGTAAAGTTGGCACAACAATAGGGTAATTGTTGTATCAAAAAATTCATATTCTGCTGCTGTGGGGTGAAAAATTCTGTAGCGGTGTTGGCATTTGGGCAAAAATCTGGGTCCGATCGCGCAAAATGTGGTCGGCAAGTCTGGTAAAATCCCGATCGATTCTCGGTTTGGCCGCAAAGCTCGATCGAGCTAAATTTGACTAGAACTAATAAATGACAGATTCTCCTCTCCTAGCAACGCCAGAGTTATCCCCAGCTTCAACCCAGGCGGCGGATTCTCCTGTGTGGCCAGTCCTCCTGCAACAACTATTAGACAGACAATCTCTCTCACGCGCCCAAGCAGCCGACTTGATGCAGGGATGGCTAGCAGAAGCTATTCCCCCCGTTCTCTCAGGAGCAATTTTAGCGGCTATCCAAGCCAAAGGCATCTCGGCCCAAGAATTGGCAGGAATGGCTCAGGTAATACATTCTCAGTCGCTTGCTGGCGAGTCGGAGAGCGTTTTTAATCCCAAATCCTCACTCTCCAATCTCAAATTAATTGATACTTGTGGCACCGGCGGCGACGGCGCTTCTACGTTTAACATTTCCACGGCTGTAGCTTTTGTGGCCGCCGCCGGCAAAGTTCGAGTCGCGAAACACGGAAATCGCTCCGCATCAAGCAAAGTGGGTTCTGCGGACGTGTTGGAAGCACTCGGAGTCAACCTCAACGCCGATGCCGCGAAGGTAAAAGCTGCGGTAGACGAAGTAGGCATCACCTTTTTATTTGCGCCTGGGTGGCATCCCGCACTTAAGGCTGTAGCGTCGCTCCGGCGCACTTTGAAGGTGCGGACTATTTTTAACCTATTAGGGCCCCTTGTCAATCCTATGCGCCCTACAGGGCAGGTAATCGGGGTGTTCGATCCTAGTCTGGTATCAACTATTGCCCAAGCTTTGGGCGAGTTGGGGACTGAGTTAGCTGTAGTCGTTCACGGCAGAGAAAAATTGGACGAGGCGGGGTTGGGTGATGTGACTGATTTGGCGGTTTTGTCAGATGGCAAAGTCGAACTGACTACTTTAGACCCCCAAAAGGTAGGATTGACACCAAGTGCGATCGGCTCGTTAAAAGGCGGAAATGTTGAGGAAAACGCCGAGATTTTGCGGAACGTTTTGCAAGGCAAAGGTACGCCCGCACAAATGGATGTTGTAGCTTTGAATGCGTCTTTGGCTTTTCAGGTGGGAGGTGCAATTCCTATGGGTTCCCACGCAGCAGGAGTTTCTATGGCTAAGGACATTTTATTGAGCGGCGAATCTTGGTTGAAGTTGCAGCAGTTGATTGAGTTTTTGAAATGAAGGAAGAGGGAAGAAGGAAGAGGGAAGAGGGAAGAAGGAAGAGGGAAGAAGGAAGAGGGAAGAGGGAAGAAGTAAAGAAAAATTTAGAATACCCCAATCTTCCCGCTCAAACCGTCTAAAACTCAGCCTTCTGCATTCATACTTTTTCAAGTTGGGAAACTTTTTTCTCTCTTCTCTTCTTGTTGGTTAGTAAAAAAAATCCTTCTTCCTTCTTCCTTCTTCCTTCTTCCTTCTTTCTTCTGTTTAAGAGCGCGATCGAAATTCAATGACATCTTGTTTAATAGTCACATCTTTATTACCAAAAAAGTCGTGACCCAACAGTCCGATATCTAGCGACGGCGAGACGGCCACAACTACATTGTTAACCGCCAAACCACCTGCTTCAATAGAAGTCAAGCGACCGAGGGGAAAAGTAGCCACTCCGTTGGGAGTTTGTGCTTGCACTGTTCCCTGGAGAACAACGCCCAAGGCTTTAGCCATTGCTGGTGTAATTACTGTGCCACTAGCTCCTGAATCTACCATCATCTCGAACTTTTGTTTGCCGTTAAACGTGACTTCTATGACGGGGATATTAGCCTCTCGGCGTTTGATTTTTGCCTGAAACACTCCCGACTTTGCCGCCGCCGAAGTGGTGGGAGTCAATTCTTTGGGGAGAAAACCGCAGACTGATTGGCTGAGGTTGACGGTTCGGCCTGACGAGCTCCGCATGAAGCATCCCTCACTTTCTTGAGCCACTGCTCGCGAGGAGTTGGCAACAGTCCCTATTAAAATTGAACTGCTCAGAGAAATAACTGTTGTTACAACCAGTAACGGTTTGCACAGTTTTTGAGAGTTCAGTAGATGCTTGTATAAGTTTGAGAGTAAAGGCAAGGGAGATTTACTAGCCATAGTTTCGTTAAACGCTGTAGCTCGATCGTAACAGCGACAACTGCCTTTTGGTATAGATTTGGTATAGATAGAGAATTTCCGCCCGCCACCTAAGCTGCTGGCAGATAAATTGCTGGCGCTGGGGGAGATGGAAAATTTGCACTTGTTGCAGCTTTTTGATTACCTGTTGCTTCTGCCTCCGGCATAAGTGCCTTCCTTTCCCGAACCCTTGCACAAATTCAAATAATATCTGTATATTGCCGACTAGCATCAAATCCCTGGCAGTGGTAAGAATGAAACCAAACGAAAGTAATTAAGGATGCCATGTCACTTTCAACTGCACAACCCGCTCTCCTAGTCTTGGCTGACGGTACTGCTTACCGCGGCTGGTCGTTTGGCGCTGACGCCACCGTCGTTGGCGAGGTAGTATTTAATACGGGAATGACGGGCTACCAAGAAGTATTGACCGATCCCAGCTATTGCGGTCAAATTGTAACTTTTACTTATCCAGAATTGGGCAATACCGGGGTAAATCTCGAAGACGAAGAATCCTCGCGCCCACAAATTCGAGGTGCGATCGCCCGCAACGTATGCAGCCGCCCCAGCAACTGGCGCTGCTCGCAATCTCTGCAAGACTACCTGAAACAGTACGATATCCCCGGCATTTACGGGATAGACACCCGCGCCCTCACTCGCAAAATTCGCACGGTGGGAGCGATCAACGGTGGCATTTCGACCACGATTCTCGACCAGGCGGAACTTTTGGAGCAAGTGCAAGATGCCCCCAGCATGGACGGGCTAAATCTAGTCCAGGAAGTGACCACTCGCGAGGTTTATGAGTGGTCTGAAGCCACGGACTCGGTTTGGGAGTTCAGTCCTACAGTCAAACCTGCTAACGGCAAAATGTGGACGGTGGTAGCGCTAGACTTTGGGATCAAGCGCAACATCCTGCGGCGTCTGGCGAGTTACGGATGTCGGGTCATCGTTGTCCCCGCTGACACGTCGCCGGAGGAAATCCTCAAATACAACCCGGACGGGATTTTTCTGTCCAACGGCCCCGGAGATCCGGCGGCGGTAACGGAAGGGATCGCGACTGCAAAAGCTTTGTTAAAGTCCGACAAACCCGTATTCGGCATCTGCATGGGACACCAAATTTTGGGACTTTCCTTGGGCGCAGAAACTTTTAAACTTAAGTTCGGCCATCGGGGATTGAATCATCCAGCGGGTTTAACTGAGCAAGTAGAAATTACTAGCCAAAATCACGGTTTTGCCATCAACCCCGATTCCCTAGCCCCCGAAGTAGAAATTACTCATCTCAATTTGAACGATCGCACCGTAGCCGGATTGAAGCATAAAACTCTGCCACTGTTCTCAGTGCAGTACCACCCAGAAGCCAGTCCGGGCCCGCACGACGCCGATTATTTATTCGATCGATTCGTGCAGTCAATGCGAGACAATCAGAAAGTAGCCAGCAGTAAATAGTCCGCAGTCAGCAGTCAACCGCTAATGACTGCTGCCTCAAAAAAACTAAAAACCGCTGACAAAAAAAACTGTAGACAAAAGACCAAAAAACTCCTATAATGAAGCCTCGACTTTAAGCCATATCTAGCTAGGAGGGTGTCATTCCTGAGTCATTGACCCTGACCGTTAGCCTCAGAGGCACTCGCGAAGTCAGGAATAACTGTCAGTTATTTCGCCTGACGGGCCTGCTGGACGCTTTTTCTGAGGCAACTTTTCGGAAGGTAATAAGCAAATGTATTGACGAGGGCCCAAAACACGTAATTTTGGACTTGTCTCAGATAGACTTTGTGGATAGTTCAGGCTTGGGCGCACTTGTGCAACTTGTCAAAAAAGCCCAAACCTTGGAAGGGACATTGCAAATTGTCTCAAATCCCCGCGTAACTCAGACTGTTAAACTGGTTCGCTTAGAGAAATTTTTGTCTTTGCAGCCTTCGGTTGATGAGGCGGTAAAAAACGTCAAGGATGCTTGACGCCAAAGTGAATTAAATTAGCTATCCGGTTCTCAACGCTGGATAGCAAATTTTTATTTTTGTGCTGGTAAAACAATACCGATTTTCCCAGAAGCTGCGACACGCGCCAGCCGCTATTTCCTCGATGCTTAGAGTTTCGGTGGATGGGCAGTAAAATATGTGTGGCAAACACGCGGAAAAATGGTATAAAAATTAGAGCATCCCGATTTGGTAAAAAGCCTTTTTTAGGAGTGCGATAGTCGCGCCAAGCTTTGCCTATCTATCTCGCTTCGTGATCTGACAGCGAACACTCCTGGGAAAGCTATAATTGCTGAAGTAGCGAAAGACGCAATAAGTAAGTGACTAGAAAAACCAAGCTGTGCGGAAGTTTTATTTAAAAAAGTATGTCGCCGATCGCAGATGACAGACTCAAACTGAGTCTGACGGATATCAGTTTAAATCGAGTGCATCCTGCGAGGGCTACACCAGCAGAAATAGAAAGAATTTCGCCCGCAGCCTGGGCATATTTGGGAGATGCAGTGTACGAACTCTACGTTCGGAGTTCGTACTTAGTCCCACCCAAAAGATTGCAAGCTTATCACGAATTAGTGGTGGGGCAAGTAAGAGCCGAAACTCAAGCGCGTCATTTGCGATCGCTCTCTCCTTACTTGAACAGTACAGAATTAGCAATTGTCAAGCGCGGCCGCAATGCTGCAGCGGGCCGTTCTAAACGAGCAGATCCAGAGATATACCAACAAGCCAGCAGCTTAGAAACCTTGGTCGGATATTTGTATCTCACCGATCCCGAAAGATTGACGGAACTTCTGGCACTTTTAGATCTTGAGACTTAAAGGATGTAGCAGTTAAGAGTTGGGCATGGGGAGGAATTAATTAACCATCCTGGCACGGCTAACATAAAACCGCAAAAATCTCGATCTGCAAAAGAGGATTTATCAGTTATTAACTAGCAATTTGAACACAGCAAAATCCTTGCTCCCTCGCTAGACTATCTAAAATCTCAAAGCCCCAAGATTGCTCCCTCAATCAATAATCTCACATCTACAACCGATTAGCCTTGAGCCAAAACGTTTTGACCACAAGAAACCAATGAGAAAATTTACCAAACCCAACTTTTCGCGATCGAATTCCGACAGCAAGCCATTCAAAAGCGAAGGTCGCCGTCAGGACTCACAACCATCCTCTCCCCGCTTTGAACGCAAGCCCCGTCCCGACACTCGCGGAGTAGACGCGCCTCAAAAGCGATCGACCTTTGCCCCGCAATCGCGAGAAATGCCCGTGAGAGCAATTTTCAAACGGAGAGCAGATTCCGACAGCCAACCATCCCTTCGCAGAAATAATACTTTCCAAGACAGAGACAGCAGCCCGCAGGAATCTAGGGGAAATTATTACCAAGACAGAGACAGAGACAGCAGCCCGCAGCCGGCACGCAACAATTTCCGAGACAGAGACAGAGACAGCAGCCCGCAGCCGGCACGCAACAATTTCCGAGACAGAGACAGAGACAGCAGCCCGCAGCCGGCACGCAACAATTTCCGAGACAGAGACAGAGACAGCAGACCGCAGGAATCCAGGGGCAATTATTACAAAGACAGAGACAGAGACAAAGACAATAGCCCGCAGGAATTCCGGGGCAACCATTTCAGAGACAGAGACAAAGACAGAGACACTCGCCCTGTTGACAGTGCCTCAAATACAGTCGTGCAACCAGACGCAGACACAGACGACATGATTTACGGCCGCCATGCGGTGCAAGCAGCTTTAGAAACAAACCAAGTCCTCAACCGGATCTGGGTTGTTCCCCACCTGCGCTACGATCCCCGCTTTCATAGCTTGCTAACTGAAGCCAAGGCCAACGGCAGCATCATTGACGAAGTTGACGATTTGCGTCTCGACTACATCACGCGCAAAGCAAACCACCAAGGCGTAGCCGCTCAAGTATCAGCCTACGAATACCTGGATTTGAGCGAACTGATCGCAAAGGCTAAGTCGGCTTGCGAGGATCCAGTAATTGTGGTAGCAGAAGGACTCAACGACCCGCACAATCTAGGGGCGATCATTCGCACCGCAGAAGCATTGGGATCTCAGGGCATGGTGATTCCACAGCGGCGGGCTGTTGGGATTACCTCGGCAGTGAGAAAAGTAGCAGCAGGGGCATTGGAAAGCCTGCCCGTGGCGAGGGTTGTCAATCTTAATCGGGCGCTGGAAGAACTCAAAGAGGCTGGATTCTGGATTTATGGCACTGCTGCAGGCGTCGGTCAATCTATAGAGACAGTCAAGTTCTCCGGGCCCACTGTTTTAGTGGTGGGTGGTGAAGCGGACGGTTTGAGCCTTTTGATACAGCGCGGATGTGACGGATTAGTTTCAATTCCTTTAAGGGGCCATACTCCTAGCCTGAATGTCTCGGTAGCAACGGGGATGGCTTTATACGAAATTTACCGCCAGCGCGGGCCCAAAAAGTTTCACGTACACGGATCGTAAAGGTGGTTGAAAAAAAGAGCACAACAGAGTAGCTTATTGTGAATGCCGCCCAGAATGGAGTGGCATCACACATTGAACAAGTAAGGATAGCCGATCGACTGTCGTTACTTGTTTAGGCGAAAGTAGAAGGGGCCTTGCCCCTAGGTTCAAACAGGAATTCGACACCCATCTATTTAAATATCACCTTTAAATAGTTTTGGATCGGTTCTTGGCAGCAGTTAGCCACGTGTAAATAACAAAAGCCTAGGCGTGTTCGCAGCACCCTGAAAACACCGTCAAATACATTAGAAAAGCAGATGAAAGAATTCTTGATTAGCTTGCTCAACTTTTTCGGATTGGCTTGGTGGGTTGAAGTTAAAACTTCAGCGCCGCGGTGCATTTACTATTTTGGCCCGTTCTTAACCGATGGAGAGGCGGAAGCTGCAAAAGCAGGATATGTAGAAGACATAGAAAATGAAGGGGCAGAAGGTGTTAGTGTTTCGATTCACCGCTGCAAGCCAATTACTTTAACTGTTGCAGAAGATTTGGGAAAGCTTGGTGATGGAGGGCTCTGGCCGGTTTTGAGCGGTCAGTAGAAGCAGGGGGAATTTTGAGTTTTGAGATGGCTACGCTTCCCTCGCAACGCTGTGCGGTTTTGAGTAGTGAGGTGTTGTAACTTCAAAAATCTTGAGTGTTGGGTAATAAATTGCTTGTGACCAACTCAAAACTCAACACTGGCAATTGCCAACTGCTTCGGGGTGAGTCTCAATCCAGCGATCGATGTCTGCGAGTACCCGATCGGGAATTTCCCAAGGGAACAAATGGGCTGTATTGGGATAGCACTGCCACTGACAATTGTGGAGGTGGCGGGCTGTTTCTAAACTGGATGCCGAGGTGATGTGCCGATCGCCCTCTCCGGCCAACACCAAGCACGGACAATGAATGTCGCCCAGGTGCATCAGTCGATCGTATCCAGCCCTCAGAGCGGTATTTAACGCCTTGGTGGCCGTGTTGGAAGTCTTGAGGTAGGCGGGGGTACCTGCCTGTGCTAAGTAGCGGTAAGGGGTGGCGTTATGCTGCTGTATCAAGTAGCGAAAGAGCGATCGCCTAGCAAAAGTATCAATATTCCACTGCCAACCGGGTAGGGCCCAATTGATAATTCCGGCTAAACCGGTGTAAAGGTTATCTTGCCAAGAGATGGGAGGGTGACTTCCTCGCGGTTTGGCTGCGGATGCAAGTAGAATCAAACCAGTGACTCGTTGGGGATATTTCATTGCTAATTCCAGGGCTAAAATCCCTCCCAAAGACCATCCAATCACCAAACATCGATCGAGTCCTAATCTGTCTAATAGTGCTTCTAAATCGAGCAGGTGGTCGGTCATTTCAAAGAAAGTTGAGGTGCGGCTGTTGCCGTATCCGCGCAAGTCTGGGGCGATCGTTTGGAAGCGTTTTGATAGGTGTTCTGTGAATACCGACATACAATCGCCAGAACCTGGATGGCCGTGTAAGCAGAGAATGGGAAACCCTTTGCTTTTGACGGAAACACTGAGTTTTTTATGCGACATTTTTTAACTATTTGGGCGGTGCATTGTCCCCCGCTATAAATTGTATATTCCAGCCGTTAAAAGCTGGGGTTTCGGACAATGTAATCGGCAATTTTAGAAATAGACTGGCGCATTTGTAGGTCGCCGCTGCGGCTGTCAATCACAGTAATCACATAGGCCTCGTCGTCAATGCTCATCGCTAAAGTTGTGCCGAGCACGAGCGAATTTTGACCAGTTTTTTCGCCCAACCAGTGAGCTTTAGTTCCTTGCAAGGCGGCAAATCCCAGAGCGTGATCGTACTGGCGGTTGAGGGTTTCTATTAACAGTTTAGCACCGGGTGTTTCGCCGTTGTAAATTTTCACCATCATTTCGGTGAGTTCGTTAGCAGTCAGGCGGTTGCGACCAGAACCGGGGTTGGAGGGCATAATTCTTTCCCCCATTAATTTGAAGTTGACGCGGGTGACTTCGTAGCCACTATTATCTAAATATTGATTGATATAATCCGAACCCAAATAATCGATTAGTTGATTGGTGGCGATATTGCTGCTGCGATAGATCATTTCTTCTAACAGTAGCTGTAGCGGGTAATTGCGATTGGAGGTAATCTTTGCCGATGCGTCTTCGGTGAAATTACCCCGATTGACGAATACTTCCTGGTTCAAACTAATTTTTTCTTTTTCGACTTTTTGCATCAGGGCGACAGCAATCGGCAATTTAATTAAGCTGGCCGGACTGACTGGAGGCACATCGCCCCGGAGGTTTACGCACTCTCTAGAAAGGTTGCAAACACCGATCGAAGCTTGAGCCGACAAACCGCTTTCCCGGGCAAGCGCACCCAAAAAATCAGATTTTGCTTGCTGCACTTGAAAGGTTGCTGCTGTTAAATTTTCCCGGTATTCTTGAGTTTTTGAGGCAGTGAGGGAAGCTAAAAATGAATTTTGAGGAACTTCCTGCAAGTTGTTGAGTGCCTGGTTCCAGAAAAATTGAGTTTGCTGCGAAGATTCGATCGACTTATTTTGCTGCCGTTGAGTTTCTACGGCTCGGTTGGCTAAACGGACTGCTTGCTGTAAGTCGTCCTTAGCCCTCTGTTCTACTAATATTTGAGCTTCCACCGCTTGCAACTGCTGTAGCAGTTGTTCTTGAGGATTGGCTGCGAAGGGAACTAAGCCGGAGAGGAGGGTTGGTTCTGGTGAGGGAGAGGAGGGTTGTTCTAATTCGGTGATCAGCCGATCGCGAACTTTGTAGAGTTCGTCTAGGGAACGCGGGTTAGATGATTGAGAGAATGAAGTTGCGATGGTTAACATCTGAACCAGTCCGATACCGGCTACTACTGCCGCCATCTTGTTGGCGATCGACAAAAAACACCTGATATCTCCCATATTTAACATCCTCAACACCACCACATTCAATATAAGCAGCTATTGTTACATCAGTCAAACAGTTTTAGATTTTAGATAAGAGAACAAATCTAAAATCTAAAATCTAAAATCTAAAATCTAAAATGGTTTTGAGCGCCCCAATGTGGCAAAATAACCAAAATAAAGGGCTCGATCGCACCAAAGCAATCAACCCCCTTTAAATATGGCGAACTATCTACTTTTTGCGCCGCCGTCGCCAGTCAGCACCCAACCGCTTGAGGTAATCCCAGCCGCGTTGGGGCCAGACATGATCGCTACCGATTTTTTCGGCAATCCAGCGAGCGACTTTGGGGCCTGTCCAGTCTCCGCCGTCGGGGGCAGGGCCTTGCAGCGCTTGTCGCAGTTCTTCTTGCTGTTCAGGATTCAGCAAGGATTTCGCAGGAGGGGGCTGGCGGTCTCCGCTGCGGTTCCTGACAGAGTTAGGCCCTTCTCGGTTGTAGCGCTGGACAATTTCTTTGGCATAGTCGTAGTTGAGACCTACGACTTGGGCTGCTTGTTTGATAGTCCAATTTCTGGAAACTAAGAGCAGCAAGTGCCAGCGGCGCGACTCTGTGGTGTTTTGTGCCTGCCGGTAGCGAATTTTGAGTTCCTCTGCCGTCAGGTGGGATTCTAAGTGAGCTTTAGGTGGCATTCCTCCAACGGGGCATCGGGAACTTCTTACCATATATCTTTGGTTTTGGGGATAATTCCGGATGAAATTATTTTCCTGGGGATCGTTCGGACAAATAAGTAGCTTTTTTTACCCCAGATGCACGCAGCTAGACACTGTTGAGGAAGGACTGCTGTTTTTTTGCAGGTGCGCGCAACAAAAGACCTCGGCGTGGCGGTGAGCGTTTCGAGCTTTTTTGTCAACCCCAGATTTCTGACAGGCTTTTTGACCGAAAGCATCCAGGATACAAGCCCCGGGTTCATCCGTGGAGAAATAAAAAATCTGTATCCGATGAAACTTGCCCCCCGAATTTATCTGTGGGGTGAATGCTTCAATCTAAAATCTAAAATCTAAAATCGATTGACCTCTGGCACAAGGGGCGTGTATCGGAAAAGGTCGATTACTATTTTCTTCGATCGCGCAGCCGCCATTAATTTACTCGGATGATTGATAACTTTCAGTAATTTTTGACTAAAAAAGCTCTCTTGATAATCTCATCCTAATTATCAGGAAATATCAACCACTGTCTAATATTTTTTTACTCCTAATTTTCTATCGTTTTTTTATTTTTTATAAAAATTTGTGAGGCGAATAAGCTAGTCAAAAATCAGATTTTAATGTTTTTATTTTAATTAAAAAATAAATTGTCCAACAAAAATAGTAATTTTTTATCAAAAAAAATCTTAATATTAGCTGAGTCTATTTAGCGGAATAAAGCAGTCACAATCTGGAATGAGTTGATTTTTTAAAGATTTTTTTATACCATAAATTTGGGGTGGCGTCTAAGAGAAACGGGGTTATAATATTTTAGAATTTAGATGACTGAATAGGGAATAACTGATTTCTTAATGATGGCGATCTTGCATACACTTCTTGGAGGCAGAACCTCATTATGTAGTGGCAGCATTGCACACCTTACCCCTTACTCATATCAATCTCGCGTCAAACCACTTTTTGCATCAGTCGTGATACAGTTGCATTCTTGATTTGTTAAAAGATTAGGTGAAAAACTCGATCGCTATTTTGTGTTCGGTGGGATTTGGGCAATTTAATCTATTGTAGACAAAATGACCGATCGCGCGTTAGCGGAAGCATCTTCGAGGCTCGAACTTTCGCCACAAAAATAGCCGACTTTGCCTTCGGGCTGTAAGCAGGTACAATTGCCAGTTATATTAACTGTATTGTCTCAAAGTAGAAATGATAAAGGTACGAGCATGGCATCCATCCGCGAGTTGCACCGACAACTGGTCAATAAAGAACGCTCTGCTGTGGAAATTACTCAAGAAGCATTAGACCGAATTACCCAGGTAGAGCCGAAGTTGAAAAGCTTTCTGTGCGTGACGGCAGACAGCGCATTGGCGCAGGCCCATAAAGTGGATGCCCAAATCGCAGCCGGAGAGCAAATTGGCCTGTTGGCCGGCATCCCGATCGCCGTTAAAGATAATATGTGTACCGAGGGCGTTCCCACAACCTGCGCCTCTCGAATTTTGGAGAATTTTGTTCCTCCCTACGATGCCACTGTCGTCTCCAAACTCCAAGCAGCCGGTGCGGTGATTGTGGGTAAGGCGAATATGGACGAGTTTGCAATGGGGAGCTCGACAGAAACTTCAGCCTATCAAGTTACCGCGAATCCTTGGGACTTGGAGCGCGTGCCCGGAGGGTCTTCTGGCGGTTCTGCCGCAGCGGTAGCCGCCGAAGAATGTGTCGTGAGTTTGGGTTCGGATACAGGCGGCTCAATCCGCCAACCTGCTGCTTTTTGCGGTTTGGTGGGGCTGAAACCGACTTATGGGTTGGTTTCTCGCTACGGTTTGGTCGCCTATGCTTCTTCTCTCGATCAAATCGGGCCCTTTGGCCGGACTGTTGAGGATGCGGCGATTTTGTTGGGGGGGATCGCGGGTTACGATCCGAGAGATTCCACGAGTCTGAATGTTCCAATTCCTGACTATGCCCAAGCTTTGAGACCCAGTTTGCGACCGAAGGGTCAGATTAGAATTGGTGTAATTAAAGAAACTTTTGGTGTAGGGCTGGACTCGGGGGTTAAAGAAGCCGTTACTAAGGCGATCGAACAATTTCAACAATTGGGAGCAGAAATTCAAGTAATTTCTTGTCCCCGGTTCCGCTACGGTTTGCCCACTTACTATATCATTGCTCCCTCGGAAGCTTCGGCGAATTTGGCGCGATATGATGGAGTCAAGTACGGTTTCCGGTCTCCAGACCCCGATAATCTTTTGGATATGTATGCCAAAACTCGATCTCAAGGGTTCGGTGCAGAAGTTAAACGCCGGATTGCGATTGGCACTTACGTACTCTCGGCTGGATATTACGATGCCTATTATCTAAAAGCTCAAAAAGTTCGGACTTTGATTAAAGAAGACTTTGAAAAAGCTTTTTCTCAAGTTGATGTTTTAGTCTGTCCCACTGCTCCTACTACCGCATTTAAAGCAGGCGAAAAATTCAATGACCCCCTGAGTATGTATTTGTCAGATTTGATGACTATTCCCGTGAATCTTGCTGGTTTGCCAGCTTTGAGTTTGCCCTGCGGATTTGATGATAAAGGACTGCCCGTGGGTATACAACTGATTGGTAATGTTTTGCAAGAATCTCGGTTGTTTCAAGTGGCTCACGCTTACGAACAGTCTACGAATTGGCACTTACACCACCCGGAATTGGATTAATTTTTGAAAATCGGCGGAATGCTGCGGCGGAAGTTAGTAATCGATCTTGGCTAATTGTCTGAATTAATCATTTGCCATTAGCTTTTGAGCGATCTCTAATTTCCTGCGTGCTCTATCTATGAACAACTTGCTAGTATTCCTTTTGTCTAAATCGCTAATAGCTTTTGGGATAGTTTTGGCCGTTGCTTATTCTGCTGCTTGTGTATTCCTATTTGTAGCACAAGGTAAGTTTATCTTTTTTCCCGCGCGGGCGATCGAAACTACGCCAGATGATTTTCAGTTGAAATATCAAGATGTCTGGTTGCCAATTCCAACTAAAACAGGCGCGGTGGACAGCGTGCACGGGTGGTGGATTCCTGCCTCGGGAAATCCCCCCAGCCCCCCCTTATCAAGGGGTGGAGCAAGAAAGGGGGAGTCATTTCTGGCTACCCCCCAAAGTGACAAACGGGCCATCGCTACGGTTCCCGCCCTTAACAAGGGATTAGGGGGGGTAGTTTTGTACCTGCACGGCAATGCTTCAAATGTAGGAGCAAATGTCGAACACGCTTATCGATTTCATCGATTAGGTTTGTCGGTATTTGTGATGGATTATCGTGGTTATGGAAAAAGCCAGGGCGATTTTCCGAGTGAATCTCAGGTTTATGAGGATGCTCAACTTGCTTGGGATTATTTGGTGAAACAGCGGGGGATTAACCCGAATCAAATTTATCTCTACGGTCATTCTTTGGGAGGCGCGATCGCGATCGATCTAGCCGTGCGTCACCCGGAGGCGGCGGGGTTAGTCGTAGAAGGCTCTTTTACTTCGACGCGGGCGATGGTTAATTTCCAAAAAGGGCTGTTTTGGATGTTTCCCATAGATTTGTTGCTGACACAGCGGTTTGATTCTCTTTCAAAAGTCGATCGCCTGCAAATGCCCGTGCTTTTTATTCACGGGACTGCTGACAATGTAGTTCCAGTCGAAATGAGCAAAAAAATGTTTGAGGCAGCACCTGAGCCCAAACAGTTGTACATAGTTCCTGATGGAGGTCACACTAATGTGGCACAGATCGGGGGCGCAGAATATCTGCAAATACTGAGCCAATTTTTAGGTTCTTCAAAGTAGATAAAAGCTATTGGCGGTAACAGGTTAAGTTTAACATCTGTACCGCCTGCTCGCACTTCTAACAGTACATATCTGAAGCGGAGCAATTAGGGTGAGGATACCGTTTAGTAAAACCTTAATACATTCAGCCACCAGTCATTCAAAGCATAGCAGTAATTGCAGTAATTGTTCGTGCTTATCGCTTGTTCTTTCTTACCTTCGCAGCCTCGCCGAGATATTTTTCTGTTCGGCATCCGGGCGCCGCAAAGATTGGCATCTGTGAGATTAGCTTTGTTCAATCTCGCATCCCTCAAGTCGGCAGATCTAAGGTCGGCACCGCTGAGATTTGCACCGCTTAAATCGGCTTCTTGGAGGTCGGCACCGCTGAGATTTGCACCGCTTAAATCGGCATTTCTCAGGTCTGTTCTACTGAGTTTGGCGGCGCTCAAATTACTGCATTTTAAGTTAGCCAACTGGAGCGATGCGTCTCGCAGAAAACTCTCGCTGAGGTTAGCATTTTCTAAGTTAGCTCCCCTGATGTCGGCCCTACTCATGTCGGCTTTGCTGAGGTCGGCGTCGGCCAAAAAGGCGTTTCTCATGTTGGCGTTGTTTAAATTAGCTTCCATTAAATCCGCCGCAGTTAAGTCGGCATCAACTAAGTCGGCCCTGTTGAGAGTGGCGCGGCTCAAGGAAGCGCCAAACAAATCTGCACGGCTCAAGGAAGCGCCAAATAAGTCGCATCCGGGACATCCTCTGGTTTCTAGCAGCCGCTTGACTAGAGACAGATTTTGAGCAGGTAAGGGAAGTGCGGCGCAAAATGGGAGTAGCATTATCGCTGCAGTCAGAATTTTCAGTTTAATTTTGGTCATAGTCGGGGTAAGTCCTGTAACTGCCTTTCATCACCGATTTGTCTGCTGGACTTACGTGCGGGGGACCAAAAACCCGGTTTCCTCGTTAATTCCTCCCTGTCAAACCCAATATTCTTAAAAGAAACCGGGTTGTTTGCGTAAGTCCTAGTCTAGTGGATTGACGCGGCTCGACGGTGTAAGGTTCGATCGCGCTCGCGGATATTACTGAGGCCTTGGGGATGAAAGCGCGCACCTCAAGGCTTCTTTGCAGCGAGCGGCCAACGGCCGGATGCCCTGAATACCTGGGATTGGGGAGCTTGCGACGGCTGGAACAAGTGGCTGACTCCGACAGCGGATCAGTATTTGTAATCGATGTAGTTGGATTTAGCTGCCGAGGGCGATCGTTCTCCGTACAGGCGATAGGTAAATAAGCCAATTGGCTTAGACTCTTAAGACATATTGCTGATGCGCTGCCTTCTCTAAAAAAGATAGCATTTTTGTATTATCCCCGAAATAATACCGAGCCAGCAAGTATAAAAAAAGTAACAAATGTCTCGGCGGGTGGGAAAATAGGGTACAGCTAATACTTTCAGACGAGGAAAATAGATGTCGAACAGCATAGATCAACTTGCAGAAGGCGGCAGGGGGATCAAACTCATGTGGCAGATTGCAGACGAGCTCAGTTACACCCGGACTCTCGACAATCGAAATTGTTTGTCGTTGAGCAAAACTTACGAAGTAGAAGGTCGCAATCGTTCACAAAATATAAAAAAAGCTAGCGTTTTAGATGGGTTAATGAATTTATTAAACACCTGGGATTGGCAGACTGAAACAGAGCAGGAAGAAGAGTTGCATGAAATTTGTATTCAACATATTAGCCTGCAAGTCAACACTGATGTGAATGCTTTAACTCAAGTTTTGTTGTGGTTTGAGCAGTTGAAAGATTTATCGCTCCCCAATGAGGTTTGGTGGAAGTTTCAATTGGGGTTGGCTGAAGGTTTCACTAATGCAGTTCGCCACGCTCACAAAAATCTACCCGTAGAAACTCCTGTTCAACTGGAAATTAGGGTGTTTAACGGACGGTTGGAACTCAAAGTTTGGGATTGCGGGCCGTGTTTTGATTTTGATGCTAAGCTGAAGGAAATTCTGGCAGCAGATAGAAATAACGGCTTGAATTTAGAGGTTTTGAACGATGCTTGCTTGATGCCTAGCAGACAGAAAACTTTGGAACAGTCTCTATTTCTAATTGCTGGGTAACTTTGGAGTGAGGGACAATTAACAGACTGGCACGGTGAAAAATGTGTTATGGTAAAAACGGTGTTAGGGGAAAAGTTACGGGTTTTGTCTCCGCGTGGGTGAGGGTTTTTGAATAACGCCAACCTGCTGCGGCTTGGGTTAACAGCTATGGTCTTGGGTGATTCTATAGCGGTTCGATAGAAACGGGTGCATCTGTCTAATTAAATATTTAAAACTAAATATCAAAAGTTAAAAATTATTCACACTAATTTTTGATCTTTTAATTTATCATAGTATCTGGTCGCTCGCCAATTACTAATGATTTCCAAAGAAACTTTATTTGTTCTGTCTCTATTTCCCTACTTGGGATTTCTCTGGTTTTTGACTCGCTCGGGAAAAACACCCCGTTTAGCTCTGATGGGATTTTACGGCACTCTCGTTTTTGTGGCTGTGACGATTCCCGCCGCAATTTACGCAAAAGTTGCCTACAACGAATCCTTAGCAAATGTCGATTGGCTGCACGGTTCTGCGGAATTATTCTTAACACTTGCCAATATTTTATTAGTTTTAGGCTTTAGAGAAGCGGTGATTAAAGCCAAAGCATCGTCACAGAAGGGCGGCGAGGAGCAAAAGTGTCTTTTAGATGGGGGAGAATAGCCGGGATCGTCTCAGTGTTGTATTTACTCTCCGCATAAATGCTCCAGAATAGCCGTAGTTAACAGTTAACTGTTGACATACCAGTTTGTGAGCCGCCAACCTGCAAAATTTTAGGAAAGCATTAGAATATATGGAAACTCACATCAAGCACTTCTAGTGTCCTCACCTTGGTTTCTTGCCACGGGCTCAACCTGAGAGCCGAGATTTTGGGTTAAGACAGCGAGTTTCTCAGGTATTATCGAGAATGGTGCTCTGGGCGTGAGTGGAAACAGACTACCATGTTGCTAAGTTTAGCTGTGGTGGGAATCTCCAGGCAGGAAAAAAGATGAGCTATTGCCTCAATCCCCATTGCCAAAAGCCGCAGAATGCTGACTCAACCAATTTTTGTCTGGCGTGCGGCTCTAAATTGCTACTGAAGGAGCGTTACCGCGCCATTCAGCCTATCGGTGAAGGAACATTTGGCAGAACGTTTTTAGCTGTCGATGAAGATAGGTTGAAAACTCCCTGCGCCATCAAACAATTTTTCCCCCAAGTTCAAGAAAAAGCTGAATTAGAAAAGGCAACTGCACTGTTCAAACAAGAAGCTCATCGGTTGCACGAACTCGGAGAACACCCGCAGATTCCAAGTTTGCTGGCTTCTTTTGAACAAGCAAAACGTCTGTATCTTGTGGAAGAGTTAATCGAGGGAAATAATTTGTTTCAGGAGTTGCAGCAGCAGGGAGCTTTTAGCGAGGAACAGATTTGGGAATTGTTGATCAATTTGTTGCCTGTTTTGCAATTTGTTCATGAGCAGCAGGTGATTCATCGGGATATTAAGCCGGAAAATATTGTGCGGAGAACTCCCCAAACCTTGTGGGCGGCGGGATATCCCAGCTCGACTCCTGGTAAACGAAAAGGAGGGGCAAATTTACCTCAATCTTCTGCTGGTATGAAAGGGCTAATTGTCGCTGAATCTCCTGCCGTACAAGGGAAGGCCAGGGGGGGTCAGTTTGTGCTAGTAGATTTTGGAGTTGCTAAGCACATTACCGGCCTTTCTGAGGCGCAAACTGGGACGATAACTGGAACTGCTGGCTATGCGCCGATCGAACAAATTCGCAGCGGCAAGGCCTATCCGGCGAGTGACCTTTACAGTTTGGGCGTTACCTGCATTCACCTGCTAACTGGGGCGGTATTGAAGGATTTGTTCGATGCTTTGGAATGCAAATGGATTTGGCGATCGCACTTGGCGCAAAAAGGCATAAAAGTCAGCCAAAAATTAGCAACTATTTTGAATAAATTGCTCAAAGATTCGGTACGAGAGCGATATCAATCCGCTGCTGAAGTGTTGCAAGACTTGGTAAATTTTGGGCAATATCCCCGCTCTCAAATCAGTTATAATTCGCCCGCCAAAATCGCTATTAATTCGCCAGTAACTAACTCGCAGCCAAAGACAGCAACCGCCGTCTCGGCCGCGCCGCCCCAGAAGATTCATGTTGTGCCATCCGCTGCTCCGAGATTATTGTCCTCTAATAACTGGCGGTGCGAGCGCATTCTCCAGGGCCATTCGGCCCCGGTTAATGCTGTGGTTATTAATCCTCAAGGCAATATTCTCGCTAGCGCCAGCGACGATAAAACAATTAAGCTGTGGAACCTGCAAACAGGTGAATTCATCCATACTTTTTTCGGCCATTCCGCAACGGTTGATGCTGTGGCAATCAGCTCAGACGGGAGAATGCTGGTTAGCGGCAGTTTTGACAGAAAAGTCATTGAGTGGAAGCTGGATAAAAAGGCGATGATTCGCGAATTTTATAGCGATTTTGGTTCGCCGTACAGTCACCGCTACGGCTCCGTGTACTCGGTGGCTTTTAGTTGCGACTCGGGAGCGATTGCGAGTGCTAGCGGCGACCAGAGTATTAAATTGTGGAACCAGCGCAATGGAGAATTGGTTCAAAAACTTTCGGGACATTCTGATAAGGTTTTATCTGTTAGTTTTCGCCCTCAAAGTATGATGCTTGCCAGCGGCAGTGCTGACACAACTATCAAGATGTGGCTTGTAGGTATTGGGGAGAGTGTACGGACTTTTGTCGGTCATTCAGATTGGGTTTATGCGATCGCATTTAGTCAAGACGGAAAAACGATTGTCAGTGGAAGTGCCGACGCTACTGTTAAATTGTGGAATGCCGATACAGGGGAATTGATTAATACTTTGAGGGGGCATTCTGATGCGGTAATTTCGGTGGCGATTAGTCCAGATCGCGAAACTATGGCTAGCGGCAGTCGAGACGGTACGGTTAAACTCTGGAACCTGGAAACAGGAGAATGTTTGTGCAGTCTGGCTGGATGCAATCCGGTGGCTTTTAGTCCTGACGGTCAAACTTTAGTCACCGGTAGCGATGGCGGCGAAGTGTTAATTTGGCGCGCGTCTGTTTAGTTGGGCTAGATAAGTGACATACTTGTGAAGGCGATCGGTGTCAGTGTCAAGTAAACGACTGGCCCAAGAATGTACATTAAGTTGCGATCGCATTTCTCGAAACACCACAGCATCCCCGCGATTGTCTAGAGGAAAAACCCAAGCATCAAATCCAGCCGACTTAAGACGGCTAACAGTTCCCTCGCCATCTTGCACCCACAATTGAGGGTTAATGCGAACGGGTTGACAGGAATATTCACCGACAACAATTCCGCCCACAGAAACGCTAGCACCTTCTCCACGATTGGATAGTTCTTGCAAAATAGCTTTGAGGGAATTGAGTTTTTTCCCGTCTTGTACTTGCTGCGGTGTCAGCTTGACAATCACCATTTCTAAAACTTCGACAGGTTTTGTCGATCGTACAATGTTGACTGTTTCCCCCGGCCAAGAGTTGCTTATTTCCGATTCCGCCCTCTCGATTTCCTCTGTAACCTGTACTGTTTCCACCGGCTTTGCAGTGTCTACAATTATCTGAATTTCCTCCCCATCTTTCTCAATTTTTCCACTAATCTGTAAGATAGCATTCTCTACAATGTAAGGCTTCACTTGTTCGTAAGCCTTGGGGAAAACAACAGCTTTTATTTGATGTGTCAAATCTTCTAATTGCAAAATTGCCATCGCATCGCCTTTTTTTGTCACTACCATTTTGATAGCGCTGAGCATGACAATAACTGATACTTTCCCCTTTTTATCTGCTAACTGTTCGAGAGTCACAACATCGGGGTCTGGGTTTACTTGCATGAGAAATTTTAGGGGATGTTCTGATACATAAAAGCCCAGCAATTCTTTCTCTAAACGCAATTTCTCCTGTTTGTCATAATCTTGTACCAATTTAGATTTAGGTGCAGACTCATAGGTATTTACCGACTTACCAAAGCTATTCGTACCTAACAAATCAAAGAGATTACCTTGCCCGCTTTCTCTATCTCTTTTGCGCTCTTGCGCCCATTTCATCACTCCTTCGAGGTCGTTTACTAATTGCTTGCGGTTGTTTTCAATTTTATCAAAAGCACCGCATTGAATTAATGCTTCTAAAGCGCGGCGGTTGACAGAATGGAGATTTACGCGATCGCACAAATCAGCCAGCGATTTAAACTTACCCCCTTCGTGCCTCGCTGCCAAAATATTTTCAATCGCCGCTTCTCCCACATTTTTAACAGCAGAAATTCCAAACAAGATTTTATCTTTTGCCGAGCCAGTCATCTGTTTGGGAAGCGGTGTAAAAGTAAGTTCCGAGCTATTAACATCGGGCGGCTCCACCTCAATACCCAGCTTGAGACAATTGGCAATATATTTCTGTACTTTATCCTGATCGCCCCTGTTAGCCGTCAGCAGTGCAGCCATGTATTCTAGAGGATAATTCGCCTTTAAATAGGCAGTCTGATACGTGATATACGCATAAGCCATTGAATGGGATTTATTAAAACAGTATTCAGCGAATTGCAGCATCTGCGCGAATAGTTTATCAGCAATTCTTTGACTGACTCCATTCTTAGTTGCGCCGTCGATAAACGTTTCTTTTTGCTTCTGCATTTCATCAGCTTTCTTCTTTCCCATTGCACGGCGCAGCAAGTCAGCTTGCCCCAAAGAATAGCCGGCCAAATCTTGAGCCATGCGCATAATTTGCTCTTGAAAGCAAAGCGTTCCGTAAGTCTCTTTTAAAATCGGTTCTAATAGCGGATGATCGTACTCAACTGTTTTACCGTGCTTGCAGTCAATAAACTGAGGAATCAAACCTGCATCCAGCGGCCCAGGTCGGTAAAGTGCCAAAATAGAAGAAATATCATCCAGACAGGAAGGTTTGAGTTTTTTCACTACATCCAGCATTCCAGAGGATTCTAACTGAAAAATACCTTCTAAATCTCCTCTTTCTAAAAGTCTATAAGTTTTATCTACATCATTTGGTAACTTTTTGATTCTGGCAAAAGTCTCTTGAGCTCTGCGCTCTATATCAGAAGGTAGCATTTCTGGATCTACAATTAGATTTTGGGTGTGCTTAATATAATCAACGGTTTTCTGGAGCGTTGTTAAATTTTTCAATCCCAAAAAGTCCATTTTCAGCAGCCCCAAAAATTCCAAATCTTCCATGAAATATTGGGTAATTACAGCACCTTCATTATTTTTTTGCAGCGGTACAATTTCATCCAACGGCTCTGAAGAGATTACCACACCGGCCGCGTGAACGCCATAGGTTTTGTTGGTTCCTTCAATGCGAATTGCCATGTCAATCCACTGACGAACTGGGACTTTTGTCCCTGTTTCTTCATTGATGCAAATTGTATTTTCATAGTTGTCTTTAAATTCCTGTGCAGGTGTGTCATCGGAAATCATCACTTTAAGTTTTTCCGGTTTTCCCCTGGACACGGGAATTAATTTTGCCATTTCGTCGGCTTTTTTGTAGGGAATACCTAACACTCTGGCAACATCTTTCAAGACAGCTTTTGATGTCATTCTGTTGAAAGTAATAATTTGCGCTACGCGCTCGCTACCATATTTTTCCGTAACGTATTTAATCATGTCGTCCCGCCTTTCTATGCAGAAATCGCTATCAATATCTGGCATGGATTTGCGTTCGGGATTGAGAAATCGCTCGAATAGTAGTCCGTGGTGTACGGGGTCTATATTGGTGATTTTGAGGACGTAGGCAACTAGAGAACCTGCGGCAGAACCGCGTCCTGGCCCTACTGGAATATCATTGTCTCTAGCATATTTTATGTAGTCCCAAACTACTAAAAAGTATTCCGAAAAGCCCATTTGCTGAAGCATTTTCAGTTCGTATTCTAGCCTTTGTTTGTAGACGGGGGGGATTTCATTTCTGGTGCGGGCTTTGAGGCGTTCTAAGAGTCCCAGCCAGGATATTTCTTCTACATAAGTATCTGCTGTATGTTCTGGGGGAATTGGAATTGTGGGAATTCGAGCTTCTCCTGTGAGCTCGTATCTCGATACTTTATTTGCGACCTCTAGGGTATTTTCGATCGCCTCTTTGATTGTTTCATCATCCAAATGGTCTCGAAACAGTTGCGCCATCTCGTCTGCAGACTTCAAATACTCAGTGCCGCTGTAGCGCATCCGCTTGTCTTCTTCAATCAGTTTATTGGTGTTAATGCACAGTAAAGCATCGTGTGCTTCTACATCGTTGCAGGAAATATAGTGAGAATCATTGGTGGCAATTATTTTAATCTTGAGTTCGCGGGCAATTTTGACTATTTCAACATTAACAATCCGGTCTTCCGGGGAACCGTGGTCTTGAATTTCTATATAGTAATCTTCCCCAAATACTTCTTTATACCATGTGGCCACTTCGCGGGCAGTATCCAGCTTGTTTTGCAGAATCATTTGGGGAACTTCGCCGCCCAAACAAGCACTGGTGACAATTAAACCTTCGGAGTATTGTTTGAGCAGTTCCTTGTTGATGCAAGGTCTGGCAAAAATACCTCTTTCAGGCATTCCCTTTAAGTGGGAAATTGTGGTTAGTTTGACGAGGTTTTTATAACCTTGGGTATTTTTAGCTAAAACAACTTGATGGTATTTTCTTCTACCTCGAACTTTTACTTCAATGTCGCCGTTGACGACATACATTTCGTTGCCAATAATAGGCTTAATATTTTTATTTCGGCAAACTTTGATTAGTTCGATCGCGCCGTACATCACCCCGTGGTCTGTAAGGGCGATCGCCGGCATCCCCAATTCCACCGCCCGTTCTGCGAGCTGCTGTAGCTGAGACGCCCCATCTAGTAAGCTATAATCGCTGTGAATGTGCAAACCAACGAAGGACATAGGGATTTTAGATTTTAGATTTTAGATTTTAGATTCTACACGATCGGCGTGTCAAAGGGTAAAATAAAAAACAAAATTTTATATCACTTTTGAGCTGGTTTGGGTTGGGGGTCTGATGTTGTAGCAGCGCATCAGTTCGCCTCCGCCATATTTGTTAACAACTATCAATTGTTGAGTTACGATTTCAAGCTTAGGGATTAAAATATTGAGTGCTATAGTTAAGCATTTGCTGTTATTTTTTAAGTGCCAAACAAGGTAATTAAATGCTGCACAATTATCAACTAGCTCTCGAAGAAATTCCCCCAGTGGGTCAAACTATTGGCGAGCATTTTAGCAGTTTGCCTCAAGTTGTAGCCGTAGTTTTAGCAGGTTCTCGAACAACTATAGTTACGGATGAGTCGTCGGATTTTGATTTTTACGTGTATGTTAAAGAGGATATTCCTGTTGACATACGGGAGGCGATAGCGAGACAATTTTCCGCTCCCATCGCAATCAACAATCAATTTTGGGAACCCGGGGACGAGTGGATAGATATTAACACTGGATGCGGTATAGATATTATGTACCGCAGGCCCGAATGGATCGAAGAAGAACTCGATCGCGTCCTGGTCAAACATCAAGCATCAGTAGGTGATTCAACCTGTTTTTGGTGGAACGTTCTCACCTCAGTATCATTGTATGACAGAGACGGTTGGTTTCCGCAATTTCAAGCCAATGTCGATCGACCTTATCCCGAACAACTCCGTCAACTATAATTGCCAAAAATTATCCGATTTTGCGCCACCAGATTTTTTCATTTCGCCACCAGCTAGAATCCGCTGTTTTGCGCCGCGATTTAGTAAGCATTATCCATCGAACAGCCGCGTTTTTAGGCAGTTATTTTGATATTGTTTTTGCTGTGAATTTTATCCCTCATCCGGGCGAAAAGCGCCTGGTAGAAAGGGCAACAGCTTTGTGCTCAAAATTGCCTGAAAATTTGGACAGCCAAATTCACAGTCTAACTAATTCTATTTCGTTACCTGCGGGCGAGCGACAAATTTTACATTGTCTTGATCGACTGGTTGACAGTCTCGATCGCTTGTTGATTGAGGCAGGTTTAATTGCTACTAATTCGATCGCTAAGTAGGTAAGTGCAAAAAAAACCTAGTTCCATATCCTAGGGTTAGCAGTGTGCACCTCCCTAAATAGCGATCGAACTTTTACAAACTTGCTTGTTGCAAATAACGCTCCAAGTCTTTAACCCGTTCTTGTGTCACCCTCGCTCTGCAATAACCGTAGGTAGAAGCAGCCAAAGTTCCACCTTCAAACTGCCCCATTTCATAATTGCAAGATTCATCTCTAAACTTGAGCCAACTACGCTGTGATACTATCAATCTTTGCTTTTGTTGGCTGTTGAGTTTCGGCTGAAGTTGCTGATATAGTTGATTGAGTTTTCTGTCTGCTGCCTGAAACTCTTGACTGGAACACGCATTCTGCTCCTGTGTAGTTTGAGGACTTTTGCAGTTAGGCTGTTGGGCGAGTTGCAAGGAAGTGTTGCTGGCTTTGCTGGGAAGCAAAAATCCGGCTGTTAACAACAGCGAACTCGCGGCTAATTTGACCCAAGTAGTGATTTTTTTCAAAATATTTACCTCTTTTTCAATCTTTAATTTTTTCTGGTTGAGCCGATCGCCAAATCCACCAAGCCGCCGCCCACAGAGTAAAATTGCCGATGAGAGTCATCGCCGCTTGCAGGGTAACGATCCATTCTAGGGCGGGAGAGTTGTCAAAATAGTGCCATGTACAGGCACACATAGCGCTGACGAGAGCGGGCAGCATTCCGGCGGAAAGGGCCCACCAAGCTCGGTTTTGAGTGACTTCGCCATAAGTCCAAATTAACCAGATGGCGGCAATCCACTCGACGACGCTAGAGACGTGAATAATCCAGGTGGGAATTGACAAAGCGTGCATTTTTTGTATCGTGAACGAAGATGAAAGATTTATCGATCGGGACTTACGCAACTGTCATATAAAGTATGATGAGTCAGTCGATTTTAGATTTTAGATTTTAGATTTTAGATTTACTCCACAGATGAATCTTGGAGCTTGAGCTTTGGTCTAAAATTTTAGGAGCATCCACGACTTAAGTCGGGGCTTGTACCTGTTTTGGGCTGGTCATACAATTTTAGATTAGCGATTTGAGATTTTATTAGATTTGCGCTTTTAGCTGACTGATGACGTAAAGCCTTGAAGCTTGCTGACAGTAGCATTTTTTTGGTAGTAGGATCAAATCTCAAATATCAAAAAAATCTAAAATCTAAAATAGTTAGATTCCCCATCACAAACAAACAAAAGAGTAGAAATGCGAGCAATTTTGTGCGGCTATTACGGTAAAGGCAACGGCGGCGACGAGGCGCTGTTGGCATCGCTACTGCAAATGTTACCAGATGGCGTGACGCCGATCGTCCTGTCTGGCAATCCTGTCGAGACAAATCAGCGGTACGGGGTAGCTGCGCGCGATCGCATGAATGCGTTCCAAGTTCTCGAAGCACTTCGCACCTCCGACGCGCTAATCTGGGGCGGCGGTAGTTTAATCCAAGACGCTACTAGCATAGCAAGCCCTTTCTATTATGGCGGTTTGATGGGAATAGCGCAGCGGATGGGCTTAAAAACTGTTGCCTGGGCTCAGGGAATTGGGCCTTTGAAGCGCGAAATCACTCGCAAGTTATCTCAGCGGTGTTTTGCTGGATGCACCGCCGTCAGCGTGCGGGATAAAGGTTCAGCTACTTTACTTGCAGATTGGCAAATTCCCTTTACTTTAGCGCCCGATCCGGTGTGGGCTTTGGAGAATTCTCCCGTATCTGGTTTATGGGATTTGCCAGCACCCAGAGTTGCTGTTTGTTTGCGTTCTCATTCTACACTAACTCCCGCGCGTTTGTCAATTTTAACTCAAGCTTTAGTTGACTTTCAAAAAGCAACTCGCACCTTAATTTTGCTGCTGCCTTTTCAAGCGTCTCACGACTTAGAGATTGCCCAACATTTGCACGAAGCGCTGCCCAAAAGGAGTCGCATCCTCAGTTTAGAAGACCCCAGAAAATTGAAAGGAGTGTTCCGGGGAGTCGAAATGGCGATCGGGATGCGCTACCACAGTTTAATTATGGCAGCATCCGAAGAATGCCGCTGTTTTGCCCTCAGCTACGACCCGAAAGTCAGTCAATTGATGGACGAGTTAGAAATGCCGGGATACTTATTATCAGAATTGCCAGAAGATCCTTATTTAATCAGCAAAACCTGGATCGAACACTATGCCAACGGCGACGCATTATCGCCAGACAGGATAAAATTTATAGTAGGGCGATCGCTCTTTCATCGCGAAGTATTGCAAACCGCACTCCAGCAGTCTTAGTAAGAGGTAAAATACCGTGACAGCCCCTACAGCAGACTTAAAAATTACCTGGGAAAAATTGCCAGACGACTTCATTTTAGACGAGGAACCTGTGGAAAATATCGACCAGCCCTTGCTCGCTGCTGCCTTCCGCGAAATCCTAGAAATCGCAGGGCTAATTGTAACAGGAATATTAGTTGCCCCAAACATGGCAATTTGCGCTACATTAAACGGCAAGCTAGTTATCAAAGCTCCAGATTGGTTTTATGCCCGCAACGTCCAGCCGCTTTCCAGTCAAGAAATTCGCCGCAGTTACACTCCCAACTTAGAAGGGGAAGTTCCGGCGATTGTGATGGAATTTTTGTCAGCTAATCCCAACGATGAATATTCTAGTAAACAAACTTACCCGCCTGGAAAATGGTTTTTTTACGAACAAGTACTGCGAGTTCCAATCTATGCACTTTTTGAGCCTCCGGCTGGAGTGTTAGAAGTCTACCAGTTGGGTTCATCAGGAAAGTATGAAGTACAACCACCAGATTTAAACGGCCGTTATTGGATTGAAGGGGTTGGGTTATTTCTGGGGGTTTGGCAGGGAACAAAAGCTGAAAGAACCGGATATTGGTTGCGGTGGTGGGATGAGAGCGGAGAGATGTTATTGTGGGGAGCAGAGATGGTAGAAAGGGAACGGCAGCGGGCCGATCGACTAGCTGCACAATTAAGAGCAGCAGGCATGGAACCAGAGGCCTAATGCAATAATGAGCAGTTTAAAATTGTCCCTCTGAAATTTAAGATTGCTCATTAATTAAAAAGTATTGAATAACCTCGCAAAAATCAATATTTATCTGCGTTAATCCACGTTAATCTGCCTTCATCAGCGGTTAAAAATTACATTCAGGAGACAGCAAAATTGGCAAGAGTAAGAGTGCGGGAACACGTCAATCCCCTATCAATTAGATATCAAGCATCTGCAAATCCCCCGGATTGGACTAAAATCTATGCCGACTTAAATTTACCGCTGCATTTAGATATCGGCTGCGGCAGAGGAAGGTTTTTATGGCACATGGCGCAAGTACAAACTGACTGGAATTTTCTCGGATTAGAAATTCGGGAACCGCTGGTAGAAGAAGCGAATCTTTGGCGGGACGAAAAAGGCTTGACAAATTTGCACTATTTGTTTTGCAATGCGAATAGTTCGCTAAAGCCAATTTTAGAAACTTTTCCCCCTGGTACTTTGCAGCGAGTTAGCATTCAATTTCCAGATCCGTGGTTCAAGAAAAAGCACCACAAACGGCGAGTGGTACAGCAGGAATTAGTCAACGAATTGGCAACTTATCTGGCAATTGGCGGCGAAGTTTTTATTCAGTCAGATATTGAGGAAGTAGAAAGCGAAATGTGCGATCGCTTTTCATCTCACCCTAGTTTTAAACGTCAAAACGGCGACAACTGGCTAGCAGAAAATCCCCTGCCTGTGGCTACAGAAAGAGAAATTGCTACTCTGAAACGCGGTGAACCAGTTTATCGAGCACTCTATCAAAAATAATGCTCGCTTTTGCAAACTCGCCTTGATAATAAATGTTATAACTTCCATTTTGCACCTTTGTTAGGAACAGGCAAGATGCCTGTTCCACAAAACTTAATTTTCTCGCTTCACGGGCATCTTGCCCGTTAATAAAGGAATTATTTCTAACTTACACCCAAGACGCCAGCCACATCCGAATTTTCCATTCCCACTGCGACAAAGGCAGTCCCAAATAGATAGGCATCCAGAAAAGAAAAGCACCCAAAACCAGAAAAATAATTGTTACCCCCATCCCTCGGAGTCGAGTTTGAGGGCTGTGCAGCCACCTGTCAACCCACCAAGCAAGTGCTAAAGCTGCAAACACAGAACAGCCCATATAATGGTACAAAAATATGCAGCGAGTCACCTTCATCCAAGGCAGCAAATTAGCGGCCCAATTAACTATTAAATATAACCCCAGCCACATTTCAGCAGTCGGCGGAAACAAAATCGGCCGCTGCTGTTCTATCGTGTCCACAGAAGCCTCGCTGCGCGTTTGCAGCCACACCAAAATCCGGTGAACTAAAACTCCTATTACTAGCAGTAAAGCTAAGGTTGACAGCCACCAAAGCAATGGATTTCCCATTGCGTGAACGTCAAAAATTGCCTGAGTTGCACCTTCAGGTAAAGGCGGCAAAACCGGATCTGGTTGGGCATTGCTGCTAGCAGTTTTGTAGAAATAAACTATGGGGCGCAGCATCAAAGGCCAACTGTACCACGTGGAACAGTAAGGATGTACATCTGGGCCGCTTTTAATCCGCTGGTGATAAGTCAAAATTTCTGTTTGCATCTGCCAGAAATTGGGAGTTGGATTAAAGTGCAGGTGAGGAATCCAAGAGATGCTGTAAACTAGAATAGGAATAATAGCTAGACTCAAGCAGAGTTCTATAAAATTGAGTTGAGTCAGTTTTTGTACGGGACTTTCGGCAGGAATTAGAGGTGAATCTACCTCGCGGCTTTGTTCTTCATTGCCTCTGTTACCCTGGATAAAACGTACTGCCCAAGCACAGATTAAAATTAGATAAGTACCGAAAAGGAACCATAATCCGTTCCATTTGATAGCAGCAGATGCGCCGAAATCTATTCCGGCGAGTACCAGCCAAAGCCAGCGTTTTTTGCCTTCTGTTTCTACGGCTTTTAAAATAAATAACTGACCTAAAATTCCAAATAAAACCAGATAAATGTTGTTCAGCGCGTAGCGAGACTCAACTAAAAACAGACCGTCGCAGGCGATAAATAAAGCAGCAATAAAAGCAAAGGTGCGGCGCGAAACTAACTGATAAGCCAAAACTCCCACAACTAGCGGAATAAAGGAACCCGTCAGAGCATTCAGCCAGCGGTAATCCCAAGGGGAAAGCAGGGAACCTGCCATACTGTTGACGGCTGTTTTGCCGAAGGGAAGGTGAGTGCCGATCCAAATGCCGATCGCAATTATGTACTGGCTCAGAGGCGGATGAGCGTTAAAAAAAGGAGTTTTTGTGAGATAATCGTTGGCAAATTTAGCGTAATAAACTTCGTCAAATACTAAAGTGTTAAATCGCTCTAGTTGCCAAAAGCGGAGAGTTAAGGATAGGAGGAAAACGCCGATCATTCCTAGTGAAAAAATAACATTCGATTGGTTAAAAAGTTTTTTGTTTATTTTCTTCATAAAACAGCAGCAAATAATAAATGCTAGATTTGAGGGCGATCGCTAATTTCAAATTCCTGAGTTGAGAGTAACGTAAAATATGACTTGTGCAGAAACCAAATTTTTGAGGAGAAACCGGGTTTTTTGGAAAAACCCAGTTTCTTAAACCCGGTTTCTAATAATGCTTGGAGAGTGCAGCGAGAGGCAGTAGCGACTATTGTTTCACCAAATGCTCCCGATCTAATTGGCAAGCAGGAAGGAAAAGCGCGCACCACAAGGTGCGATAGATTATGATAGCAGCTAATCATGTCTTTTTTGAGCGAGTGCTTATGAATCCCATACTTTCGATTTGGGGGCGTTGGAGCTTAGCTGTAGGTGCGACTATCCTGATGGGATCTGCCGCCGCGCCAAATCCCCAGACATTTGAAAGTTTTGCTGATTTCTGTACCAACAAAGAGAATTTGACCCCTGAAGCCAGACATACGGTGGAGGTGTTGCTATCAAAAGCAAAAACACAAGAGTGCGATCGCGCTCAAAAAACCCTGACTAATCTCACAGAACTTTCCCTGATTCGCAATCAAATAGTCGATATCAAACCATTATCAAAATTCACCAATCTGAGAAAGCTCAACCTCAGTTTAAATCAAATAACAGATGTGCAACCCTTATCTGAACTGACTAATCTGAGATTTCTCGTCCTCAATTTCAATCAAATCTCAGACGTGAAACCATTATCAGGACTGACTAATTTGACAGAGCTTTTCCTCGAAGCCAATCAAATCGTAGATGTAAAACCTTTAGCTGGATTGACTAATATAACAGGGCTGTCCCTCGCATCAAATCAAATTGTAGATGTGACACCTTTATCTAGAATGACTGAGTTAAATTTTCTTTATTTGAGTGGCAATAAAATCGCAGATGTGAAACCATTATCGGGATTGACCAATCTGATACTGCTTTTTCTAGCATCAAATCAAATCGCAGATGTCAAACCTTTAGCGGGATTGACAAATCTGACAGCCCTAGACCTCAGTAGAAATCAAATCGTAGATGCCAAACCTTTAGCGGGATTGGTAAATCTGACAACCCTGGATCTCAGTAGAAATCAAATCCCGGATGGGGAAGCCGATCGATTAATTCAGAAAAATAAACAACTATTAAATCAAAAAACAGATGAAGCCGAGCGATTGGTTCAGGAAGCTAGGCGACTATTCGCTCGCGAAACAGCACCATCTTATCAGGAGGCATTGCAAAAGTTTGATGCAGCGCGTTCCCTTTATCAAATGCTTAGAAATCGGGAGAAGGAAGCTTACACGCTGCATCAAATGGGCTTCATTACTAATAGATTAGGAGACAGACAGCAAGCCCTGAACTACTACAAGCAAGCCCTTTCTTGGAATCAGACTGTAGCCGATCGCCCTAAACAAGCCGTCATCCTCAACAATATCGGCGCCGTCTACTATGCTTTGGGAGAGAAACAGCAAGCCATCGACTACTATAAGCAAGTCCTTTCCCTTATTCGGGAAATGGGCGATCGCCCTGAAGCAAGTATCAACCTCAGCAACATCTCGAACATACCCGCAAACAGCGACACATCTTTGGGCGATCGCACTGCGGAAGCCACCACACTCAACAACATCGGCTTAGCCTACAACGATTTGGGAGAGAAACAGAAAGCAAAAGAGTATTTCAACCAAGCCCTTCCCTTATTCCGCGCTATGGGCGATCGGGCTAAGGAAGCAACTACCCTCACCAATATTGGCTTAGTCTATTCAGATTTGGGAGAAAAACAAACAGCCCTCGACTACTACAAACAAGCCCTCGATTTGAGACAAAAAGTGGGCGATCGGCGTGGACAAGCCCTCACCCTCAACAATACAGGTACTACTTACTCAGAATTGGGAAAACAGCAGGAAGCAGAAGAATATTTCAACCAAGCCCTGCCGCTGTTTCGCGCTGTGGGCGATCGTCCTGGGGAAGCTCTCACCCTCTACAATATGGCTAATATCAAAGGCGATCGAGGCAATTTAATCGCAGCCCTCACTGACATTGAAACCTCCATCAAAATCATCGAAAACCTCCGCACCAAAATTACCAACCACGAGCTCCGCATATCATACTTTGCCACCGTGCAGGACTATTACCAGTTCTACCTTGACCTGTTAATGCAACTGCACAAAACGCAACCCAAATCTGGTTATGATACTAAAGCCTTTCAAGCTAGCGAACGCTCCCGCGCCCGCACTTTATTGGAACTTCTTCAAGAAGCAAACGCCGATATTCGCCAAGGTGTCGCCCCGGAATTATTGCAGCAAGAACGCAATTTACAACAGCAACTCGATGCCTTAGAAACACGGCGAATCGAAACTATAAGCAGCCCCAATCATACCCCCGCAGAAAAAGCAGAATTAGACCAAAAACGGCAAACTTTACTAGGACAATATCAGGACATTCAAACACAAATCCGCTCCACCAGTCCCCGGTACGCCTCCCTCACCCAACCGCAACCTTTAACCCTGACCCAGATTCAACAACAAATCCTCGATGAGAATACAATTTTACTCCAGTATTCTCTAGGGAAAGAGCGCAGCTATCTGTGGGCTGTGACTAAAACCAGTATCACCAGTTATGAATTGCCCAAACAGGTTGACATCGAAAAAGCCGCCCGCAATTTCCGGGATGCTGTGACTAACCCGCGCTACCGAAACATTCCCGATCGAGTTGCTGAAGCTAACAACGCGCTCAGTCAAATTCTTTTACAGCCTATAGCAGCACAACTCGCTCAAAAACGCCTCCTGATAGTTGGCGATGGCATTCTCAATTACCTCCCCTTTGCCGCGCTCTCGCTCCCCGAAACACCCGGTAAAAATCGGAATCAGCCTTTAATTGTAGACAATGAAATTGTGCTGCTGCCTTCCGCTTCCACCTTGGGAATCTTAAGACAAAACTACAATGACAGACAACCCCCAACTCGGACTTTAGCAATTCTCGCCGATCCAGTTTTTAGCGCTGACGATCGACGAGTCAAAACCCAGTCTAATAGCGCCAATCCCCAAGAAATAGAATCAGTAAATCTCGGTTTAAGCCGCTCTAGCCGCGACAATAACATACAGTTGAGCCGTTTAAAGTTCACTCGCCAAGAAGCTCAAATCATTCAAGCGTTAGTTCCTGCCAATTCTCGCACCGAATCTTTGGATTTTGAAGCCAGCCGCGCCGTCGCAACCAGTCAGAATTTAAGCCAATATAAAATCATTCATTTTGCCACTCACGGTTTAGCGAATAGCACTAACCCGGAACTATCGGGAATTATCTTGTCACTGGTAGATGAAAAGGGCAATCCCTTAAACGGATTCCTGCGACTTACTGATATTTTCAATCTGAAGTTAGCAGCAGATTTAGTAGTGTTAAGTGCCTGTCAAACCGGATTAGGGCAGAACATTCAAGGCGAGGGGATGGTAGGATTGACACGGGGATTTATGTATGCTGGGGCTCAGCGAGTGGTGGTGAGTTTATGGAATGTGGATGATGAAGGAACAGCTACGTTAATGTCAAGTTTCTATCAGGGAATGCTGCAAAAAGGGTTAACACCAGCGGCAGCATTGAGGGCGGCGCAACTGGAAATGTTGAAGCAGGAAGAGTGGCGTTCTCCTTATTATTGGGCGGCTTTTAACCTTCAGGGGGAATGGCGATAAATTTTAGGGAAAACAGTTATGATATCAAGTGCAATTAATTGCTGATAAAACCTATACGGACATCGGGCATCGGGCTTGCCAGGAACAACAGCCAACAGTCAACTGTCTTCCTTCTTCCTTCTTCCTTCGTGCCCTTCGCGTCTTCGCGGTTCAATAAAACTAATTATTCGGGCGAGAAAGGACTAATTATACCAAAAAAAAGCGGCTCCGCTTGTCGCAGAACCGCCGTCACAGAGGATGAAAAATCAAAACTTAACGCACAGCGCCCTGTACTGAAGGTGATTCAATTGTCTTCATGAAGTACAGCTTCAACAACTGCCAGCCGTTCGACAAATACAAAGGCAATTTTTGGAATAATTGCAAGAATTTCGGAGTATTAGAAGCAACAATTGCGGTCAACTTCTGATTGTTCTTGAGGCAAACATCCAGCCGTTCATAAAACTCGGGATTGTTCACGTCGAGCATGACGGGGAATACGCGGCCTGCTGTTTCGTTGGTCTTTTTAATCACTTCGATGTCGTATTCGCGAGCATCGAGTCCGAGCGATCGATAAAAACCGGCGCGCTGGATATCATTGAGATACATTGTCGCAAACACTGACAGCAAGAAGAAACGGCACCACAGCTTAGCGCGCCAATCGTTCAACATCTGAGGCTGAGCTCTCATTACCGCATCAAAGAAATCTCCGTGGCGGTTTTCATCCTGGCACCAATTTTCAAAGAATCGGAAAATCGGATAAATCTGGTCTTCAGGATGCGCTTTTAAGTGCTGGTAAATCGTGATGTAGCGCCAATAACCGATCTTTTCGGACAAGTAAGTAGCGTAGAAAATAAACTTCGGCTTAAAGAATGTGTAACTGCGGCTCTTTGTCAAGAAACCCAAATCCAGGGACAAATTAAAGTCGGACAGCGCTTTGTTGAGGAATCCGGCGTGCCGCGCTTCGTCCCGCGACATCAGGTTGAAACCCTCCGCCAGCACTGGATTTTTGTCTTTGAGCCTGCGTCCCAATTCTTTGTAAAGCAAGAACCCAGAAAACTCAGCGGTGCAAGAGCGTTCCAGAAACTCAATGAACAACTGGCGTTTTTCGCCGTCAATGTGATCCCAAGATTGAGCGAACTCCTCATCCCGCACGAAGTGGTTTTTGTTGTAGTCAACGCGGAACTCTTGGATAATTGCTTCTAGTTCGGCTTCATTTACCGAGATGTCCATTTTGGCCATCTCGTCAAAATCTGTTGTGTAAAATCTCGGCGTGAGAATAGTTTCTTTGGCTGGGGTTTTCACTCCCGGCCGCAGTTCTTCAAAAGTGGGTTTTTTGAGGGAATCTACCATATGTTTATTGGATTTCTGCTTATAACTACTCGCTTGTTTCAATTGTCGGGTACTGCGGGCGATCGCGCTCGTGTATGTCCGGCCAGCGCTGGCGGCGCGCTTGCTTTGGCGCTCCGTGTGGAATCTAGGTCTAAGCTGCTGTAATTTCCACGCCCTCCAGTTTACCAAGCTCTCGCCCCCGGAAATATGTTGCTGGCGTTAAGAATTGCTACGCAGAATTACTCAGTGGGTATGGGGCATGGGGCATGGGGCATGGAGAATTGGGCGTGGGGCATGGGAAATTGGGGAATTGGTAGTAAATAACGAATAACTTCGGACAATGCACAAGTATCTGGTGGTGTCAAACTGTTCAAACACCAGATAGACAGTACAAAATGTATAAAGGGACTCCAATTCTTAGAATAATCAGGCAGGACGGTCAGAAAATGAGCAATTTAGGTGTTAGTTACCTTTTATGGGCAGCTTGTTTTTTCGGCCCATTCGGACTCCACCGCCTCTACAACGGCAAGATTGGTACGGGTTTGCTGTGGCTGTTTACCTTTGGTTTGTTTGGGTTTGGGCAATTGTTTGACTTGCTGCTGCTGCCGAACATGGTGGACGAACACAATGCCAGTCTCAGGGGCAAACTCGGCGTATCTCGCGAAGGTATACCGCTATATCCCAGCAGCGGGGCGATCGCCGCGACATATCCCAAGCAAACTCCAGACCAGTTAGGGGTTAAACTCCTGAAGGCAGCTTATACCAAGAACGGAAGATTATCTGTCACCCAAGGGGTGATGGCAACCGGCGCTACTTTTGCCGAAGTGGAAGAGGCTTTCACGGCAATGCTCAAAACAGGTTATGTGAGTATCGAGAACGATGCCGTAACTGGCGTCGTGATCTACCACTTTCACGAACTTTAGCTGCTGCGGGTGCGTTACCTAGGGGATTTTGTCTATTTTTCCAGAAGCTAATCGCTGACGCACCCTACTAGTTGATATTACTGACCGAGCAGTTGTTGCGGTTTTTCGAGTAAGCATTGCCGGCAAAATCGGCTAGAATGTTTGTTTGTCTATATAAGCAAGCAGAAAGTATTTAGCGTCATGGCAGTCCCTAAGAAGAAAACCTCCAAATCCAAGAAGAATATGCGTAAGGCCACATGGAAGCGCAAAGCTGTAGTGGCAGCTCAGAAAGCTCTTTCTCTGGGCAAATCTGTTCTGACTGGGCGTTCCAACAGCTTCGTGTATCCCGGCAATGAAGAAGAGGAGGAAGAATAGAAACGGAATACCGGGCATGGGGCGAACCCGATGCCCGATCGATCAATCCTTTTTTGCTGTTGGTAAAATCAGCATGGCATCGCCAAAGGAATAAAAGCGGTACTGTTGCTCGATCGCTTCTCGGTACAAATCCAACAGCCGAGGCCTTCCAATCATCGCACTTATCATCATCATCAAAGTAGAGCGGGGCAAGTGAAAATTGGTAATCATCCCCTCTACAACCCGCCACTTGTAGCCCGGGTAGATAAACAAATTGGTCGCGCCACAAAAAGGTTGCAAGGAAAAATCGCCACTCGCGGCGGCGGCTCCCTCTAGAGCTCGCACTGCTGTGGTACCCACGGCAATGATCCGCCCGCCTCGGGCTTGAGTTTCCCGGATTTTCTCAACAGTGGCGGGGGGTACTTCCACCCATTCGCCGTGCATTTTGTGAGCCGTCACGTCTGCCACCTCCACCGGGCGAAACGTCCCTACTCCGACGTGTAAGGTGACAAAAGTTTTTTCTATTCCCCGCTGTTCCAAGCGGCTGAACAATTCTTCGGTGAAGTGCAGGCCTGCTGTGGGGGCAGCCACGGCCCCAAGCCTCTCGGCATAAACAGTCTGGTACTGTTCCGCTGAAGCTTGGGAATTTTCGATGTAGGGTGGCAGAGGTACATGGCCGTATTCGTCCAAAAACTTCGCCAGATTCTCATCTGTGGGGATGTCAAACTCCAACAGCCGTCCCCCTGTTGCGTCGTCCCTCTCTATAACTGTTGCAGTCAATCGACGACGATCGGGCTTAGTGGCATCGGGAAGGCAACAGCAAGGAGCTGTGGTCGAGTTGTCACAGCCAGGGGCGATGGGATCAAACTCAATTTTTGCTCCCAACTTTAAGCGTTTCCCCGGTTTAACCAAAGCCAGCCAGCAGTTGTGCTGCCGTTCTTCCATCAACAATATCTCCACAGCCGGGCCGTTGGGTTTGTGGCCGTAGAGCCTCGCTGGCAGCACGCGGGTGTTGTTGAGTACCAGCAAGTCTCCCGGTTGCAGCAAATCGGGTAAATCCCGGAAAATCCGGTGTTGGTGGCTGCTGGGAGAATCTACAGCCAGCAAGCGAGAACTGTCCCTCGGCACTACGGGATTTTGGGCAATGCGTGAGGGCGGAAGTTCGTAGTCGTAGCCGTCCAAAGACCAGTCCATCTCTGTCATCGAGTGAATTCCTGTGCGATCGATCTGTCAACTGGGTAACAAATTGGGTAAAAACCCCCATCCAAAGTCGGGTGCTTTTCCCCTTGTGGTCGCGGGTATAGCCCGCGAGGATAGAGGTGTAGCATCAGCTTTGCTCATAAGGATCGTTATGGAATACCTCTACTACATCGCCAATACTAGCCTTACTCTGAGAGTCGTGGATTACCTACGCACGGCTCATCATCTTCCCTTGCAATTTATCACTGTTATTCACCAAATTGACGGCTGGGTGGTAAAGGTGAAAATGAGCCAATATTTAACTCCAGAAATGCACGGGGATTTTCGGGCTTTTATGAACGAACTCGGGATTCCTTACGATCCTGAAATTCGCTTGCAAATGGCGCTTTGGAGTTTGGAAACCGGACAGTCACCCCTGAGCGTGATGCGCCGCTACCAGGTGGCAGTGGTTTGTCACGGCAGCCCTGACCGCAAAGAAATTGAAGCGTTTCGCCAGCAGTTTGTCAAGGGTCTGGGATATTGCCCGGAAACTCTGGCCTAGATTGCTACGCATATAAATTAACTGTGATGACAGAACAGGAGAGGGAGAGAAGGGGAAAGCGGGAGAAGATTTAACGCTTTTTTCAGCTCAGTTAAAGCTCAAGAGAGAAAAGCGCGACAGCCTAGGAAAGTTAACAATTAAAAATTACCTAGTGGTATTGCTTTGAGATTTTACCCTCTAAATTTTAATTATATATTTTTAATTGCTAAAAGCCGAGGGAATGTATTCTTGCAGGGTGAGTCGATAGTTTCCTGCAACGGCGGATTGAGAGTTCGCTGCTGTTAATGCTGGTAATATTTGCTTGGTGTTTTGTTGTGAAGGTTCGCACCTGACTAAGGCGACATCAAAGCGACAATAATTATTGGCTAAATCTGGATGAGTGCTTAAAAATATTTCGGCTGTTTGCCAAAGTTTGGCTTGTTTTGTGCTAGTAACAGCCAACATTCCACCAGCATCCCAATTTCCCCGGCCGCGAGTTTTTACCTCTACAAATGCTAATGTTGGGGATGTGTGATTGGGAAAGCCTCGGTTTTTTGCGCTTTCTTCATCTCTTCCGAGTGCGATGATGTCAATCTCTCCCCAGCGACAGTGCCACTGCCGGTGCAAAATTTCCCAACCTTGCTGCTGCAACCACTCGGCGACTAAGTTTTCTCCCAATGTGCCGATATCCCTAGAGTTTGGGGATTGGGGGGAATTGGAGTTAGCCGTCGCTAACGGGCGATTCCCTACGGGATAGCTAAGCTTGACGCGCTTTCTGGTAGAATTCAATTCTGAACTGTCACGACTGCTCATTAGCTTGAACTTGTATGATGATTTCTCGAATTCGCCAACATGGCAAAAATATTTATACTTTCTTGCTGAGTTTTGTTATTTTAGCAGTAATTGCGGCTGGGGCGATCGGTATTAATCCCGCACCTGCTTTCGCTTTGGATCACGACAAAGAAATCCTAGTCGGCGCTGATTTTACTGGGCAAGTTCTGACTGACGACAGCTTTAATAAAGCCAATCTTCGCAACAGCAATTTTACTAATGCAGATTTGCGGGGCGTCAGCTTTTTTGCGGCCAATATGGAAGAAGCAAATTTAGAAGGCGCTAATTTCACGGGTGCGACTTTAGATTTGGCTCGCATGATGAAAGCAAATTTAACTAATGCTATCCTTGAGGGTGCTTTCGCTTACAATACCAGGCTGGAAGGAGCTATCATTGACGGTGCAGATTTTACTGAGACCCTGCTGCGAGACGATATGATAGAAAAACTTTGTAAAGTGGCAAAAGGTACTAATCCCGTGACGGGTAGAGATACTCGCGAAACTCTTTTTTGCGACTATTAAAAGCCTCGTTGAATAAAGTAATAAAGTCATTAGTACAAACCTGTTTGTACTAATGACTTTATTAATTAAATCAGTTGAAAAAATGTAACTGCTGGTAAACATCAAACCTATACCGAACGAGTCATCCGCAATCTAAAATCTCAAATCTAAAAGGGTATTAGCCCCAAGGTACGGATGTTAAATCGTAAAAATTAACTTGACGCAGCCGCTCTAATTCCTTGAGCCATTCTTGTTCGGCACAGAAGAGTTGATGATATTCTATAGCCTCTTCGCCACTGCTAGCGGCCTTGGCTTTTTCCCACATATTAAGTGCAATCCGGCGCCGCTTCATGCTAATAATTTGCTCGATACAGGCGAGGGCAGATCTAATGACTAGAGGGGCGCGATAAACGTTTCTTTCTGAGAACTCATTTAAGTGAAATAAATGCGAAATTTGATGGAATTGATTGGGATATTCAATGAAGCTATCTTGCAATTTTAATATTAACTCTGAAGGCGCTACTTGTAAAGACATTTTGTGCAATATTTCTGCATTCACAATCTGATGCCACAAAAATCTGTGGTGAGAAAGGCTAAACTGCACGTCTCTAGCTTCTATTGCTTCTCTGACATCTTGGCGATATTCGGGACAGTGCAAATAAATCTGCAATAATTGCGCTTCTGCTTCTTCTAAAAGACTGCGCGCTACGGCAGATAAGCTGGATTTTGAGTTTTTGTTTTCGCCACTGGCACGCTGCTTTTTATATTGTTTGTTCGGCTTCAGCTTGTTTCTAATTAACAGGGGCATTGTTAAAGATTCGTCTTGACCCTGCCGCTTGGTCCAATCGCTGACTACTTGATTGAGCAAGTTTTCAGCAATCATTTTTGTGAGTCTAAAATCTCCTTTACTCAGAATCTCGGCGCATTTTTGCAGGTAATGTGCTAGCTGATTGTCGTCAGTGATATTGGTTAATAAATTAATGATTTTTTTGGTGACTTGCTGGGAAGTATCGGCTTGCTTTAAATTTTGATTGACGAGCATTTGTTGCAGTTGCCAGTCGATCCACAACGGAGCATTTTCGAGCAATTCTCGATATTGTTCTGGGGAGTACGTTTTGAGGTATTCGTCGGCATCTTTGCCGTCGGGAATATTGAGCACCCGCAGTTGCACTTCTCCTTGATAAGCGAGTTTTTCTATTTCTCCAATAGCGCGTTCTGCTGCTTGAGTTCCTGCTTTGTCGGCGTCGAAGTTGAGGATAATTTGTTTGGAGTCAGTGTACCGCAATAACTGCCGCACTTGGTTTAAACTTAACGCTGTGCCGAGGGAAGCGACGGCGTTGGAGATGCCGGCGGCGTGAAGTGCGATCGCATCAAAGTACCCTTCTACCACCACTGCGCGATCGGCTTTGCTAATGGCTGTTTTCGCTGTATCTAAGGCGAATAAAGTTTTGCCTTTGTCGAAGAGTTCTGTTTCGGGAGAATTGAGGTATTTCGGCTGTTCGTCGCCGAGAGCTCTGCCGCCGAAACCGATGACTCTGCCTTGGGTGTCGCGAATGGGAATCATAATGCGATTGCGGAAGCGATCGTAATAACCGCTGCCGCCATTTTTTCGGGGTACAATTAATCCAGCTTGTTCGACTAATTGGGCCGGATAGTTTTTCTGTTCTACTAAATAACTGTAAAGTGCTTCCCAACCTTGGGGTGCATAACCTAATTGAAATTGTTGGATAGTTTCTTCGCTTAGCTGGCGCTCTGATTTGAGATATGCTAAGGGTTCTTCTCCTTGGGTTTGCCGCAAAGCGTGTTCGTAAAAGTTGGCTGTTAGTGCTGAGATTTCATATAGTTGTTCCCGCAGAGAAATTTGCCGCTGCAATTCTTGTCGGTGTTCGGGTTCGACAGTTTTGACCGCGACTTGATAATTTTTAGCTAATTCTAATACTACTTCGCTGAAAGGGCGTTTCTCCAGTTCCATGAGAAACTTAAAAGCATTGCCGCCTGCACCGCAGCCGAAACAATAATACATTTGTTTGCCTGGACTGACGGTAAAGCTGGGAGATTTTTCATCGTGAAAAGGACACAAACCTACAAATTCTTTGCCGCGTTTTCGCAACACGACGCGACCGGAAATGACATCTACTATGTCTGCTCTTTGTTTAACTTCTTCGATTGTTTCTGGATGCAGCCGGGGAACTTGCATAGGGTTATTTTATGCCAATTAAAGTTATGTTTATTGTGAGCGCTCGCACTTTAGTAAAGCACAAAAATGACATTTAGGATTTGCACATAAAAACTCAAGCGTTCCGGTTTTTCGTAGCAGGGCTGATCGCTGTTAATATGTGTTTTATTAAAAAAAATGGTTTCTCCGTAAGGCATAACTTTATTGTAAGATGTTTACACTAACTGTAAGGAGCATCGAAAATAATGCGAATTTTAATGATGGGCGGTACTCGGTTTATCGGGGTTTATCTTACTAAGATTCTAGCAGCACAAGGACATGAAGTGGTGTTGTTTAACCGGGGCAACAAGCCTGTACCGGTTGCGGGGGTAAAACAGATTCAGGGCGATCGCACAAATGTCGAACAATTGCAAGAAAAGTTATCGACGGTCGAGTTTGACGCTGTTTTTGACAACAACGGCCGCGAACTCAGCGATACAAAGCCTTTAGCTGAAATATTTAAAGGGCGGGTGCAGCACTTTGTTTACATGAGCTCTGCGGGGGTTTATTTGAAGTCGGATCAAATGCCTCATATCGAAGGGGACGCTACCGATCCTAAAAGCCGGCATTTGGGTAAATGCGAAACCGAAAATTACTTGGCCGCATCGGGTTTGCCTTGGACTTCGATTCGCCCGACTTACATTTACGGCCCCCAAAATTATAACGATTTAGAGGCTTGGTTTTTCGATCGCATTGTGCGCGATCGACCGATTCCTATTCCCGGTAACGGAATGCACTTCACGCAGTTGGGGCACTGTCAGGATTTGGCTAAAGCAATGGCGGCGGTTTTGGGCAACTCTAGGGCAATCGGGCAAATTTACAACGTTTCGGGCGATCGATTTGTCACCTTTGACGGTTTAGCACGCGCCTGCATTCAAGCCGCAGGCAAATCCCTTGATGCTATTAAGATTGTACACTACGATCCGAAACAATTTGACTTCGGCAAAAAGAAAGCTTTTCCGATGCGATTGCAGCATTTTTTTGCTTCAGTTAATAAAGCTGTCACCGATCTTAACTGGCAGCCGGAATTTGACTTACTTTCTGGATTGAAAGATTCTTTTCAGAATGATTATGTAGTTTCGGGACGGGACAAAGCTGAAATAGATTTTTCAGTCGATGATGAAATTTTGAAATCGGTTCAAAGTTAAGTTAGAGTGGGAGCATCCCCATGTCAGCAAAAATCTAGAACCCCACCCTAACCCTCCCCTTACTAAGGGGAGGGAACAAGAAAGAAAGCAAACAGACTGTCACAGTAAAGTTCGCACCGCGCGCCTGACATCAAAACTAAAAATAGCTACTTAGAGGCGATCGCAAAACTCAACAACGACACGTCTGTTGTAATTATGGAAATTCAAGTTATAAATCGGCAGGCATTAGACCAGCTAGCTTTGTACAAGACAGCAAAAACTGATGGAACTCAATTAATGATTGAAGAACTGCACAAAGGATTTCATCCTAAAATTGATTTTATTAAAATTTAAACTCCCCAGTGGCGGTTCGACCAATTAAAAAAATTAGAGAGGCCATGTTAGAATTTTCAAATGCGGAAGATGTGACAGCTTGGTTGGAAGCTAATTCTCCAAACGACTAGGAAATATTAGGTGAATTTCATGCTTGGAATAACACTCGGCAATCGCTACAGTATTATCCGTCACTTGGGAGGCGGCGGATTTGCTCAAACTTATTTAGCTGAAGATAAGCAGCTACCAGGCAATCACCTCTGCGTCGTCAAGCAGCTTAAACCTCACGCAACCGATCCGGAAACTCTAAAGGTAGCAAGACGTTTATTCGATACCGAAGCCCAAGTTTTGTACAAGTTGGGAAATCACGATCGCATTCCCAGACTTTTTGCTTTTTTTGAAGAGAATCAAGAGTTCTATCTCGTTCAAGAATTTATAGAAGGTCACGATTTAGGTCAAGAAATTACGGCCGCTTCCCCTGGAAATGCGGGAATCATGCAGGAAGATCAAGTCATTTGTATATTGCAAGAACTTCTGGAAATTTTAGATTTCGTACACCAGCAAAATGTGATTCACCGCGATGTAAATCCACGCAATATCCTCCGCCGAGATAGAGACGGAAAATTAGTTTTAATTGACTTCGGCGCAGTCAAAGAAATTACTACTCAAATCACCAGTCCTCAGATCAAAAATAGCTTGAGTGTGAGCATCGGTACTCCCGGTTATATGCCCAGCGAACAAGCTCACGGCAACCCGAAACTCAGCAGCGATATCTATGCCGCAGGTGCGATCGCAATTCAGTTCCTCACTGGCATAAATCCTCACCAAATGCCAAAAGACCCCGATACAGAGGAAATTATTTGGCAGGACAAAACATCAGTCAGTCCTGAATTTGCGAAGATTTTAGATAAGATGGTAAAGTACGATTTTCGGCAACGTTATTCTAGTGCCGGCGAAACGCTGCAAGCTATTAAAGAATTGAAAAATTATTTCAGCGGTACAGTTCCTGTATTGCCTCCGGTTGCTGCTGCGAATAAGCCTGTAAAATCCCGAAAAAAACTCTATTTAAAAATATTGTCAATCGCCAGTTTAATAGGCGTCACTATCTTAGCATCAATTTATGGTGTAAATACTTTTAATGCGGCAAATGCAACTGACCTATATAACCGAGGCAATACTCTTTACAATTTAAGCCGCTTTGAAGAAGCTCTGGCAGCTTACGAGCGAGCAATAACTCTCAGGCCGGACTACGCGGAAGTTTGGCAGGAAAAAGCCAAAACTTTATATGAATTGAAAAAATATCGAGAATCGCAGTCAGCTTATGATAAAGCCATAGAATTAAAGCCGGAATACCTGGAAGCTTGGACGGGACGCGGTTATGCTTTGGAGAAGTTGCAACAGTCTCAAGAGGCGATCGCATCTTTTGATAACGCTTTGAAAATCCAGCCAGACTATGCCGCCGCGTGGGAAGGCAGAGGCGATACTCTGTTAGATTCGCAGCGGTACGAAGAAGCGATCGCCTCCTACGAAAAAGCGGTACAATTTCAGCCCAACTTGTACCGTGCTTGGTACAATCGGGGACAAGCTTACCAAAAATTAAAAGAGTACGATCGAGCCGTAGAATCCTATCAAAAAGCAGTTGAAATTAAATTCGATAATTTTGAAGCTTGGTATAACTTAGGCAATGTTTTCCTAGAATTAAACAAAAATAAAGAAGCTTTTGAAGCCTACGAAAAAGCCGTGCGGTTTCAGCCAAATTTTTATCAAGCCTGGTACAGTAAAGGCATCGCTTTGCTAAAAATGCGCCGACATGAAGAAGCGGTAGAAGCTTACGAAAAAGCTGTTAAATTAAAACCGGATTATTATCAAGCGTGGTACAATTTAGGTTGGTCGTACCACGAATTACGCAAGTACGAACAAGCAATTGAGTGTTATAACAGAGCCTTAGATTTAAATCCGAAAGAATATCAGGTGTGGTACAATAGAGGAAATGCTCAGTACAATTTGAATCGGTACGAAGATGCGCTAGTGTCTTACAACGAAGCCGTTTATGTCAAGCAAGACTACTCCGAAGCCTGGTACAGCCGCGGTAATGCACTTGTAGCGGTAAAAAGATACGAAGATGCGATCGCCTCCTATGACAAAGCAATTCGCTACAAACCGGATTACGGAGCGGCAATGGAAGCAAAAAAGCGGGCAGAAATTCAGCTAGGAAGCAGCCCGCTAGAATCCAAACAACAACAACAATAATTGTTATTAGTCCCCCTCTGCTAGGACTTTGGGTGTAGTAGTGATTTCACCATGCCAATAATCGTGGGGGTAGATTATCTTTTAGCGAACAGCGGGAGCAATTACGGTAACTCGGCGGCTGTCTACTAACATCGGCCAAAAACCTCGATCGCTCAATGTTTTTACTGCCGCAGTAGCGGCGTTTTGATCCGTTGTATAAGCGACGAATAAAAAGGGACGCTGGCCGTAGGAAGCTAACCCTACTTGCGTACCTAATGCTTGCCTGACTTCGGCGGCTAATTCAGGTTGATTGAAGTAATCTACTAACACTGCATAACCAGGCCCCAGGGGTTGGGGATTGAAGGCAAGATTGCCGCTTGGAGGATTAGTGATTTGTTCAGAACCTGGTGCTGGCTGAGGGTTGTAGACTGGCAAATTTTGGGGTAGTGCCGCTGCGGGCGATCGTACTACGTAAGCTTGCAATCCGACAACTTCTTCGATGTATTTAACCCAATCGCTGGCGATTTGCGAGTCCCGAAAGCCACCCACTCGCGTCACCGTGTCATTAATGTACCGACAAACTGTGTTGTTAGTATTTCCAGGGAAAGAGCGTTTTGCTCTTTCTTGCTGTTCGGGTGTTGGGGTGACAATTAACAGTAGATATTCATCGGACTGGGGCGGCTTGCAGCCCGACTGAGCTTTAACAGAACTCGATAAAATTGTCAATACCAAAAGGGCGATCGAGGTAGCAGAAAATAGGGGGAGAGACAAAATAAATTTGTACAATTTACCCCTAGTTATTGTTAGTTGTTTTGTCGGATATTTTGCTATTTTGTTCATGCTGTCTGTAGGGATGCAAGGGCATCGGGAATAGTTGCTGATGGTGCTTGAAATTCACCTGTCAGTACATATTCTAATCGCAGTTTCAACCAGGTGATGAAGACAGGATCGGTAGAAATAATAGCGGCGGCTGGCTGAGGGCATTTTGCTTTAACTTCTGCCATTGTCGGTGCTTCTAGGAAAGCAGGCTGTTTGACCAACCAGAAGTCTATTTGTTTTTCTTGTTCGTTGTAGTTGCGAGTTCTTTCTTTAAACACTTCATCTAGGGCTTCTTCTTCTAGCAAAAAGCGTTGGCTGGCTAAAACGTAGTAGTAGGTTTGCATTTTTCTGGGTTGTTAGGGGTTGACGGTTAGCGGTTAATGCCGCCTGTATCTGCCAGTTTTGCTGGCCAGGGGCGGGTTTGCCGAGTTGCGGTTGTTGGAGAGTTCTAGACTCTTGTGCCGTTTACTTTACCTTATTTGCTGTCATCTTGGGTAGATGCAGAGCAACTCGCCTCAGAAAAATCGTTGGTGGCGACAGTTGAGGGAGTTGTGAGAGTTGGGAGAATTACTGGTTTTTTGGGGATTTGGGTGATTATTTTTCGGGCTGGTGATTTTCGGGAAAATTTAGGTGACAATAGGAAATTAGATGGAATTGCAGGTTGAATAATTACTAATTATTGAGGTAAACAGGGGGCTGTTAAACCGGGTTGGGAGTGGTTTGCACATGAAAATACTTCAGACAGTTTTTGATTGCTAACCCTAAAAAAAGGCTTTCATGGCGATCGAGCTGCCTGCGTGAAAATCAAGGGTTTGTGACTACTACCTAAAAAGTGTCGTGACTATTGTATTAAAAATGTAAAATGTGTGGATTGATTTCCTCTCGCCGAAATAGCGATCGCCCCGCTGTCACTTCCCCCATCCCACCAAAAGCGATCGCCCTCCGCCCCTGCTCAAATAAGCTCAACAAATCAGCTAAATTTGTTGCCCACGTACTGCGGTCAAAGGCTAAACTAATCTAAGTTTTACCATAAAATTTTCTCCCCGTTCATGAACATCGCTTATTTAGTCAACCAATATCCCAAAGTCAGCCACAGCTTTGTCCGCAGAGAAGTCCTAGCCGTTGAAAATTGCGGCATGAAAGTCGCAAGATTTTCGATCCGATCCTGCGAGTCTGAACTCGTTGATAAGGCGGACAAACTAGAGCAAGAATTGACTAAAGTAATCTTAGGAGTTGGTGTAAAGGGGTTAGCGTGGGGTTTGCTTCGAGTTGCGGCAACTAGACCCATTCGATTCATCGAAGCTGTGCGGTTAATGTTTAAAGTTGGCTGGCACTCGGAACGGGGGATTTTGCTGCATCTAGCTTATTTAGCAGAAGCTTGCATTCTTTTAAATTGGTTTGCAGAATCGGGTATCGCACACGTTCACGCTCACTTCGGGACAAATTCCACAACAGTCGCAATGCTGTGCCGCGTGCTTGGCGGTCCGAGTTACAGTTTCACCGTTCACGGCCCTGAAGAATTTGATAAAGCCACACTTCTTTCCTTAGACGAAAAAATTAAACGATCGACCTTTGTAGCAGCGGTTAGTTCCTTCGGTAAAAGTCAGCTTTTTCGGTGGTGCGATCGCACTTTTTGGTCAAAAATTCACGTCATACACTGCGGCGTAGATGCCGCATTTTTAGCTGCACCCTACGTTCCCATACCCGCAGCACCCCGCTTAGCTTGCATTGGCCGGCTCAGCGAACAAAAAGGTCATTTGTTATTGCTAGAAGCTGCTAACTTGCTAGCAGTTCAAGGCTTGCAGTTTAAGTTGGTACTTGTAGGAGACGGGCCGCTGCGATCGGATATTGAACAGCAGATTGTGCAACTCGGCTTGCAAAATCATATAGAAATTACCGGGTGGGCCAGTGGCGATCGAGTTCAGCAAGAGATTTTAGCTTCGCGGGCAATGGTATTGCCGAGTTTTGCTGAAGGTTTGCCCGTCGTCATTATGGAAGCCCTCGCTCTCAATCGGCCCGTAATTAGCACTTATGTTGCTGGCATTCCCGAGCTCGTAGAACCCGGTGTTTGCGGTTGGTTAGTTCCTCCCGGTTCCGCAGAAGCATTAGCGGTAGCGATGCGCGCAGTATTGGAAGCACCTTTAGAAAAGCTAGAACAAATGGGGAAAACAGGAGCCGAGAGAGTTACTCAACAACACAATGTTGATTTAGAGGCCAAAAAATTAGTCGCGCTGTTTGAGAGTGCTATTAAGCCGTGATTAAAAAATTAGTAAGGCAATGCTGTTTCCCTACCCCAAAATAATCATTAGCCCCCCTCGGATGTAACTCTCGCCCTATTAATGGTAGGGAAACGGCACTGCCGTTTCCTGACGGTGGGTAATATTAATTCCGATGCCACCGGATTTGATATAATAAGGGCGAGCATCATGCCTATCCCATAATAAAAATCATTCTTTGTGGAACAGGCATCTTGCCTGTTTATTTAATTAGAACGACCTACTTACAAACTTTTTAAGGAATAGGAACAGAGCGCAACAATCGATCGACAATTGCCTTAGCCCTCCTTCCCCCCGCCGGAATTAAACGGTGAGATAGTACGTGCGGCGCCACATACTTAACATCATCATCAGTAGCAAAATCCCGGCCCTCCATAAATGCCAAAGCCTGGGAGGCCCGGTGCAACGCCACCGCACCCCGGGGACTCACCCCCAGAGTAATCTCCTCATCCTCCCGCGTCGATCGCACCAAATCTACCATATACTGTTTCAAAGAGCCTTCCACCTTCACCGCAGCGCACAAACGCCGCAGTTCCTGCACCTGTTCCAAAGAAATACAAGGCTGCAAATCTTCCACTGCAAAACTATCAGAAAGCCGTTCCAACATTTGCAACTCTTCCAACGCAGCGGGATAGCCCAAAGTCAAAGACAAAGTAAACCGATCCATTTGCGCTTCCGGTAGCGGAAAAGTGCCTTGATATTCGATCGGGTTCTGAGTCGCAATCACAAAAAACGGCGCCGGAACATTTCGAGAAACTCCATCTACTGTCACCTGCTTTTCTTCCATCACTTCCAGCAAAGCTGACTGAGTTCGCGGCGTCGCCCGATTGATTTCATCGGCAAGCAAAACATTAGCAAAAACTGGGCCGGGCAAAAACTCAAACTCTCCACTGCGCGGATTCCAAATATTAGTACCGGTGATATCCGTCGGTAACAAATCGGGAGTGCACTGAATCCGCTGAAACTTCCCATCGATCGATCGCGCCAAAGACTTCGCCAGCAGCGTTTTTCCCACACCGGGCACGTCTTCCAGCAGCGCGTGCCCACCCGAAAGCACGGCTACCAGCACCAAGCGAATAGCATCCGCTTTGCCGACCATAGTTTTGCTTAGATTTTGTTTGAGCCGCTCAATATGTTGTCTCATATCCCTGATTACTAAGTGCTAATTGCTAATGGTTGATCGAACATCAAACTGCCAAAATCTTGAGTCTTTGCCTTGCGGACTGCGGATTTGTACAACTAGAATTTAGTCTGACTCATCTTGCACCATTTTTAAAACCGATCGCCCGTTCTATATCACATAATTATTAGACTTTAGCAGTTAAGAGGCTTCTAGCAATATCACAATCTGCCTGAATTTGAGTTTTGAGAGCATCCAGAGAAGTGAATTTTTGTTCGGGTCGCAAAAACTCTACTAAACTCGCGCTCAAGGTTTGACCGTACAAATCCCCAGACCAATCTAACAGGTGAACTTCCACAGTGGGTTGCAGCCCGTCTACTGTCGGGCGGCAGCCAACATTCATCACCCCATTGACAAAAGATAAATTGGATGCTGTACCCGGAATTAGAGATTTGGGATTTTCCCGCTGATAGGAAGAACTTTCCTCTTTCATCTTTTCCCATCCATGCTTCAGCGAGACTCGCACCGCATACACGCCAAAACGTGGCAAAAATTTTTCCGGCGGCAGTTCGATATTAGCAGTAGGAAATCCGATCGTCCTGCCCAGCCGCTGTCCGCCAACCACAGTTCCGACTAAACTGTAAGGTCGCCCCAGCAACTGATTCGCTCTTGTGAGGTCGCCAGATGTCAGACCTTCGCGGATTGCAGAACTGCTGATCCGATCGCCCTCACCGCAATTGTGCAGGGGTGCAAGAGCAACATCAATACCGTAACCGGCGGCGATCGACTGTAAATCCACAGCCGTTCCAGCGCGTCCCCGTCCAAACCGAAAATCAACCCCCACACTAATTCGACTCGCTTTTAGTTGCCGCACCAAAATTTCCTCGACAAACTCACAAGCAGTCAAAGCCGCCAATTCTCGATCGAACGGCAGCAGCACAAGTTGCTCGACGCCCATTGCTGCGAGCAATTCTACCTTTTCTGCCAGAGGTGTTAGCAGTTTTTTCGGTTGACCCGTAAAGAATTCTTGCGGGTGCGGATCGAATGTCACCACAGTGCTGTAAAGTCGATCGACCCCATCAGAATCGCGACCAGAGAGGCTGTTGCCGTCGGCCCTAATGCCTATCAAACCCTCGAAATTATGGGTGCTGCCAGCTCGATCGGGCGGTGCTGCTGAGTCATTTTCGCAGGTCGCCGGATATTCCCTTGGCAAATTTTGATCGGTGTCAACGTTTGAGCGCGTGTTTTGCCCCGACGCAAAAACCGTCGCAGAATTTGGTCCAGGCGATCGATTTAAAATTGGCTGCACGACTTGTCGATGCCCTAGGTGCAAACCATCAAAGTTTCCCAAGGCAACAGAAGTTGGAGTCAGAGCAGCGGTACAAGAAGAAGTTACCCACACGCTTAAAATTTTGACATACTTAGTCAGATTGCGATCGCCAGTCGATGTTAGATTTTAGATGTTAGATTTTAGAATTGACTCCACAGATAAATCTGGAAGTTTGAACTTTGGTCTAAACTTTTTGGTTTTCCACGACAGGAGTACGTGGCACGGTATCCGTCTTTGAGTGAGGTCAGCCCTCGCTTAAATTTCAGATTTCTCTGAGCAAGATTTCAGAACCATCTGACAAGCTCAAATCCCTCAGACAGACACTTGAGGGGCTTGCACCGACGCTTCCGACAAATCGTTATCGGGAGGCAGCAATTGTAACGACAAACCTTCCCGCGCCATCAAGCTATTCGGGAACCTTTGAGCCACTTGTTCTCCCACCCTGTCTAAAAACTCGTCATTGTGCAGCGGGTCGTGGTGAAAAATCACCAACTTTTTGACATTAGCAGCCTTTGCCACCTTCACCGCTTCCTGCCAAGTCGAATGTCCCCAGCCGACCTTGCTGCTCTTCTCGGCATAATACTCCTCATCGGTATAAGTAGCGTCGTAGATCAGCACCTCAGCATCCTGAGCCAAATACAGCACATTTTCGTCTAAACGATCGGGAAAATGTTCGGTATCAGTCACGTAAGCAGCCGCATACCCCCGCCAGTTGACGCGGTAGCCTATCGCTTCTCCGGGATGGTTCAACAAAGCAGTTTCCACCTTAATCTCTCCGAGCTCCAGCGGTTTTCCCACTTCTATATCGTTAAATTTGAGGTCTGCCCCCATAATTTGCAGGGGTACCGGAAAATTGGGGTGCAGCATCTGGTCGTGCAGGCGCTGCTGGATAGTAGCCTTATTAGGAGCAATAGCCCCATAGATGTGAAAGCAGTTCCCAGGAATAAAAGCTGGGACAAAAAATGGGAATCCTTGAATGTGATCCCAGTGAGAGTGAGTAAAAAACATATGAGCTTTTACGGGCATCTGGGACAGGAGAGTTTGTCCCAAAACCCGCAATCCAGTACCGCCATCGAAAATTAGGCGACTGTCACCCACTCGCATTTCTACACAGGGCGTGTTGCCCCCGTAACGTACTGTTTCTGCCCCGGGAGACGCTATGCTACCTCTAACGCCCCAGAAGTGAACCGTGAATTGGTTTTGCATACTAGACATGGGTTTTCTTGCAAGATTGTTCCGGCGAGTTATCGGTAAGGTGTTTACATATTACTAAGGGCTTTACCATCAAACCCAAGTTCTTTGACGGTCGAGTTCCCCACTTGTGGGAAGTGCCAAGAGTCTCGCTCATCGCGAGAATGCAAAACTGTTGGGCTTGACAACTGAGTAATAAATTACAAGGTAGACTAATCAAGTCTCGATCGTAACTATTCTTTTCCTCTCTTCACTAGCCTAACCTCCGCAGACACACTTTGGGGCCGCAGTTCTGTCTGAGTTTGGTCAAAAGCCGCTGTTTTTCCAGCCTCCGCAGTTGCCGAACACGATGATCGCGCGGTCGGTTTTTTGCCTTGCTGCTTTACGGGTTGGAACCTGGATGATGGCTTTCCTGCTATCTAATCCGGTCGATCGACCATAATAGGCAGGTGTCGGGGCTGTTTTGCGCCGATATCTGGCCGATATTGCCGATCGGGCGTGAATGGGCCTCTACAAGAATGACGGTTAGTTTATCAGACTTGAGATTCCCGCCATTTAACCCCTCCCCATGAGCATCAGGGAGTCCTTTTTACCAGAACCCGGTTTAATTAACTCAACTCCCATTAATTCAAAAATCTTAGCAGTTTAGGAATGCTCCTGCTATTAATTATCCGCCAAGACTGTCTGGATTCTGGGCCCGCCCAGAGGCTGCGGTTCGTCCCGCTAGCGGTCAAACTGAACCCAGCCTCATCTGACACCGGGGTAGTAGCGAGAGTCCGGGCCTGCGGGCAAAAGGCTAAATTTTCGTCGTGCATTTCTTGGCAGACGAATTGAATCACTCAAAATTCACCTATTTTTGGAAAATAAAAAATTTCGATTTTTTACCATCATGCCAACTCCGAGCGCCATTCTGTCTCAAGAGTGATGCAAAAATATTCCCTGTTAACCTGTGGTGCTTTTCCCAACAATCTTCAATAGCTCTATTTTGGGTAAGGATTTCTCGGAATTCCGCGCAGTTGCGGTACTCGTCACGGGTTTGAATTTCGGGTATCATAGAGTCTTAGACTCTTGTTTACCGAGAATCTAAATCAGTGCTAAAAAAGCCTGGATAACTTTAAGTTATTTTTCAAAATAGTCAGTATGAATGAAGTTAAAAAAACTACAACCAAGCTGAATAGATCGCCTGTGAAAGTGGCAGATCGCACTTTGGAACTCGGCAATCTCCCCTTGAGCGACCTGTCTTTAGAAATAACTGATGGCCAAGCTTTGAGGGAATTTAGTTCGGACGATCATCGCGCGTCGGGAACCCCAACAGCCACGGGCCGGACTGCCGAAACAAGGCGTAGGAGGGCAGATGGTAAGACCTCCTGGACGCGATCGCCTGTGGTTTCTACTGCTCTTCTCAAGTGGCTGCTAGAGCATTTGACTCGATCGAAAGGTTGGCTGGCAGTTGTCACGCTGGCAGGAGTTTGGGGGTTGTGGAACAGTGAGTTACTGTTTTCCACAGGTCTGGGGATAGCAGCGATGATGCTGGTTTACCGAGGGCAGTCGTGGGACTGGCAATTGCTGCGGGCAAAAGGCGAGCAATTTTGGGAGGGCCCGAACCGCCGATTTGTTTTAGCGGTGGGTACGGGCGGGATTGCTACCTTGGGCGCTTACATGAGTTTGGGGATTTGGGCGGACTCCGATAGCCATTGGATGGCTTTGAGCCTGATTTTGCAGAATTTGGGCACGATCGCGATTGCAGGACTGTTGCTGCGGCAAGGGTTGAGTCTGGGGGCCGCAAAAGATGAAGTGGCGCTCGATCGCATCTTAGCGGATTTGACTGATGCTGACCCCGTGAAGCGTTTGATTGCAGTGCGACAAATGACCGATTTGGTGAATAAGGGTGGGTTTGGTCCTGTGAGTTCAGTCAAAAGTTCGATCGCCCGTTCCCGCGCTGCCGAGTGCTTTCGGCTGATGCTGAGTCGGGAACCAGAAGCTTTAGTCCGCAATGCCCTTCTCGAAGGTTTGCAGACTTGGGATGCTACTTATGGCATGGCTTTAAAATCCAAACACCAAGTCATCGACTATTAGCTGACCGTCAAAAGCGTAAAAAGTAATTTTATGAATATTCCGAGCTTTTACGCGCAGGGGAGCCCTAGGGGCGATCGGAGAATTAGACCCCACCAGATTCGGCGCCGGCATTTCATCCTGAACAATTGGGTTGCCGTCAATGTCACAAGCAGATAAAACAGTTCGTCGCGAACTGGTGACAAGCCCCGACACCCAGCGAACTGGATACTTAAAAGTTACTTCTATCAGTCCGCTTTTGGGGGCCCCCATTAACACTGTTGCTCCAGAACCCGTGAAAAAGGCTGGGTTTGAAGGTTGGATGGCGACGGCATTGCTAAAAGTCACCCCCCAATGTGCAAACTGGTGTTCTACTACTTCAAAGCATTTCAAGTCTTCTAAAGCTACGCGGACGATCGCAGGTACTGTTGTGGCGCGCGATCGCACCTCTGACCCTGCGCCTGAGCGTTCTGGAGTGGCGACAAAAGACTTTTTGTCGTTTAAATCCATGCTTCGACAGGCTGTGTCAAATTCTGCAAACCCGTCAGATTGAAGACTTTTTGCATCAACCATAAAACCCTCGCGATCCCGTTTTCTGAGCAGTTGCATTTTAGTAGACCTCCCTGAGATTAGTTGTTTCTTCTGTTTTGGAATTGATAACGGCGAGGCCAGTGATTGCCAAACCTGCAATTAGGAATCGAAACCCCATTGCCCGCCCTCCAACAAAGACTTTCGACCTCAAAAGCCACTGCTCCGCAAAATATCGTGATTAATGATTTGTGATTGGCCAGGGTCTGCCAACCTGCCGCCTGCCTGAAAGCGACTTCTAATAGTCCTCCTTTCCGAGCGCCTGCTTTCGGGGCTGGCGAACAGACTCTATTTTGGTGAGGGGTCTTACCCATCATTTTGCTATTATCTCCGATCGGCGGTAGTTTGCAAGGGTAAGGATAACTACACAGCCGAATTGCCCAAATCGCAAAACTTACTTGCTGTCTGTAGTTTCACGCTTCACCTGTACTAAAATAGATTTAAATCATTACTCAATCTTTACAAAAACGCCACCAGCTTTGCAAGTTTTTTAAACAAAGACGGGGCGATGGAAAAGAATCTAAAATATAACAGCGATTGAGGTTAGTTTATGCTTGTACCCCTCGGCTTCGGTCAGCGATCAATAGTTACTTCTCTCGGCAGAATGGTTTACTACACTGCTGAAAAAATGCCTTGGATGGGGTTGCCGACCTCAACTTCGGAAAAGCAACCAAACTTAGTATTTTTTCACGGTTTTGGTGGCGGGTCGAGTGCCTATGAATGGTCGAAAGTTTATCCGGCTTTTGCGACAGAATATCGAATTTTAGCACCGGATTTAATCGGTTGGGGGCGATCGGAACATCCGGCAAGAAATTATCAGGTAGAAGATTATATCACAACTTTGATCGAATTTCTCGAAAAAACTTGCGGCAGTCCGACAGAAGTGATTGCTTCTTCGCTAACAGGGGCGATCGCGATTCGAGCTGCGATCGCACGGCCGGATCTCTTCAAATCCCTAATTTTGACCATACCCAGCGGTTTGTCGGACTTCGGACAAGATTACGGCAGCAGTTTCTTCGCTAAGCTAGTCAACACGCCAATTTTAGATCGCTTGCTCTACAGTACCGGAATCGCCACAGACGGCGGCATCCGTAGCTTCCTAGAACAACGTCAATTTGCCGATTCCCGTCGCGTTTACCAAGAAATTGTTGATGCTTACCTCGCATCTGCTTTGGAACCAAATGCAGAATATGCCGCCCTGTCTTTTGTGCGGGGAGATTTGTGCTTTGATTTGTCGCTGTACATCACTCAGCTAACAACACCGACAGCGATTATTTGGGGAGAAAAATCGCAGTTTACCGGGCCCGATATCGGCCAGCGGTTGGCAAACCTCAACCCCGAAGCAATCAAAGTTTTTCAACCTCTGGAAAACGTAGGTTTGACTCCGCAGTTAGAAATTCCCGCTGTTACGATTGGGTTAATTAGGCAATATTTAAAGTTGCTTTCAGAAGGGTGAAGAAGTTCGGCAACGGATTTTTTAACGGATGCAAACGGATGTCACAGATAGAGGTTCCAGGTTCGAGGGAAGAAGGAAGATTAATTTCCCACTACCCATAGATGTGAACTTAATCCTAATGACCGCTGTATCTCTTATATCCAAGTCTATATCCCCCTTAATAAGGGGGACTTTGACAATAATCTTGTCCCCCCCTTTCTTAAGGGGGGCTAGGGGGGATCTAGACTCTCCTAGAAGCGAGATTTATCATGAATTTTAGTCTGAATTTGACACTACTGACAACTGTCAACTGACAACTGACTACTAATTATTCTTTGACTCGCACGTCGATAACGCTGGCGTTGAAAATGTACTTGTTGCCTTCAAGCTCTAGCGTAGTGCCAATTTTGACTTTCGTATTACCTAAAACCGGACCATTTTCAGTAAGTTGACCTTTTCCCTCTAAGGTAAACATCATATTTTTGCTGAAGGCTTCTTCTTCTCTGGGATCGGGGAGAGCTTTCAGAGTGCCGTTGGGCTGAGGAACTGCTAGGGTTCTGGTGAGAGTTTTGACAGATTTGATGGTAATCTGACCGGAGGGTTGATTGCGGATCACCACATTGATTTTATCGCCTGCTTTGAACAAATCTTGAACGTTTGTTCCTTTGAGACCGATCGCAATTGCATCAATTTCTACAGGTTTGACACTGGTGCCGACTTGGGCGACGGAACCGCCAGAAGTGCCGGGAAAGAAGAAGATTCCGACTGCAACTAGCAGTACGATTAGAGCGGCACCTACGTCTAGGATGCTGAGTTTGCCGAACAGTCGGCCTTGAGAATCCAAAATTTTCATAAATCGCCTATTATACTGATAGCGACAGGAGTATGTTTACAAGCTCAGGACTTACGCAGACATCGATGAAAAACAGATGCTGCTATTGCTGAGCTACCGCTGGCAATGACATACTTTATTGATGCGTAAGTCCTGAAGCTAAAAGATATTACCACAACGATCGCCCAAAATCCGCATGACTGGGGCACTTAACCCAGAAGGCAGTTAACGGCGGTTGGTTAGCCTTGGCTGGATCGCCCAAAAGCTGGTGGCGCCGTTCAAAATTGACAAAAAGCTAGAATAGCAACTAAGCAGCCTCAAATTACGTCTGCCTATTTAGTGACTTTTCGAGTTTTTCCTACAATTTTATCTAACTTCTGGCACGTATCACTCATGTTAAAAAGTTTTTGGTTGACTTGCCGGCGTACTTGCGGCCGGGGGATTTATCTGTTTCTGTCCCTGATTGTGGCTGCGGGTATCGGGGTGGTTTCCCCGGAACCGACTCAAGCATTTTCTTTGCCTGAACTGATTTTTCGGGGCATTCAAGTTATTCAATTGTCGAATATGTCCGATCGCCAAGAGGTGGCTATTGGCCAACAAATTAATCAGCAGTTAACGAACAGCGAGTTTAAGATTGACCGCGATCGGGATACTACAGAATATATCAACCGCATCGGTCAGCGGCTCGCTCAAGAAAGCACTCGCCCCGATATTCCTTATACTTTTCAAGTGATTGACGACGACAATATTAATGCTTTTGCGACAATGGGCGGTTTTGTTTATGTCAATAAAGGCTTGATGGCAGCGGCGGACAATGAGGCAGAATTGGCAAGTGTGATCGCCCACGAAATCGCTCACATTAATGCTCGCCACGCGCTTAAACAAATGCGTCAAATGGCCATAGCTTCAGGCGTAGCTTCGGCGACAGGGCTCGATCGATCTCAGGCGGTTCAGATTGGGGTGGAACTGGCTTTGCGTCGTCCCCACAGCCGCCAAGCTGAGTATGAAGCCGATCAGTTGGGATTGCAAACTATGGGGCGAGCAGGCTACGCTCAATCTGGGATGGTTGATTTTATGAAAAAGTTGCTCAACAAGCCTTCTCCTCCTAGCATTTTGAGCACTCACCCGGCAACTGGCGATCGTATTGCTGCTATTTCGCAGGCTATAGATCCGGAGCTTGCTAGCGGTGAAGGTTTAAATAATGAGGATTACAGGCTAGAAATCCGCAGACTTTTAGGTTCGTAGCAATTCTAAATCGGTCAGGCGCTCTCTTGTTTTATCTTCTCTTTTCTTACTTCGCGATGTTCGCGTCGAAAGCGGTTCGCTACAAAATCAATCTAGTTCTTAGAGTGCGTCAGCGATCGGGTCAATTTGGATTTAATCGATCAAACTTAAACTGACGCACCCTACAACTAAAACTTGATTTAACACTGCTGTTGAACAACAGAATCCATCGCAGGTTCCGGCGGTGCAATCGGCTGCGGCTTCAATTGCCTGACAACTTCGTCAAAGGGCAAAATTCGGACTTGATTGTTAAATACATTTACTTGATAAACTCTGCGGTAGCTGAGGTCAAATCCTGTCAGCCAGCCGCTTTTGGGATGATAAGCACCCGTGTCAATGTCCAACCACCCTTCGCCCCTGACTAATTCGCCCGGTCTGACCCCATGAAAGGTAAAGGTGATCGTGTGACCGGTGATAATTAATTTATTGGGAAAATAGGGTTTCGACATGGTGTGAAATTCCTTGCGAATCCAACACAGTTGTTCGATCGACTGTTCATCGATCGACAGATGGGGGTCAACGCCGGCGTGAACCAGCCAGATGTCCCCTAAGTCCAGATGCGTGGGGAGCGATCGCAGCCACTCTAAGTGTTTGTACGGCATCATCCCTGTATCTCTGTAGCTTGCCACTGTCGCATCGCCGCCACTGTAGAGCCAAGATTGCCACGCTCGCATATCCATCGGCGTCCCCGACAAAGCCTCCAGCATCAGTTGTTCGTGGTTGCCCAACAGAGTTTGGTAGGGGCTTTGCTGCACAAAATCTAATACCTGAGCGCTTTTGGGGCCACGATCGATTAAGTCTCCCAAAAAATAGACGCGATCGTTCGAGCTGGGGGCAAGTGCCTCTAGCAGGGTCATTAAGCCGTCGTAATGCCCGTGTACGTCCCCGATAACAATGCGCCGGTGCTCCATTGTGTTTATCCGCTTCCCTGACTCAAAAGCCCCATCTCTAGCTTATAGCATCTGATTTTGCTGCTATTTGCCTCCCCTCTTTTACGGTGGAGGGGTGTCACCCATTATACTGCTTTGTATAAATGTCGTGTAAAGCTCGCCAGTGTCTGTTTGCGTAGCTACAGATAGCAACACAGGCAAGCTGTTAATTGTGCTTCTGCAACTGCTGTTACTGAGGCAAAGCTTTGAGTTATTTCACGCTTTAGGGTGCATCAGCGATTAGCCGACCGATTAAGTCGAAAATAATTCTAGCTGACGCACCCTAAAAGACGATCGAGCCTTAACGATTGTCACTGAGTCAAAGCTTTGAGGAATGTCTGGAGTTCTGCCAAAAAACCTTTCTTTTTTACAGGTTTGGCAGGTGTGGTGGAGTCAGGATCGGCGCTTGGGAGAGAAGCGGCTAAAATCCGCTCTAAATCGTCTCCGACTGGTTTTTGGGCGGTTTCAGAAATTAGTTCGTATTCGTCGTTTGTTTCCAGCCACACTTGCCACGGTTGAGGGTAGCAGCGGAATAAAGCAGCAGTGTCTAGGGGTCTGATATAGTAGCAGGATTCAATTTTGCTGAGGAATCGATCGCGCAATTGGCGGCCCGCATAGCCTATACCTATGGTGGCAACATCTTCCAGGCGGGGGTTGAGTAGAATTACTGGGCGACCGGCCGCAGCTATGTAAATTTTTTCGACTTGGGCAACTTCTACGGCTGCTGGATTGATCAAAAGGAAAAGTTCATCTTCCGGTGCTATTTTATCTTCAACAGGGGTGCGACTGCTACCCAAATCAGTGACTTTAAAGGGTGTTTCTCCCCAGTCACGGCGCGCGAGGGCTGCCGCACCGGTGTCGGGAAAAAAGACTTTTACTCCGGGGTAGATTTCCTCAAATTCTGGGAGGAATTGTAAGGTGATAGACTGTGCTTGCAGGGCGATTTCTGGAAATACTAATTCGACTTGCAGTAGATTTTTGCCGTCCGAGAGGGCAGCGGCGGTGGCAATGCGGGATTGGGCGATCGCCTCGTTGAGATCCTTGGGCAGTTCTGTCATTAATCTTATTGTTTTTACTCGACTTCTCTCAATCTAATTTTACCTGAGATATTGCACCATTCTCAATTACCTATTTAGGAACAGGCAAGATGCCTGTTCCACAAGAAAATTCACTCTTTATGGAACAGGCATCTTGCCTGTTCTTGAGAATAGTACAATATTTAAGTTTTACCGCATTAAGCGACAAAAGCTAACACCGACACAGGCGAGCCGGAACCTCCCAAAAGGCGCAATATTCCGATAACTAAAGTGATGTCAGCCGCAGGTAACAAGTCGAGATTTGCCAGATTTTCCAGCACTATTCGCTGCTTTTCCAATACCAATTTATTCACCACAAAACTTTCATCTCGCCCAGTATCGACTCCGTGGGTGTCGGTTCCAATTCCGGCGATATAGCGTTCTTCTAGCAAAAATTGAGTGGCTGCTTTGCCAAATCCGGGAAAGTGGCAAATTCCGCTCTCGTCTCGGTTGAAAAATGCTCGCTCGTCATGCCATTTTTCTTGCCAGCCAGTATACAATAAAACTAGATTTCCCGGTTCTATAAGTTTGTGCTGCCGTTCCCAAGTCAATATATCATCAATTGTTAAAGTGTAGTCGGGATTGGCAAGACTTTGCTCTCGGATGTCGATAGTAATTGCGGGGAAAACTAGCGACTGCGGGGAATAATTATCAATGCTGGCGCCTCCTGCATAAAAGCTGTTGGGTGCGTTGATGTGAGTGCCGCTATGTTCTCCCATTGAGAATTTTCGCAGGAAATACCCGTCTGTTTCTATTTGAGATACTGTGGCAATTTCTGGGGATGGATCTCCTGGCCAAATGGGAATATTTGGGTGAATTACATGGGTTAAGTCTATAATTTGGCTGTAGGCTATCGTTTTTAAGTTATTTGAGCTGAAGTTGTTTGTCATCAGGTTAAATATATCTATTATTTATTAAACAAAGTTGAGTTTTTGACCTTTTGCAAGCTCAATATAAAAGATAAAATCTAAAATTCGATTAGTCGATCGAGTGTTGCTTCCATAACATCCTTTGTTTGTCCGGAAACAGTATACAGCAAAGCTTCTCGGTAAACTCTCCCGGCGGGGTGTAGCACACCATTAGCAGCACCGCTAGAAACTGCCACCGTCGCGTGCCCGCAACGCACTGCTAAATCAATGGCTTGAGCTCGCAGCGCTAATTGTTCTGCTTTCGAGCTATGTTGAGATTGTGGGAACTTCTGTTTTAGCCGATCGAGCTTTTGCTCTAATTTTTGGGAAGCCGCCGCTATCAAAGGTGAATTCTTAACAGCAGCCGCTGCTGCAATTACATCCAACCCCGCTCGAATACAGCCAAAAGTACCCGGAACAAAATTCAGTATATTTTTGCTGTCGTTTTCCGAAATCCAGCCGACAGGTTTAACTGAAATTATTTCCGATTCATGCAGCAACCAATTATCGAGAGTGGCTGTCACAGTATTAGTCGAACTCATGGCGATTAACTGCATGATTTCGCTAAAAGCTATTTTCCCCGATTCGCGTTCAATATTGGCAAAAGGCACTAAACCGAAAACAGAGCGTTCGTCAGGAAGTACCGCGGCTACAATAAACTTTTGAAACAAGCCAAAACCTGTTACCCAAGGAACTTTTCCTGACAGTAAATACCCCGATTTTGTGGGAGTTGCGGTGACTGCCGGATTGCCCGATCGCCTTAAATGCGAAAACCCAATACCCAAGCGTAACTCTTTTTGGGCGATCGCGGGCAAGTATCTGCTTTTTAGGATTTCATTGTCGCTGTTAGCAAGCATCGCAGTTGCGCTGTGGTGCTGAGTTTGCAGGAAAGACAAAGCGCCGGAATATCGAGCCGTCAATTCTTGATATTGGTAAAAAATCTCCGGTGCAATTTCAGCGCCGCCCCATTTTTGGGGAACTCGCAACGCTAAGAGCGATCGATTCTCTAATCCAGCAACTGCTGTTTTCAGCGCTTCCCAGTCGCTGTCGATAATTTCCGCGTGGGGTGCAACGCACTTTTGTAGGTAAGTTTCTGTGCTGTTGAGAATTTCTTGGGAATCCATTCTTTATAATTATTTTATAGTAAGTTTTACCTTATTTATAAAAGTTTCATTTCCCACTAATAGGGAACTCTAAAAACCCAGTGACTACGATTTTTGCGACCAGTCACGAAAAATCTACGAAGCAACCGGATTTATGAGGTAATTTTATAGTAATTTTTATTCAAACTTGTGTGGGGCAGAAATTGAATTTCGCGCCCCAACTAATTTATTTCCACACTTTCCAAGGAGCCTTCCCTTCATCCCAAAGCTCATTTAAATACTTGTATTCTCGAAAAGTATCCATCGCAAAAAAGAAGCCTTCATGACGGTAAGCCATCAACTGTCCCTCTGCGGCCAAACGCTGCATCGGCTCCTGTTCTAAAATACAATCATCTTCCCCTAAATACTCGAATACCCGGCGGTTAAATATCATATATCCAACACTAATCCAGCCGTCGATTTGAGGTTTTTCAGTAAATTGAACTACGCGGCTATCGCTGTCTACCTCCAAAATCCCAAAGCGAGAAATAGGGCGAAACGTAGTGACAGTTGCCAGCTTCCCGTGAGATTTGTGAAAATCCATCAAGGCTTCAATATCGACATCAGCTACTCCATCGCCGTATGTCACCATGAAATTCTCGCGATCGATATATTTTTCGATCCGTTTTACCCGCCCTCCTGTCATGCTTGCGGCGCCAGTTTCAGCTAGTGTCACTTTAAAATCTTGTTCGAGATGTTCCTCGTGATAAGTGATGGTATTTTGGCGTCCCAGACAGATAGTAAAGTCATTGTTCATGGCTTCATAATTGAGGAAATATTCTTTAATCATGTTGCCTCGATAGCCTAAGCACACAATAAAGTTTTGGAAACCGAAGTGTGCATAGATCTTCATGATGTGCCAAATAATCGGATGCCCCCCCACCTCAACTAAGGGTTTGGGACGAAATTCTGTTTCTTCTCTGAGACGAGTACCGAGACCGCCTGCTAGGATAACTACTTGCATTTTTTCACATTTTTAAAGATAATAAATTAACTTATCATCAATCATCAAGATTTTTTTCAAAGAATTATTAACATTTTCTCATAGTGAGTGAAGCTTTGTAAACCGGAGAAATCACGAACTATTATAAATAATTGTAGGGTGCGCGCAACCGCAGCGTGTATTTGAATGCTGCGCGCAATTTCTAACTAACAGTAGGGTGGGTACTGCGAACTGTATATTTTAATACAGCGCATTTTCTAACTTACTAAGAGTCGATTAAGAAATAGACAAAAGAACAGCAAGTACCTATACTAAATATAAGAAAGAGATTCAACAGCCATGAAAAATCAACTCGATCGCCTAAAAAAGTTTTTAGGTATGCTCTGTGCAATCGCCTCAATAATTATATTATTCCAATCGGTTATACCTGGTGTTTACGCCACGGTTGTTGTACCGGAAGGCTCAACTATAGCACCAACCACCCTAGCTTTTGTTCCGAACATACCGGGCGGCGGATTAGACTTTCACGAATCAGCAGGAGGGCACACTTTAGAGAGACACGTTGGTAAAACAGAAGCACAACTAGCACAGCGACTCGCAAGCGAAACGAGAATTTCTGCAGCATCTTCTTTTACCGATCGTTATGTCGCCGAAGCCGCTATTGCAGAAGCAATGAACAGAAATCAAAGTGCGATCGACTCCTGGGTGAAAAGTCCAGGCAATCGTTATACGATCGACTACAATGCCAACAGAATCATTGGCATTACTCTGCGTCGCCGCGCATCCAAAGCAACTTCAACATCTCGCCTGAGAATAGTCCTCCAGCGCAGCGCCAAATTACCTCCCGGATACTTTATTCTCACAGCTTATCCCCAATGATCAATCAATTTCCTCATTTAACCCAATTTTTCAGTTCCTACTTTCACCAAGACTGGCCATTAGAAGCTGACACTCCCAGTGATGTAGTGAACAACTACCGCAACGGCGAACCACCCGAAAGTGTTGAAGCTGCATCGCAAGAGCTGAGCCAATTGCTAGAAATGCCGATCGCCCCAGCCGATTTAGAAGTATTCATCCTCGATGAATTAGGGTGTTACTACGACCCCCAATCCGAAAATCAAACAGTCAGAGAATGGTTGGAATCTGTGCAAAAATCTTTAAAAAATCCCGGCTAAAATCTATATATTTGTAAGGACAAGGCACTGCCGTGTCCCTACAATTTGTTCACAATTTAATAGGAGAGGTAGCTCACTTGCTAACCGTTAATAAGTAACCTTCGTGGACGTTGAAGTTAGGGATAACATAAGCCAAGCTGCCACTACCCACCGAAAAACTTTCTTCTTTAACGGTGACAAGTTGTGGCACTGCTCCTTCTTGATTGTTGGGGATTTTCTCTAATTTTAGAGTTATTTTTTGACCTCTTTGAATACCAAGCTGCTCCAAATTGCCGAGGGTTAATGTTACCGTTGTTGCTGAGGAAAAATTGGGGTCGAAATAACCTAAAAGTATCTGTGCTTTACCTTCAGAATTTGATTTGCTGGCTAAAGCGACAAGGCGATTGTTATTTGACCAGCTCCGCACCCGCGAATTAACTCCCTCAGCATAAGCTTTGTATGTCCACCAAGCTGCTCTCGGTTCAAAATTATTAGGCGTGACCATCCCACTCAGCGTATTGTTGAAGCAATTGCTAACTTTATTTGGCCCTTTGCTCTCCCAACAAGCTCTGCAAGCCCCGTCAGCTTTTGCATACTCCAAGTTATACAAATAACCTAAGATTTCCCCCGGCTGGTACTGCGCTAAGTTCCCCACAATTTCATTGACGTAAATTTTTTGCAATTTCAGTTCCTTGTAAGAGGGACTTTGCTGAAAATTGCGTTTAGCCTCAATTACGTGATCGTCAACAAATAAAATCATCGTGTCGTTAAGTTCGTGCCATGAGAGGAAGTTTACTTCAAGTTTGTTGGCCTTGCAGTAATCCAAAAAAGCGGCGAGATATTCTTTGCTGTAGCGGCCGAGGCTCGGCCCGCCAATCATTGCTGACGGTCCCAATTCTTCCCGCAAGATTTTGTAAGCTCTTTTGTAAGTTTCAAAGAATTGTTCTCTGCTTCCCTTCCAAAATGGATCTTTCAAATCTGGTTCATTCCATACATCCCAAATAATTTTTTTGCCTTTATTTTGCTGGGCTAACTGTCGGATGAATGCTTCCCACGCGGGGTAATTTTGATATGGCCAGCCATTGGGATTGCTACCGTAGCCCCACAAGTCGCTAACTACTAACTGAAACTCGGATCCGCTGGCAATTACTCGATCGTAAATATCGAGTCTCCCCGCGCGCCAAAGTTTGGGCTGCAAGGGTTTGATCGAGCTATCCGGCGGTTTGGCAGTGTCGATTCCGTGCAGGATGCCACTCATGGAAATTGTACCGGTGGCTGGCTGTCCAAAATCTACTGTAACGTTCGATCGCAGTTGGGCGATCGCTCTTGGCTGTCCCAAATAGGCTATTAACAGAACAGTGACAATAGCTAAACCAATTGGCAGCAGTTTATTAATACGTGGGAACTTGAATGTAAGTTGCATATTTTTCTTTGGTTGATGTTTGGTGGAATGGGCATCTTGCCTGTTCCTAACAATGCTGCAATAACTCAGTTTTAACGCACGGATGACAACACTTCAAAACCCTGTATTGATTCTATAACTTGTTGCCATGAACGCGAATTGATCAGCTCGTTGGTATCAAACCTAACTCCTTTTTCCGCAGCGAAAATACCAAAATTTTTCACCCAATCAAAGATAGTTTCTGTGGTAAAATAAGGGGTGCATGCCCAAGCAGATTGCAAATTATTCACCATCTCGGACATATCTCCCCGATCGTAAGCCTCCCAAGCTTTCCACACTAAATAATAGTATTTCAGCAGGCTATCCACTTGCTGTACCTGCTTTTTGAGTTTCGGACTAATAGAGAAACTGTCGCTCTCATCATAACTTACAAATGCCTGTTCAATTATTTCTCCATATTCCCGAAGCATCCGTTCTTCTTTGAATAGTTCTTGGGCTCGCGCTTTGCACGATTGTCCTGCAAGCCTGCGCGCTTCGGGATTTTCTGCCCATATTTCGACCGTTTCTATTAACTTTTTTACTGTTCCTGCTGGATCGATTGTAGGATCGGGCAGTAGCTTTCCCGTGTCTCCCAATTCTTCGGGAATACCGCTGACTGCTGTGGCAATTACGGGCAATCCTTTCGCCATTGCTTCCATAATTGCTAGTGGCATTCCCTCTGCTTCGGAAGATAAGATAAAGATGTCGCTGGCGTCTAGCCAATCGGCAATATCCCAGCGCTGTCCTAAGAATTTAACCTGTTCTTCTACTCCTAATTGGCTCACAGTTGCTCTTAATTCAGGTTCCAGATTGTCGTGAGTAGTAGACCCAGGACCTGCCCAAACAAAGTAAATTTGGGACCAAATGGGACGATTTTTCAATTGGGCGATCGCCTGCAATTGATACTGATATCCTTTAATTGGAGTCAATCTCGCCGCCGTGAAACAAACAACAGCATCTTCGGGGATTCCTTGTTCTTGACGCAGGCGTTGGCGAGTTGAAAGATTCGGCGGCTCAAAATAACTATTGGGTCTGCCATAATAGATTACTTTTCCTCGTTCTAGATGCGCTTTAAATAGACTTTGGAACAAGTTTAAATTCTCGTGGGAAACTGCTACTGCTGCTTTGGCTACCATGTACTGGTAGGCAACTGCATCGAAATAGGGAATTTGATCGCCGCGATCGAAGGTCTCATAATTGCGATTGATATAACCCAGACTGATTATGTACGGTATATTTTGCTCGATCGCAACTTGTTTTGCTGCAAAGTTAGCCATCGGCCAGCCGTCACTAAATATAATTAAATCCGGTCGAGCTTGGGCGTAAATCTTTTGAGCGTCATCTAAATTGTAAGCTATTCGCAAAAACTCTTTCATCGTGTCGAACTCTAGCCAAATATGTTCGATACCTAGCTGTTTTTGTTCGGTAATTAAAGGATTAGAAGCTTGACTTTGAACGCTGGTTACTCGGTAGCCATCCGCAGCTAATTTACACATCAGCGAGTGGTTAAACTGAGCCAAACCGCCGACTCCTGAGTCTTCTGTGTACAGGAGTACGTGCTTTTTTGGCTGCCGAGAAGTCGAACTGGGAGCCGATTGGAACTGATAAGGATTGTTCGCTGCGATCGCCACTATGTCTTGCCATTCCTGTAAGTTGGTTAAGGTATAGGCATCAAAGTTGTAGCCGTACTGTTCCGAAACCCCCTTAAAAGTTTCCAGCCAATTAAAAACAGTTTCAGTGCCTGTCAAATGAGTGTAATACAGAGATTTTTCCAGACATTCGACCATTGCTGGCAAATATCCATCGCGGTACATCCGCCATGCTATCCATACGAAACACTTGTAACGTTCCGCGCGTTTCAAGTCGCGGATGTGCTGAGGTAAGTCTGGTCGAGCGAAAAATTGCTCCATCAAAATTTCCGTATTTTTCATTAATTTGGAGCCGTTAGACATGATATTGCTGTCGTGCTGACGATAGCAGGTTAATATCTCTTTTAACCAAACTGACTTGCAGCCTTTTAAAGCTAAACGTAGCACAAAATCTAAATCTTCGGTTGGCGGCAAGCGATGATCGAAACCACCCAAGCGTTCCCACCACTCTCGCCGCAGCATCATGGCGCTGGGACGCACTGATTTGTACAAAACAAACGCTTCTAAATTTAATTTTGGTTCTTCTTCCCAAGGCTTTACTCCATAGATGCCTTTATCATTTTTGTCAACAATAACCCAACCTGTTTGCACCATCTCTAATGTGGGGTCAGCGTCAAAGCACGCTACTTGTTTTTCTAGTTTTTCTGGTAGGAAGAAGTCGTCAGCATCTAGAAAAGCTAAAAATTCTCCTTTTGCTAATTTACAAGCATGATTTCGAGCAATTGCTGCTCCTTGGTTATCTTGATAGATGTATTCAATTAAATCGAGGTAAGGTGACAAAACTTGGCTAGTGTTGTCAGTTGAGCCGTCGTCTACGACGATAATTTCCCAGTTTTGATAAGTCTGGCCCAGAACACTCTCTAGGGCTCTGACAATGTAGCGCTCGCAGTTGTAAACCGGGATGATGACACTGACGCGCACTTTTTTGGGAGGAAGGATACTAGCCATTAACTGTTTCCATTCGGGTATTTTTCTGAGAGCCATGCCATCAATTGGGCAGCCGTAGGTGTTAGAAATCCCGATAAGGCGCTTTACCCAATCTATTATAGTTAGTATCAGCGAGGACGGGGTATAATCCAAAGATTTTTGCAAATACTCAGTCATTTCTGCCGGATAGCCGCTGTAGTAAAGTTGCCACGCCATCCATGTCAGAGCTTCATACAACGCCTGCTTTTCTAATTGGCGGATGTCCTCTGGCAAGTCGGCTCTACTGAAGAAATTTTGCTTTAATTTAATACAAAGGTTAGCCTGTTTTAGCGCTCTCTGGATGGACACATTTTGCCCGTGCTGGCGGTAGCATACTGTCACTTCATGCAACCAAGCAGCTTCGCAGCCAGATAGTGCTAAACGCAAGATTAAGTCGGCATCATCTACTGAATCATACTGAGAATCAAAGCCACCGACTCGTTCCAGCCACTGCCGCGAAAACATCATCGCGCTGGGAAGTAGGGGCAGATAAACAATCCAGGTTTTTAAGTCTAGCTGAGGCAAGTATTCCCAGGGTTTGACATCGAAAATACTTTCGCCTTGCTCTTTAACCATTCGCCAGCCACTATTAACAATTCCTAATAATGGCTGAGCGTCAAATAAAGCAACTTGTCCAGCTAACTTTTCGGACAGTAAAAAGTCATCTTGATCTAAAAAAGCAATTAATTCACCTCGGGATTCCTGAATTCCTCGGTTGCGGGCGGCAGCTACTCCTTGGTTTTCCTGATAAACATAGCGAATTTTTTCAACATAAGGCTGCAACGCTTGACGGGTGTCGTCGGTTGAGCCGTCGTCTACGATGATAATTTCCCAGTTTTTATAGGTTTGGCTGATGACGCTTTCTACCGCTTGCGCGATGTAGCGATCGCCATTATATGCGGGAATTATTACACTTACTCGCGGTGTCGAATTAGCCATTGACATGAGTTTTATCGGTGATAAGGAAGGGTTCGGTAACTGATTCTGAAACGGAGGTAACGGAGATAAGGCAGAAGGCATAAGGCAGATACAATTCTAATGCTGACAGCTATCCAAATTAGAAAGGTAAATTGGGTCTTTTAGCGTGCATTAAATACAGGTTCAATACCCTGTACTTCCTCGACTAATTGTTGCCATTCTGATGAATTAATGAGAGAATATGTATCTAAATTATGCCCTTTAGCTGACGAAAAATTGCCAAAATATTCTACCCAGTTTAATAGCGTTTCTGTAGTCAAAAAAGGTGTGTACTTCAAAGATTCTTGAAGCGACTTCTGCATTCTGCTTAGATCTTCTTGACAGTAAGCCTGCCAAGCATTCCACACTAAAGAGCTGTAATGCACCCGGCTTTCTATCTTCGTTATTGACCTCTGCACCTCTTTTTGAGTAACAAATTGATCTGTTTGGTTATCATCGCCAACTAAAGCTTTTTCGATCGCCTCCATCGACTGTGCCAACATCCGTTCCTCTTTGAATAGTTTTTCGGCCCGCTGCTTGCAAGCTTGACCGATTTGATGCCGTAATTCTGGACTCATCGCCCAAGCTTCTACAGTTTTCGCCAATTCCCTCCCGGTTCCCTCTGGATCGGTATTCGGATCGGGCAACAATTTCCCTGTATCGCCAAGCCCTTCAGGAATACCGCCCACAGCCGTTGCAACTACTGGCAATCCCTTAGCCATCGCTTCCATGACTGCAAGAGAAGGCGCTGCATCTGCCAGAGAAGTCAAAATGAATATGTCGCTAGCATCCAGCCAATCTAGGATATCCCAGCGCTGTCCGATCAACTTTACGCGATCGCTCACCTCTAACTCTTTAATAGTTTCCCTCAATTCTATTTCTACATTGTCAGCGCTTCCCTCACCAGTTCCTGCCCACACAAAATACAGTTTAGACCACACAGGAGACTGCTGCAACTGCTTGATTGCTTCGATTTGATATCGATGCCCTTTAATCGATGCCAATCGAGCCGATGTGAAACAGACAATCGCATCTTCAGGAATGTCTATTTCTTGTCGCAGGCGTTGACGAGCCGCAGCATTAGGAGGTGCAAAATATTTGGGAGAACGCCCCAAGTAAATCACTTGTCCTCGCTCTTTTGGCAACTTGAAATGTTGGCACAATAAATTCAAATGTTCGTAAGCGCCAACAATCAAGGCTCTAGCTTGCAGGCAGTGGTAGAGCACTCCTTCTACATAAGGAACTACATCCCCGCAGGCAAAAGTTGCGTGTTCTGGCATAACTAACCCAATCACCATCATGTATGGTATTCCCATTTCAATAACTACCTGTTTAGCTGCAAAATTGGAAAAGGGCCAACCATCGCTAAAAATAATCATATCCGGTTGATTGCAAGCAAAAAGCTCTCGTGCATCCTGAGTATTTCTTAACACTCGCTGTAAATCTTTATGGCCGCTAAAATCCAGCCACAAATGCTCTATACCTAACTCTCGTTCTCGTTCCAGCAAGGGGCTAGAATGTTTCGTTTGCACGCAAGTGATTCGATAGCCTAACAAGGCTAACTGACAAAGAATGGCATGATTATACTGCGCTAATCCTCCCACGCCCGGATCATCGGTGTTGTAGAGTAGAATGTGCGTTTCCCTAGGGGATAGCTTCGCTTCACGCGCTGGTGAAGCTGTGGGAATAGAACTCTGTTGAGATTGGGGTGGATTAGTCATCACCATCAGAATTATCTCTTGCCATTCCGCTAACTTACTCAGCGAATAAGCGTCAAAATTTTCACCATATTCTTCCGAAGCTATCTGAAAACTTTCTAGCCAATTCAAAACTGTTTTTGTTGGCGAAAAAGGCGTATATTGTAATGACTCTTCTAAACACTGTGCCATCTCTGCTAGATGACCGTCGCGATACATCCGCCATGCCAGCCATTTTAAGCATTGATAGCGTTCTGGGTTTTTTAACTGCCGGATTGACTGAGGCAAATCGGGTCGAGCGAAGAATTTTTTCATCACTATTTCTATATTCTTCACTACGCGAAAACCGATTGACATGAGATTAGAATTGTGCTGGCGATAACAGGTAAGTGTTTCTTCTAACCAAACTGCTTTGCACCCCTTTAGAGCTAAACGCAAGGCAAAGTCTAAATCTTCGGCTAGTGGAAACTGAGAATCAAAACCGCCCAATTTTACCCACCACTTTCGGCGCAGCATTATCGCACTCGGTCGCACGCATTTATATAGAATAAAGCTTTCTAAATCTAATTTAGACGCTTGCTGCCAAGGCTTGACAGCAGAAATCTCTCGCCCGCTTTCATCGACGATCAACCAACCTGTTTGCACCATATCTAAGGTGGGGTCAGCGTCAAAGCAAGCTAGTTGTTTCTCTAGCTTGGATGGTAGGAAATAGTCATCGGCATCTAGAAATGCCAAAAACTCGCCTTGCGCTAGTTGGGAAGCAATATTTCTGGCGACTGCTACTCCTTGATTTTCCTGGTATATATAGCGAATTTTGTCAAAATAAGGCTGCAATACTTGCTGCGTGCGATCGGTCGAACCATCGTCTACAACTATAATCTCCAAGTTAGTAAAAGTTTGACATAGGGCGCTTTCTACCGCTTGTACAATGTAGGGATCGCCATTATATACAGGTATAATTACGCTGATTAGCGGTGTTGGATTGACTGTTGACATTATTTAGCTCGCTGTTAACCTATTACTGTCTAGTTTATATTAATATCGCGGAAATTCAGAACTATTCTCAGCTCGCTAGCTCTACTCACAGAAACTTGAAGTTTGGCAAAGTGTAGCATATAATTTTACATGGAATGATTACTCAAAAGGAAAATAAAAAATGAATTCGGAAACAGCGCAGGTGAATTTTCAGCAACAGGCAGAACTTTATTTAGCTACAGGCAACTTCGATCGAGCGATCGCACTTTGCCAACAAGTTTTGGCATCTGAACCCAACTCTGCAGAGACTTGCAAGACCTTGGGGAAAGCGCTGCAAGCTCAGGGTAAACTAGAAGACGCAAGGTATTGGTATAAAGTTGCGATCGCCCTGCAACCCGACTTTGCCGAAGCTTTTGCTAACCTCGGCACTCTCTGCGCTACTTTGGAACAGTGGCAAGAGGCGATCGCCTGTTACCAAAAAGCCATCTCCCTGCAACCAAACTTTGCAGGATTTTACCGTAATTTGAGCCGGATATTTACTCAAGTCGGTCAAGCTGAAGAAGCAGCAGACTTTTGGTATCAAGCACTTATTGTGGAGCCAATAGAAATATCAGAAGAATATCTCGATTTAGGTAATACTTTGCTAGTCCAAAATAAGCCAGAAAAAGCGCTTGTTTGTTACCACAGAACCATTTTTTTAAACCCGAGTTGTTGCGAAGCTTATTGCAAAATAGCCGAAGCTGCTAGCGAGTTAAAACAGTGGGACGAAGCTATTGTTAACTATCGCAAAGCTATTAAACTCCAGCCAGATATTTCGGAGTTTCATTACAAATTAGGCAATGTTTTGCAAGCTAATGAACTCTGGCACGAAGCGGAGGCTGCCTACCGAAAAAGTATTGATTTAAATCCCAATTCTTTTTTGTCATACTACAACTTAGGCAGCGTGCTGCTCAATTTAGAAAAATGGCAAGAAGCTGCGATCGCCTACCGCACGGCTGTTGAAATCAACCCGGATTATTCTTGGTCTTACTACAGCATCGGTGCAGCTTGCGATCGATTAGAAGAATGGTCTGAATCCGCAGCAGCTTACCAGCGCGCTACTGAAGTAGACCAGAATTTTTTTGCAGCTTTTCACAAGTTAGGAGATGCTCTTTTTAAACTAGAAAAATGGTCAGAAGCTGAGGCTGCATACGAACGGGCGATTGCCCTAAATGCAGCTTTATTTTGGTCTCATTATAACTTAGCTTTGACTTTAGTTAAACTTCAAAAATTTGCAGAAGCAACACTCGCTTATCGGCGGGCGATCGCACTCAATCCAGAATTCTCTTGGACTTACCACAATTTAGGAGAATTGCTGTTAAAAACTCAACAGTGGAAAGCCGCAGCTACCGCTTATCAACGTGCTATTGAACTTAACCCCCATATTTCTTGGTCTTATTACAATTTAGGCGATGCCTTGAGTGAAAGTCACCAATGGAACGATGCTGTTTCTGCCTACCTTTATGCGCTTAAAATCGACCCGTCTCTACCGCAAATTTACATAAAGTTAGGTAACGCTCTCATTAAAATAACTCCGGTAGATTCAGATGTAGCAACTAGCTACTATCACCACGAAATGCAGCCGCTGCACGCTCCTGAATTTTACTGCGAAATCGCCCAAAAGTTTGCTGAGAGCGATCGGCGTAACGAAGCCATAATGTTGTACTTGATGGCATTAGAAATTAGACCCAAAGATCCAGAAATATCCCAAAAATTAGAGGAGATTTTAGAAAAACAGCGTCAAACAGGGGAATCTACTCTATTATTAGAGTTAGAAGCTAAGGATATTCGCGATCGTTACATTGCCCGAGTCGCCAAAGGCAAGACTTTTGCAGAAGTTGGTGGCTTGTGGGGAACTGTCAGCGAAAAAGTATCTGTAGCTAGCAAATACGGTGCAGTTTCTCTGACAATGATTGATGCCATGCCGGCATCCATGCACTGGTGGCAAGATTTTCACGATCGCATGACAAGTTTAAATATTGCTAATTATGACTGTATCAATCAAGATATCACTCAGATTCAACTTGCAGACATTGGCGAGCCTTACGATGTAGTTCACTGTGCAGGAGTTTTGTACCATCACCCCCATCCGTTGCAGATTTTAGTTGCTTTGCGTCAGATAACTCGCGAGCATTTAATTTTCACTTCAGCTATTACTCAAGAAGTGATAGAAAATGAGTTGGGACGCTATGAAATTCCCGCTTCTGGAGTAATGTTTATTCCCGCTTTGGACGACGCAGAACGAGCTATTTTAACAGCTTATTGGCGGACATACATCAACAACAACCAACTTATAGGGATAACTGAGAAAGCAGTTTTTGACATGAACAACTTTGCGGCGTGCTGGTGGTTGCCTACAGCTACTGCTTTAGAAGCTATGTGCAAAGTCGCGGGATTTAACGTTTTAGACAAAGGATTGACTTGGGACAATAATGCTTTGACTCTGCTGCTGGGGATTTGAGGATTGGTAAACGAATAATAACAGGACTTGCTTGTTCACAAACGGCTAAACACCCGGTTTATGAGCGGATTCCTCGTTTTATTTCCCCAATATTTTTACTAGAAACCGGGTGTTTTCCGTAAGTCCTAAATAAAATAGCTACAAACATTTTTTGTGAAGAAAAGACAAACTGGGAAATAATTAATGAACAATCACCAACCAGGGACGCCGTTAGGAAACATTTTAGTAGTAGATGATACACCAGAAAACCTGCGTCTGTTGTCTACGATGTTGACTCAGAGGGGGTACACCCCCCGCTGCGTGATTAACGGAAAAATGGCTCTGAGAGCCTGCAATTCTAATCCACCAGATTTGATTTTGCTCGACATAATGATGCCGGAAATGAACGGCTACGAAGTCTGCCAGCACTTGAAACTAGAAGCAAAAACTCGCGAAATCCCGGTAATTTTTATCAGCGCTAAAGATGAAGTATTTGACAAAGTAAACGCATTTGCTGTGGGAGCTGTTGACTATATCAGCAAGCCATTTCAGTTTGAAGAAGTGCTCGCCCGCATCGAAAGTCACCTCAGCCTACGTAATTTACAAAAGCAGCTAAAAGAACAAAATATGCTGCTGCAAGAAGAAATCACGAGTCGCTTAGCAGTAGAAAAGACTCTTCAGGAAAAAAATAAAATTTTGCAACAAGAAATCAGCACCCGGCGCGCTGTTGAAAAAGCTCTGCAAGAGCAAAATTTGGTACTCCAACAAGAGATATCCCACCGCCAGCGCGCTGAATCTGCTCTATTAAAATCTAACCAAGAATTGGCACGTTCAAATGCAGAACTAGAACAATTTGCTTATGTGGCTTCTCATGACTTGCAAGCGCCTTTAGCAACCATTGCCAGTTACGCTCAACTTTTAGAAAAACGCTACAAAGACCAACTCGACAGCCAAGGTAGTAAGTTTATCAGCAATATCGTTCAGGGCTGCACCAGAATGCAAACTTTAATTGACGATTTACTCGAATATTCGCGCGTTGGCCGGAGTCGGAAACCTTTTGAACTGACTGATTGCAATCACGCAGTCGAGCAAGCACTCGCGAACCTGCAAGGGGCGATCCGCGAGACTAAAGCCGTTGTCACATACAGCGAATTACCTGCGGTAATGGGGGATATTTCTCAACTCGTACAGCTATTTCAAAATTTAGTCAGCAATGCGATTAAATATCGCCACGATGCACCGCCTGTGGTTCATATTACCGCTTGCAAACAGGAGGAAAACTGGTTGATTTCTGTCTCAGATAATGGAATTGGGATTGCTCCCCAGCATCAAAAACGTATCTTTCAAATTTTCCAGCGATTGCATACTCAAAGAGAATATTCGGGGACAGGTATTGGTTTAGCAATTTGTCAAAAGATTGTGGAACTTCACGGCGGATGTATCTGGGTGGAATCGGAACCCGATCAAGGTTCAACTTTTTACTTTACTCTCGCTTAATTGAGACATAATTTCTGCAAAGGTAGAATCTATAAGCTAGGAAAAATTAAATATTTTCTCGGTTAGAACTTCTAACCTAAAAGATATAATTTAGAAGTTGATACTATTTAATAGGGCAGATGAAAAGATTGAAGAATTGGGAAGCACTGTGACTATCGGGGTGGGGAGATAGGCTACAGTTGCATTCTTTTTTTAAGTGGTATAAATGTCAGTTAGAATAAAAAATATTTTCCGTTGACAGTCGAGTTGGTGCGTGATAAAATCTTAATTAAAACATAATTTTTGTAGCGCTTGCTTACTCTCCCCAATCTGACGCTCGATGTATGTGTACGTGCAATTGAATGACAGCCCTTAAAATAAAAGGTAAAATTCAATTTGGTTTAATATTTTGTTAGTCAATAAATATTATGAAAGCAGTTTTTAACTTAGCTTTGCCTCCTATCTGCTTTAAAGTTCTGTTAGTAGAAGACAACCCTCATGAAGCTGAGCTGATTGAAGATTTGCTGTCAGAAATAGGCGGCGCGCAGCGTATAGTGCTGACGAAAGTAGAGCGCCTCAGCGAAGCGCAGGAGCGATTGAATCAAGAAACTTTTGACATAATTTTATTAGACCTTTCACTGCCAGATAGTGTGGGAATCGAGACCGTGGCTCGGGTACAAGAGTACGGGGTAAATGTGCCGATCGTAGTTCTGACCGCCCAAAACGACGAAGAACTTGCCCTGCGGTTGATTTCGGTCGGCGTACAGGATTATTTGGTAAAAAGAAAAATCGACAGCGAACTGTTAATTCGATCGCTCCGTTACGCCATAGAACGCCAGAACAGTCAAGATGCTTTGCGAAACAGCGAAGAAAAATATCGCTCGGTGGTGGAAAATTCCCTGATCGGAATTGCCATCATCGCTCCAATTATTGACTGCGAAATTCCTCAAAATTGCAATTGGATAGAAGTTAACGATGCCCTGTGCAATTTGCTGGGCTACGAACGCTACGAACTCATGCAGAACAATTGGCTAGAGTTGACTCATCCAGAGGATTTTGATGCCAATCGTGAAAAATTGTCTCAAATGTTTGCAGGTACGATCGACGGTTACATCTCAGACAAAAGGTGGCTCAAAAAAGACGGAGAAATAGTTCATACGCGAGTTTCCCTGCGCTGCATCCGCCGCCAGGACGGGTCAATCAACCGGATGATCGAAGTAGTCTTGGATGTGAGCGATCGCTACCGCTACGAAGCAAAACTGAAAGCGTCAGAAGAATTTTTAAACCACACCATAAATGCTACGCCAGACCCAATTTTTGTCAAAGACGAGCAACACCGCTGGATGATATTAAATGATGCTTTTTGTCAGTTGGTCGGCAAATCGCGACAAGAACTGATTGGCAAATCAGATTATGACTTTTTCCCCCACTCAGAAGCTGCTGTTTTTTGGACAAAAGATGAAGAAGTATTGACAACGGGTGTCTGCTTGGAAACAGAAGAAAAATTTACAGACTCTGCCGGGAGAGAACACATAATTTCTACCAAAAAAAGCGTCTTCCAAATAGCAGACGGCAGTAAAGTAATAGTGGGTACAATTAGAGATTTCACCGAATACAGACAGCAACAAAAAGCCCTGGAGCAAAGCGAAGCTCGCTTTCAAAAATTGGTAGCTAACCTGCCGGGAATAATTTATCAATTACGAATGTCAGCAACTGGAAAAATGTCTTTCCCATACATCTCTTCAGGCAGCAGCCAACTCTACGAATTAGAGGCAGAAGCAATCGAGAAAAATGCGGAACTGATTTCCAATGGAATTCACCCAGACGATCTCTTAGATTTAAAAGCATCGATCGCAATTTCAGCCACTAAGCTGGAACCTTGGCAGCAGCAGTGGCGGCAGACTTTACCATCTGGAAAAGTTAAGTGGCTGCAAGGAGCTGCGAGACCAGAAAGGCTCACTAATGAGAGCAAATCTGGCAGCGAAGGCGATATTCTCTGGGACGGTTTAGTGATGGATATTACTGAATTAAAACAGGCACAAACAGAGCGCGATCGTTTTTTTACCATCTCATTAGACTTGCTTTGTATTATTGGTTTTGACGGCTATTTTAAACGTTTAAACCCAGCTTGGTCAACAGCTTTAGGCTACAGTATTAGTGAATTGTTTGCCAAGCCAATGATCGAATTTGTTCATCCAGACGATCGAAAAGCTACTGCGGCCGAAGGAGCGAAACTAATCGCGGGTACGTCCAGTATCTCCTTTGAAAACCGCTACCTCTGCAAAGACGGTTCTTACAAATACTTCCTGTGGACGGCATCGCCATTTAGCGAAGAAGGTTTAATCTACTCAGTTGGTCACGATATTACCTCTCGTAAAGAAGCAGAGTCCCAACTCCAGCGACAAGCAGTAGCCATGGCCGCTGCTTATGACGGTATCGCCATTTTTAATAATAATAAAGAATGTATTTATTCCAATGACGCTTATCTCAAAATGTACGGTTTGACCAGCCCTAGCGAACTGTATGGGAAGAAATGGAAAATGCTCTACAGCAAAGCAGAAAATATATTTTTTGAACTACAAATAATGCCGATGCTCCTGCAAAAAGGGTACTGCAATATAGAAGCTCTCGGTCAGCGCCGGGACGGTAGTAAGTTCCCTCAAGAATTGTCGCTGACAATGCTCGTAGGTGGCGAAATTATTTCTATAGTCCGCGATATAACTAATAGAAAACAGGTAGAATCAGCCCTGAGATTGAGCCAGCGTCGTTACCAAACTTTAGCAGAAGCATCGCCAGTTTGCATATTCCATACGGACACCCTGGGAAATTGCCTTTACGTGAATAAACGGTGGAGCGAAATTACGGGATTAAAGGCAGAATTAGCAGCAGAAATTGGCTGGATGAATGCCATACATTCTGATGATGTCGAGCGGGTAAAAAATGAATGGCATCGCGCAATTATTGAGAAAATACCTTTTAAATCAGAATACCGCTTTCAGCATCCAGATGGTCGGATAATCTGGGTGATAGGTCAGGCAATTGCAGAAATCGGAGACAAGCAGGAGATTAAAGGCTATATCGGCACTATTACTGATATTAGCGATCGCAAACAAGCAGAATTAGATTTGCTGCGAGTTACTCAAGCAGTGGAAAGCACCAGCGATGCGATCGGCATTGCTGACTTGACAGGGCGATCGTTCTACCACAATCAAGCCTTTGTTCAACAGTACGGCTACACAGCAGAAGAACTAAACACAGCAGGTGGATTAACAGCAATTTATCCCCAAACTAAACTGCTGTTAGAAATGTTTAAAACGATCCGTAAAGGCAAATCTTGGCAAGGCGAACTCAAAATCAACACTAAAAACAACGCACTGGTAACAACTTTATTTCGCGCCGACGGCATTAAAGATGAAACTGGTAATTTAATCGGGTTAGTGGGAGTAATTACCGATATCACCGAACGCAAACAAGCCGAGATGGCCCTGCAGCAGCAATTAAGGCGAGAACGGCTGGTAGTTGCCATGCTCGATCGCATTCGCTCCTCTCTCAATTTAGAAGAAGTCCTCAGCACTGCTGTCGAAGAAGTGCGGCACTTTTTGCAAACAGACCGCACAGTTATTTACCGTTTTAATCCCGACTGGAGTGGCTTTGTCGTTGTGGAATCAGTGGCAAAAAATAGAATTTCGCTGCGAAATTTTAACAATCTTGATGGCTGTTTTAAAGAGAAATTTGTTGAGGTTTATCAGCAAGGCGGTATTAGATCGATGGAAGATATTTACCTAGAAAATTTGACGGAATGCCACATAAAATTTCTCGAAGGATTGGAAGTAAAAGCTAACTTAATAGTGCCGATTTTAAAAGCACGAGAAAGCATTTCCCAGACCGAACTGACCCCAAAAAATCAGCTCTGGGGACTGCTAATCGCCCAGGATTGCAGGGGCCCCCGTCCCTGGGATTCCTCAGAAATAGAATCCCTCCGGCAATTGTGCGTGCAATTGGCGATCGCGATCCAGCAATCGACGCTATTTCAACAAGCACAAACCGAAATTGCCGATCGCAAACTTGCAGAATCTGCCCTCCAACAAGCCAAAGAAGTCGCAGAAAGCGCCAACCGCGCTAAAAGCGAATTTCTCGCCAACATGAGCCACGAACTACGCACGCCTTTAAACGGCGTTCTAGGTTACGCTCAAATCTTGAAAACCGACAAAGACTTAAACTCAGATCAGCAAGAAAGTCTCAGCAATATTCAACAGTGCGGTCAACACCTGCTAATGCTAATCGACGATGTTTTAGACCTTTCCAAAATCGAAGCTAGAAAAATGGAACTCTACCCAGAAGAGTTAAATTTTCTAAATTTCACAAAAAACATTGCCGATCTATTTCAGATGCGGGCATCTCAAAAAGAAATTTTATTCAATTACGAACAAGTATCTCCCCTGCCTAGCTGCGTTTGTGTAGATCCAAAAAGATTGCGCCAAATTCTCATAAATTTACTCAGCAATGCCGTTAAGTTTACTAACAGCGGAGGTGTGACTTTTAAAGTCGGCTATGTAGGCACAGAGGCCTGGAGTCGAGGGCAAGGCGAAAATTATGAATTATCGATTTTGAGTTCGGAACTGAAAGAAAATTATCTGCGCTTCGCCCAAAATGCGAACGCAGCCCAACACACTTTAAAAATCCGTTTTCAAGTCGAGGATACTGGCACAGGAATAGACCAAAGCAAGTTAGAAGAAATATTTTTGCCATTCCACCAAGTAGGAGGCAATACATTTGTTGAAGGTACGGGTCTCGGACTCTCGATCAGCCAGAAATTAGCAAAAATGATGGGCAGCCAAATTGGTGTAAACAGCACTTTGGGAAAAGGCAGCACTTTCTGGCTGGATGTAGAAGTGCCTGCAGTCCAACGGTACTTAGAGGTGTCTCCTTTGCGGGAAAAACGCTGGGTTGTTGGTTTTGTTGGCAACAAGCGGAAAGTGCTAATCCTGGATGAAAATCAACTAAATCGCGATTTGTTGTGCAGGTTGCTGAGGCGTTTGGGATTTGAAGTTGCAGAAGCACAAAACCGTCAAGAATCCCTGTACAAATCAGTTGAATTTCAACCGGACTTAATTTTTATCGACCTGGGGATGCCTGTAATGGATGGCTTAGAAACTGTTAAGAGATTGCGGGAGTTACCGGAATTAAAAAATGTCGTGTTAATCGCTATGTCAGCTAGTGTTTTCGATGCGTCGCAGGAAGAGAGACTCCTTGAAGGGTGCGATGATTTTCTTCCCAAGCCGATCGAAGCAAATCACTTTTTGGCACAGTTGCGCGTGCATTTGGGTCTAGAATGGATTTACGGGGAAACTTCGGAAAACAAAAAGCGCAAAACTCCCTGTTTGTCACCCGCATCGGATTTTCCTGCTTATTCTTCTCTGTTACCTGCGGCTTCTGAGTCGGTTGAAAAAATTTTGAAACTCGCTGCTATGGGCGACATTGAAGAAATTTTTGAGGAGAGTGCTAAGCTGGAGAGTTTAGAACCTAAATTAGTACCGTTTATCTCGAAGCTGCGCCAACTTGCTAAAGGATTTCAGCTCAAACAAATTCGCAATACTTTAAAGCAATATATCGAGGGGAAGTAGTCAGTGGTCAGTAGTGATATCATTTCCGGCCGCTCGATCGCACATGATATCACTCTAATAGCCAACCAAATAATTCTCCTACTGTCAGTTGCAATTCCCTAGCAAAAGATGGCACGGGCAATAACTGTTCCGGTTCGTCAAACACCTCCGTTGATTGAGTCGGCCGATATACAAAAACCGACCGATCCTCTGGATCGATTAACCAACCCATTTGAGTTCCGTGTTTGAGACAATGTAAAATATTTTTAGTAACTTTAGTTTGGTTTTGGTCGGGGGAGAGGATTTCACTTGTCCAACCCGGGGCGATCGCAAACTCATTTGCCACACCACCATTTTCTTTACGAGGAATGCGCTCCCAAGTGAATACAGTCACGTCTGGAACGATCGCTCGACCGCCAAAAATGCACCGTAGTTCGGGAAATGCTCGCGCCACCTTTTGAGGTTTGAGAGTAGGATTAGCAGCACTTGTCAACTCGCCTTGAATGACACTATGTTCTCCTTGAGGCATCGGTTTTTGAATGATTTCACCGTCAATGTACTCGCTGGCTGGTTTGGTTTCTGGCAACTTCAGAAACTCTTGGAGTGTCAAAGATTTTGGCAGGGTTTGTACCATCCGATTTTACGTCTAAAATAGGAGTTTCATCTGCTATTTTACCAAAAAGTCCCGGACTCGTGCGATCGGCGCTCCACTTACTTCTTCCTTCGGCTCTACCACCTTGCATCCTGCGGCTAATCTTGCTTCTATATATTCAGAGACAGTTTTTGAGAGAGTTGGGATTGAAATTACTTTGCCTCAGTAACGGCCACGGAGAAGACGCGATCGCCCTTCGCATCTTGCAGGAACTGCAACAGCACCCGCATCCGCCAGAATTAGCCGTGTTTCCGCTAGTGGGTGAAGGGCAAGCTTTCGCTCAACTAGAAAACGCCCGCATCATCGGCCCGGTGCAGCGAATGCCTTCGGGCGGCTTTATTTACATGGACGGGAGGGAATTTTTGCGCGATGTCAAAGGCGGTCTGCTTCAGTTGACCCTCGCTCAGTTTAAAGCCATCCGCGCTTGGGCGCGATCGCAACAACAGTCTGGGAATCAAGACGGCTTTATTTTAGCCTGCGGGGATATTGTACCGCTGCTGTTTGCTTGGGTCAGCGGCGCGCCCTATGCGTTTGTCGGTACTGCCAAGTCAGAGTATTATTTGCGCGACGAGAACGGGCCTCTGGCTCGCAAATCCCGAGTCTTGGGTTGGTGGGGTTGCCCGCGATCGGTTTATTTGCCTTGGGAGCGCTGGTTGATGACTCGATCGCGCTGTCGGGCCGTTTTTGCCAGGGACGCGCTAACCGCCGAGACTTTACAAAAGCTGGGAATTCCGGCTTACAATCTCGGAAACCCGATGATGGACGGACTCGAACCGGAAAACCCCGCCGGTTTTTACGGCCCTGACGCCGAGTTTCGGGAAATGTCGCGATCGCTCGTCATCACCTTACTCCCCGGTTCTAGAGCGCCGGAAGCCTATGCTAATTGGCTGTTAATAGTAGAGGCTGTAGCCGGAATTTTGTCGCTGTTTGCCGATCGCCAATTGTTATTTTTCGGAGCCATTTCTCCAGAGTTAAACTTAGAAGCTTTGCGACCTAGTTTAGAATTTTTCGGCTGGCGACAAGACGGGGAAACTAGAACGCAGCGGCGAGAAGGAAGTATTTTGCGACCTCCTATTTCTAGCGGTCAAGAAATTCGGAAAGAATCTCCTAATTTGCTATTGCCCTTGACATTTGTGCAGAGAAACGCCACGATGATTTTGACTCAGCAAAGTTTTAACGATTGTTTGTACGAAGCCGATTTAGCAATAGCAATGGCCGGAACTGCTACAGAACAATTTGTAGGTTTAGGAAAACCGGCGATCGCCATTCCCGGAAACGGCCCGCAATTTACTCCAGCTTTTGCAGAAGCTCAAAGTCGCCTGTTAGGCCCGTCATTAATTTTAGTCAAACATCCTGCTGAAGTTGCAGGCACCGTGCAGTCTTTGCTCCGCGACCCCGACAGGTTGCAGCTAATCGCTGAAAATGGCTTGCGGCGCATGGGAGAACCCGGTGCAGCCGCCAGAATTGCCGAGTGTTTAATTCAGCGCTTCGGCGGTGAATCCAGCAATTCTCAATTGCCTGCAATAGACTAGGGACAAAACATTGTTTTGTCCCTACCAAGTATGTTTAATTCTACTTGATTAAAAAAATATTGTTCACTAACTACCTACTAATTTCCTTAGGGTGCGCCTAGGCGCACCTTACTAATACTGCATTCGCCGAAAATTTCAATTCGCCGTTTTTTCTGATGATGGAGCCCAGAAATTAGCTTGAGGAATTTTAAAATCCGACTTAACCAAAACTCCCGGTTCTCGCTGCATAGGCAGCACATCTAAAGTATCCGTTTGCGCGCAATATTTTAAATCTTCAATAACACCTAAACCGAGGAGGCGCTGACCGTGACTTGCCCTTTCCAACAATTCATGCAACCGATCTTGCCAGTGTAAATAAAGAGCAATAGCCCCAAATACTTCATCATTACCAGCAAAATCGCTCGCAGGAATACCGCTTTCTGCTAGCAGACTTTGGGCGATCGCACCAGCACAAACCGTATCTTCCAACGAATAACTACCTTCCCAACCAGAACCCACAATCCAAATAGTTTCCGGCTGTTTATTTAACAAAAACTGCACCACAGATTTGCGGTTAATCAAAGCCGCCGTTAACACAGTTGCTGCGGCTTGCACTCGCTCCAAAGCCCGAGTACCGTTAGTTGTGCTGATAAAAATTCGCTTACCAGCCACCTTTTCTGGCGTGCAGTCGAGGGGGGAATTCCCCATGTCAAATCCGTCAACTTTGCCGCCGCCGCGCTCTCCGGCGCGAATCCGCTTATCTGCAGGCCATTTTTCGCTCTCGGCCATTAGCTTATCTAAGTCGCTGAAAACTTGGACAGCTTCCGCCCCATTATTCAGGGCAGTTGCCATTGTCGTAGTCGCCCGCAGCACATCAACTGCGATCGCGCAAGCCGGCATTTTGTCGGTTGGCGTAAGTTCCGGGGTATGGTAAATAAAAAGCTTCACTTTTGGGCAACCTGCGATAAATCCTCATCATTAATAATAATGGAAAGTGGATAATAGAAAATAGAGTCAAGTCCTCAAAAGCAGAAAATATGTCTAAACAGCTCAATTCAAATCCCGCCCGCGCCGCCATTACCGCACCAATTGGACTCCTGGCAGGTTTTACCTATCCTTTGCGAGCTTTCACCCTGATTTTGCAAACTCCCAAGCTGTGGACTTATGTATTAGTTCCCGTGGTGCTAAATTTTATAATTGGTATCGGTCTTTATTTAAGCTTGCTATTTCCCAGTTTGGCAGGGATAGACGTTTTAGTTGCCGATTTATCCGTCCGATTTAATGCTCTAATTGCGAGTTTTCCAGCTTGGCTGAGCTTTCTCGGCGTGTTAACAGTTGCTTTCGGCTGGCTGCTGCGCGTACTCCTAGTGTCAGGACTTTTGCTGATTATTGGATTTTTGTTAGTGCAGTTTGGGGTGATTTTAGGTTCGCCCTGGTACGGCAAACTTTCCGAACAATTGGAACTTCTGCGGAACGGTCAATTGCCCGCAGAAGCACCAATGAATTTGGCGAGTAGTTTTGGGGATATTCAAAGGGCGATCGCCTTTGAACTGCGAAAACTACAAATTTTGTTGAGCGTCGGCATACCGCTGCTGCTGCTGAATTTTATCCCTGGCTTCGGCTCTATTCTTAGCAGTTTGGGTGGCGTAGCTTTGGGTGCGACTATTGTCTGTTTGGACTTTTTAGATGCACCTTTGGAGAGGCGGAGGCGGCCTTTTCAGGAGAAGTTGGAGATAATTCGGGCGAGTTTGCCGGCCAGCGGGAGTTTTGGTGTGGTTTGTTTGGGTTTGGTGAGCATTCCCCTGTTGAATCTGTTGGCGATTCCGCTGTGCGTGACGGCGGGAACTTTGTTTTTTTGCGATCGCATTTGGCCGGCCCGCTTTGCCCCAGAAGAAACAAAGAGCGATCGAGAAACTAACATTACCAATTAAAAACTAGGAAGATGCTTCTTCCTTCGGCTGACTCTGGGAGTTAAGACCCAAAAACGGGCTTAACAACAGCCAGCTAATGAAGAAAAAGGATGCTGTAAATAGCTGGACAATATCGATCGCCGACAAATATCCGTCAGACAATAGTGCAATAGTTCTATCTGTCAGCCCGAATATCCAGGAGAGAATCCCAAACAGCCAAATGCCTTTTTGGAGCATGGGCAAAAATGCTGAAACTTCGGAGTTTTGCAGCTTGTTCATTGATTTAGCCCTTGTTTGCGAAAAATCTGATTAACGTGGGCACCCCAAGGGCTTAAGGATTTTTGGTGTCTCCTCGGATTCCCTTTGTTATCTATATGTTAAGAAATGTTTCCCAGTATGACAACGCGCCCTGGGAGGGATTTCCGCATCTATCTCTAGAGGTACTTGGAGTGCTGACAAAGAGTTATATTTGCTACACTTTGGTAGGATGCGCGATCGCGATCGGGTTCTGGGCCACTCTTTCCATGAGTCCCAGGCGCTTGATATAGTGGGTCACAGGCTACGTAAAAGAGCAAAATCATAAATTATGTTATTTAACAGTATTGAATTTTTAGTATTTTTTGCGATTGTTTTCGCCATATATTATTTCCCTCCGTTGCAAAAAGTGCAGGTTCCCATCCTGATAATTGCCAGCTTTATTTTTTACAGTTGGAGCGCCCCCGCACTGTTGCTGATCCTGCTACTTTCCATTATTATCAACACTACAGTCAGCTTTCAAGTTGCCCGAATTTCTGACAAAAAACAGCGATTTTTTTGGGCTTTATCGGGAGTCGTTCTCAATGTATTAACTTTGAGCTTGTTTAAATACGCTGGTTTGCTAACTAACTTTGTTACCGATGTTTTTAATATTGCTCGTTCCGAAGGCAGCATTGCTTATTTATTCTTAAAATTGCCTCTACCAATTGGCATTTCTTTCTACACCTTTGAAGGCATAAGTTTAATCGTAGACGTACTGACTCAAAAAAACAAAAGCGAAACTGCAGCAAACGCTTACGTCTCGCCAAACTTTAGCCAACACCTGCTCAATACTTCATTTTTTATTGGCTTTTTCCCCAATTTACTATCAGGCCCGATTTTAAAATCTCAGACATTTTATCCGCAGATTGCTCCTAAATATTTTAAAGATATTCCTTGGAGTTTCATTTTTCGCTCGCTCGTTGTCGGCTACTTCCTAAAAATGGTCATCGCCGACAACTTAAAAGACTATACCTTTTGGATCAGCTTTCCCTACTATCAAGGATTTGGAACTATTACCAACCTGACACTGCTGTTTGGCTACTCAATACAAATTTTCGCGGATTTTGCCGGTTACTCCTTAATTGCGATCGGTTTTGCAGCCGCTTTGGGCTACAAAATTCCCGACAACTTCGACTTTCCTTACATCTCTCGTTCCCTCTCCGAATTCTGGAGAAGGTGGCACATTTCCCTATCAACTTGGCTCCGAGATTATCTATACTTTCCCCTCGGCGGAAACCGCAAAGGAAAGCTCAGAACTTATGTTAACTTAATGATAGTAATGACTTTAGGAGGATTATGGCATGGGGCTGCTTGGAGTTATGCAGTTTGGGGAATTTATCACGGCTTGGGTTTAGCAGTAGAACGCTTTTTTGGGTTCGACAAATCCAAAAACAAATTGCAAGAATCAAATCAAGCAAAAACCAAACCAATCTGGCAGCAATTATTATTGGACAGCCTTAGCGTTTTAGGAATTTTCTCTTTTGTTTCCGTGGGATGGCTGCTTTTCAAACTGCCTCGATTTGAAGAAGCGGTTGACTTCGTAGTTACTTTAGTTCGCAACTATAAAGTCAAGCCCGGTTGGAGTCACATTATTCCGACGCTAATTTTTTCGCTACCAGTAGTGATTTATCACATTCCCCATTTTCCCACTTGGCAAAATCGCATTAAACAGGATTCAAATAAAAACGGCCAAAAAGTCTGGAGCCTTTATCAAGATTTAGCTTTAGGAATTATGCTAGCAATGATCTTCCTCAACAGCGGTAGCTCAAAACAATTTATTTATTTCCAATTCTAGAAGGTGTTCTATGTTTGTCAAATTCCAGTTGCGACCGATTTTGCGCCCGGTACTAATTTTTCTGTTTATCATGAGTTTTTATCAAGTGCTCGTCAGCGGCGGAGTTTTGCCTGCTTCCGACGGAGTTAGCCTGCTTCAAAATAATATTGTTAAAACTCAAAGGTATGTATATCAGGATAATTCCGATCTAAAAATGGTAATGGTAGGTAGTTCGCTAGCTGCAAACCTTAATATTAAAGACATTGGAGAGGGCGTAAAGAGCATAGCTTTGGGGGGAGGAGCGAGCCAAACAGGTTTAGAAATAGTTAAAAGAAGTAAAAGCAAGCCTCCTCTTGTTTTGGTAGAAATTAACGATACTATTGTTCGCAAAATAGATGCAGAATTAATTGATTCTTTGTATTATCCTATTTTTTATTGGTTACGCCAGTATCTACCGATGATGAGAGAGGAATACCGTCCGATTAGCATTTTTGTGGATTTTTTTAAAAGTCGCTCGAAGTCGAATCAAAAAGTGACGCGAGAGGCTCTAGACCGATTAGAAGGTCGATATCTTACTCCAGAATTATCGCAAAAAGCTATCCAAACGGTAGTTGATATTCAAAGTCAACCTTTGTCTGAAAAAGATGCCGAAGCTATAAAAAAAGAAGCAGATTTTATTAAAAGTCAAATCGCAGAAATTAACAAGAATAGCGGCGCAAAAGTAGTTTTATTTGACATACCGCAAGAGTCGCGAGTTAACGCTGCACTCAGGAGAAAACAAGTCCAAGAATTGGCTAAAAAGCTGTTTCCGTCTGACCGTTTTGAGTGGCTGCCGCCCCCGAAAGAGCGAGAGTGGCGTACCAATGACGGCGTTCACTTGATCCGCAGCGACGCTAGAGATTTTGCCGAGTTTTTGAGAGATAAATTGCTGAGTACGGTAGCGACGGGCTCTCTTGGCACCGCGCCTAGAAAAGAAAGCTTGTAATTTATCTTGAAGTATGTCACACTACACAGTGAGCAAGTCTGGTTAAAGAACGATCGTGAGGTTTGTACTGAGGACGAAGGTTCTCAAAGCCCCAAAAGCCACAGGACAAAACATTTGATTATCAGTATTAACCCGGCTTGATATGAGTTCAGCGTCAATAAAATCGAACAATGGCACGCTTAAATCAGATTATTGCGATCGAAAAAGGCATCAAAAGCAGCTCGGTTCAAGAACTGGCAGAAGCTCAAAAAGCTCTCCAGAAGCCCGCTGTGCTTTCTGGAATCTCCCGCACTTACCGTCCCAAAGACGAAGAAGGCGAACAACTGCCGCCAGAGTCCAAAAAAGTTGAAGTCAAAGCCGAAGAGATTATCCGCAAAACGACTGAAGTTTTGACCAAACTCTTCGACGTAACCGCAACCAAAGATTGGACAAATTGTAGCGCCCGCGCGGACGTTACTGTAGACGGAAACGTGCTTTTGAGCCAAGTTCCCGTCAGCTATTTGCTATTCATTGAAAAGCAGTTAGCAGATTTGCAAGCATTTATCAAAAAACTTCCTGTCTTAGATGCTTCCGAGACTTGGAACTTCGATGCTTCGGCGGACTGTTGGGCCACAGAACCGGTGCAAACTCTTAAGACTTTTAAAACTCCGCGCAATCACGTCAAAGCTGAAGCTACCGAACACCATCCGGCTCAAGTCGATGTTTATTACGAAGATATTACGATCGGCTATTGGCGGACTGTCAAGTTTTCTGGAGCTTTGCCAGCGCGGCGGATCAATGAGTTGCTGCAAAGGGTGGAAATCTTGCAGCAAGCTGTTATGTTCGCCCGCGAAGAAGCTAACAATTCTGAAGTTGAGGAACAGAGAGTGGGAGAGCGAATATTTCAATTTATTTTCCGCTAATTGCTTGCTTTTTTGATAGTTATGGTTTAAGATATAAACAGAGTACAAGTTTAAACTCAAACTTCAACTTAAACCGTACAAATGTGACAGTGCAGGTTCGACTCCTGTCCCTCCTACCCAAAATAGGGCCCAAAATAGGGGGGTAGCCCAATTGGCAGAGGCAGCATTGCGTACAAATTCAACAGCAAGCTATTACTCTAAACTCAGCATTCACCGCCGATCGCTAAAACGAATGTCAGGAAAATCACATCATCGAGGTTGCTGGCTCATATCCAGCCCCCTCTACCAAACGCAGGGGGGTAGCTCAATCGGTAGAGCGCGATGCTATTAATCTTAAATCCTTGACTTAAATGTGATAGCGTGCCCAAATGGGCGGTAAATATAAACCCAGTAGTAAGGTCAGAACTGCTGGGTTTTATGCTAATAATTGATTCAATTCGTTAAATCCGTCAGTCCTGGACGTATCAAGACAGATGATTTACTGCATCAATCCTCAATGCGAACAACGCGAAAATCCTGCTGCTGCTCAAAATTGTCAGGCTTGTGGCACTGATTTGTTAATTGGCGATCGCTACCGCATCCTTAAACCAGTACGATCGCCCAATCCCGCACGCCCCACAGACATCTTTGAAGTCGAAGATTTGGGAACCGGGGAAAACGAATGGGGAACTGTCAAAATTTTAAAAGTCTTGAAACACACCCACAATCCCGATTTAGTTCGCGTGTTCAAGCAAGAAGCGCGAGTTTTGATTTGGCTGGCCGGAAAGGGATCGGTTCCCCAAGTCGAACCTGACGGTTATTTCCCAATTAAACTCCCCCATAACTTCCAGAAATTGTCTTGTTTGGTGATGGAAAAAATTACCGGAGAAAACTTGGCAGAATTCTTAACTAAAAAACAGTACGTTTCTCAAAAGCTGGCTCTTGATTGGCTGCAACAAATGACCAATATTTTGCAGGAAATCCACAAATATCATGTAGTGCATCGGGATATTAAGCCATCCAACCTGATGGTTGAAGCCAATGGGAAATTGAGATTAATTGACTTCGGCGCCGCCACAGAAGCAGGCATAGAGACGGCACCCATAGGTTCTGCTGGATACGCCGCACCGGAACAAATTGCAGGTAAAGCAGGCTTGCCATCGGATTTTTTTGCCCTAGGGCGTACTTTTGTACATTTATTAACAGGCATAGAGCCGATCGACTTTCCCGTTAATGAAAAAACTGGTAAAATTAATTGGAGGAACCAGGCTGTAGATATTGACCCCTTACTCCTAGACTCGATCGACGAATTGATCGAACCGCTACCGGAAAACCGACCTGAAAATACCCAAGTTATTTTAGAAAAATTAGAAAAATTAAACATTCACGACGCAGACCCCCTGCAAAAGGGGGACGCAATATCGCTTCAATAAATCTCTTCCAACCTGCGAAAATCCCGCTCAACTTCCGCCCACAAAGCGCGATTGTGGGGGTCAGTTTTCACAGCCTTTTTCAAATAAATTCTCGCCTTATCAACCTGCTTTTCTCCGATCAAATGCCGTCCCCAGCGCTGATAGGCGATCGCCTGCCACTGACGCACCTCCAAATCTTCGGGAACCCGCTGGGCCAAACCCTCAATCAAGGCGATCGCCCGCGGGAACCTCTGATATTTCAGCAACTGCTGCAATTCAAAATAAGCATCTTGCTTTAACTTTTGTTCCGCAGCCGACAGATCCGCATTAGATTGAACCGCAGCCTCTTTTCGAGTCACTTTAACTGCTTGGGGTTGAGCTTTCACCCCCCGATCCGGCGGTGTCCAAGTAGGCGGCACAGTTGAATTGGCAACTTTCGACTCCGCAACATCGGGGGGGGCAACCTTCACCAGGAACTTATAAGCCTCAGTAATAGCAATAAACTTATTCTTAGCCTGTTCGTTTCCCGGATTCACATCGGGGTGATACTGTCTGGCTAACTGCCGATAAGAGGCCTTAACTTGCGATAAACTCGCGCCAGACCTCAGTCCTAACTGTCGGTAATAATCTGCAATATCCATCTAGCATGAATGAGCGTTGATAATACCATTAAATATGGCAGAATCCTTAAATGTAAAGATTCTGCCAAAATTTACTGCGAACTAGGTTTTAGTGCGAGGGTTGCCCGCACTACGGTAGCGCAAAAATAACTTACGGACGATCTTCGATCACTCTGTCAATCAAGCCGTATTCCTTGGCTTCCTCAGCGGACATGAAATAGTCGCGATCCATATCCTTCTCGATTTTCTCGATCGGCTTGCCAGTATTCTTAGCATAGATATTATTGAGTTCGTGGCGCAGCCGCAGAATCTCTTTCGCCTCAATCTGAATATCCGTTGCTTGTCCCCGCGTGCCCCCAGAAGGCTGGTGAATCATGATTCGCGAGTGAGGCAAAGCTAACCGTTTCCCCTTCGCACCGGCAGCTAACAGGAAAGAACCCATCGAAGCAGCCAAGCCCACACAAATCGTCACCACGTCCGATTTAATGTGCTGCATGGTATCAAAAATAGCCATGCCTGCCGACACCATCCCACCTGGGGAATTGATGTACAAAATAATATCCTTACCTGAATCTTCCGAATCGAGATAGAGCATCACAGCGATGATTTGATTGGCAATTTCATCGTCAACGTCCCTGCCCAAGAAAATAATCCGTTCCCGGTAGAGGCGATCGTAGATATTAATCCACTGAGTATCATAACCACCCGGCATTTTGTAGGGAACTTTTGGCACACCTATAGGCATAATTCGGAACTCCGTTTAGTTGGTAATTGGTGATCGGGCAATTGGTTAGGGTTTATTAGTTATTTGTTACTTGTTATTTTAGGTTTTTTAGTTTTTGGCTATAAGGACCAATAAACCCTAACCAATAACTAATAACTAATAACTAATAAGCAATAACCGAATTAGATGACTCCGGCAGGCAGCGGTTTCGGCAATTCTTCCGAACTTTCAAGAACGCGATCGATCAAACCGTATTCTTTAGCTTCATGGGGCGTCAGGTACAGCAACCGATCCATATCTTTAGTAATCTTTTCGATCGGTTGGCCAGTACAGCTTGCAAAAATCTCAAGCATCGTCGCTTTATTTGCCAGCACTTCCTTAGCCCGAATTTGAATGTCGCTTGCTTGACCCCGCGTGTAAGCCTTGGGTTGGTGCAACACAATCGAAGCGTGCGGCAAACTCGCCCGAAAGCCTTTTGTACCAGCCGCTAAAAGCATCGCAGACATCCCCATTGCCGAACCGAGGCAAATAGTGTGCACGGGCGGCTTAATATACCTGATCGTATCGCAGATAGCGAAGGCTTCTGTTTCAAAGCCGACGGGTTCGCCACTGTAACCAGAAGTGCCGGTCGAGTTGATGTAGATTTTGATCGGCTTCTCGGGGTCTTCGTACTGCAAGAACAACAGTTCAGCGATAATTAGTTCTGTTACCGCAGGCACCAGAGGCATCCCCAGATAAACGATCCGCTCCTTCAGCAACAGGGATGGCAAATCGGGAGGTGGCGTCCGAGAGTTCCCTTCCCCGTAGTATGGCGATTGCACAGCTTTAATTGGTGTGTTCATATAACCGAAATGTTGCCTGAACTGATGGAGCTATTCTTAAAGAAATACTAACGCAATCTTTAGGTATCCCGCATGAAAGTTAGTTTGCTCCCGGTTTTAAACGATCCTAACCTTGACGCTGCCGCGCCCTCAACGCAGCGCCAGCTAGCGATTTCGGTGTCTGCAACGGCAAGCTCGATCGACTCCAGCGTACCCTTAAACCTGTGCCTGATTCTCGACCACAGCGGTTCGATGGGTGGACGCCCCTTGGAAACCGTCAAACAAGCCGCCGGACGGTTGCTAGACAGGTTGAAGCCCGGGGATCGCTTTTGCGCGGTGGCTTTCGACCACAAAGCCAAAGTCCTCGTCCCCAATCAAATTGTAGGAGATCCCAGCAGCATTAAACGGCAAATTGAGCAATTGCGCTCGGCCGGTGGCACAGCAATTGATGAGGGCATTAAGTTAGGTATTGAAGAGTTAGGCAAAGGCAAAAAAGAAGCTATATCCCAAGCATTTCTGCTGACTGACGGCGAAAACGAACACGGCGACGACAGCCGCTGTTTGAAGTTGGCTAAATTGGCTGCCGACTACAACATGACTTTAAATTCTTTGGGATTTGGCGATAACTGGAACCAGGATATTTTAGAAAAGATTGCTGACGCGGGCGGCGGTGCTCTGGCTCACATTCAGCGTCCCGAAGATGCGGTTGACGAGTTTGGCAAACTATTTACTCGCATCCAAGGTGTAGGTTTGACTAATGCTTATTTGCTATTTTCACTGATGCCAAAAGTGCGGTTAGCCGAACTCAAACCGATCGCCCAAGTTTCCCCGGATACGATCGAATTACCGGTACAGCAAGAGGGCGATCGTTTTATGGTGCGCCTGGGAGATTTAATGAAGGATATAGAGCGAGTAGTTTTGGCTAATATTTATATTGGACAGTTGCCCGAAGGTACACAGACGATCGGACAATTGCAAATTCGCTACGACGATCCGACTGTCGGTCAAAGTTTGCTTTCCGATCCCGTTGCACTTTCCGCTAATGTCCTGAAAGTTTATCAGCCGGCAATTAACCCGCTGGTGCAGCAGCACATTTTAGCTTTGGCTAAATACCGCCAAACTCAACTCGCAGAAACCCGATTGCAACAGGGCGATCGCGCCGGTGCCGCCACGATGCTACAAACAGCCGCTAAAACTGCTTTGCAAATGGGCGATAAAAGTGCCGCAACTGTGCTGCAAACTTCTGCTACTCGTTTGCAGTCTGGTGAACAATTGAGTGAAGCCGATCGCAAGAAAACCCGCATAGCTTCTAAAACTATTTTGAAGTAATCGCGCGATTTGAAATTTTAAATAATTTTAAATTGGGCTATCGGACAATTTGGTGATGCGAAATCGCCTCTACAAAAACGAAACCCGCGCCCAGGCGGGTTTCAATATTCTGAGTCTCGCCTGCAAAAAGCGAAAGTCAGTGTATGCCGATTGTTTCAAGCTGTGGATCGTGTAGAAGCTCGATCGTTTAGAATGTTTCTATCACCTATCAAGAGTGTTTGTATGAACCAAACAATATCTGATAAAGTACGGTGGACTACCGCCGATTTAGAACTGTTGCCCGATAACGGCGATCGTTATGAAATAATTGAGGGAGAGTTATTTGTGACTCGATCAACGCATTGGGGGCATCAACAGACTTGTGGCAGATTTTTCTCTGTGCTTGATACTTGGTCGATGTCTGCCGGTTTAGGACGAGCTGCAATCAATCCTGGTCTTATTTTCACGGACGCTGATAACGTTATTCCTGATGTAGTTTGGGCCAGCAATGAACGCTTGGATATCTTGCTAGACGAAGCCGGACATTTAACCGCCGCACCTGAGTTAATTGTTGAAGTATTGTCTCCCGGTACAGACAATGAAAGACGCGATAGAGATTTGAAACTCAGACTCTATTCGGTACGAGGAGTACAGGAATACTGGATTGCGAATTGGCGGTTGCGACAAATTGAAGTTTATCGCAGAGAACAAGCAAGTTTAAGGCTCGTTGCTACGCTGTTGAGGGATGATGAATTGACTTCGCCTTTGTTACCTGGTTTTAGTTGCTCTGTAGCTGGGATTTTTGCTTAAATTTATGAAACAATTTTACCGGGCGATCGCCCTTTGGGGATTTGTTACCGTTTTGGGCGACATATCCCCGGCTATTTGTACCCAACCCTCACCAATACTCATCGTTCAAAATACTGCTGAAGACTTATTTAACAGCGCTTTAGCCAAATCCGAAGCAGGAGATATTCAAGGGGCGATCGCTGATTACACCGAAGCTATTCGCCTCAACCCCAACTACGCCAAAGCCTACAACAAACGCGGTATCATCCACGGCCGCAATCTCAAAGACTATCCAGCAGCTAAAGCAGATTTCGATCGCGCAATTGAAATTAACCCCAACTACGGCGACGCCTACTACAACCGCGCCAGAGTCCGCGAGTTCTTAGAAGACAAACCGGGGGCGATCGCCGATTATCATAAAGCAGCCGAACTCTATCAAAAAGACGGCAATACCAACGATTATCAAGATGCCATCAAGCACCTTGAAATGCTGCAAGAATAAATGGCTTTTGAAAACATAGTATAATACCTGCGATCGGCGTTCATCCGCATTCATCTGCGGTTAAACATTCCAAATCCACTATTCAAAAAATGCCCGAAACTTCCACTGTCACCGTCACCGTACCCGCCACAACCGCCAACCTGGGCCCCGGATTCGACTGCATCGGCGCCGCTTTAAGCCTCTACAACCGCTTCCAATTCTCCCGACTCGAACCCTCAGCAACCGAGAAACTAAAAATTACTGTTACGGGTGAAGAAGCCGCCAAAGTCAAGACAGACGACAGCAATCTCGCTTATCAAGCTTTTCTCAAGCTATACGATCGCCTCAACCAATCGCCGCCCCCTGTAGCGATACATATAGATATGCAAGTTGCGCTGGCTAGAGGTTTGGGGAGTTCCGCCACAGCTATTGTCGGTGGGTTAGTCGGTGCAAATGAATTAGCCGGAAAGCCTTTGAGTCAGGTGGAAGTGATGCAATTGGCGATCGAACTTGAAGGACATCCCGACAACGTTGTCCCCGCTTTACTCGGAGGTTGTCGCCTCGCTGCTAGCAATGCACCCCCCCAAGCTCCCCTTAGTAAGGGGGGGCAGGAGGGGGGTGCTTGGGAGATTTGCGATATTCCCTGGCATCCAAATATTGTGGCCGTGGTAGCCATCCCGGATTTTGAACTGTCTACAGCCGAAGCGCGCCAAGTTTTGCCAGCAGATTACAGTAAGGCTGACGCGATTTTTAATGCTGCACACCTCGGTTTGCTAGTGCGGGCTTTGGAAACGGGCAATGAAAACTGGTTGCGCTGCGCCCTCCAAGACAAGATTCACCAACCTTACCGACAATCTCTGATTAAGGGATATGAAGCGGTGCAACAAGCCGCCGTGAATGCAGGGGCTTGTGGAATGGTAATTAGCGGTGCCGGGCCAACGCTTTTGGCTTTAACGGATGTGGATGTGGCTAACGCTGTTGCGGTTGAGAAAGCGATGGCGGCTGCTTGGGGGGAATTTGGGGTAAAGGCTGAGGTAAGGGCGATCGGCCTCGATACTAAAGGCGCGCAAGTCTCCCTTTAGTTATTCCACTGCTAGACACACAACATCTACATAACCGTGTTTTGTAGGGGCAATCTCCCGTGGTTGCCCCTCTCGATGGAATTATTCATATTTCTATTCTATTCCTCTCTCCTTCAAATCTCTTGAATATCAACTCAAGTCTCTTTTGGATAACTTCTGCCATTCCCTCTACAAAATTTTACCTTAAAAAGTGCAGTCATTGTAGGGGCGGATTCACAACAATTTCCGGCTAAAACCAACAAATTTTAAAACCCGCCCCACCAACTGTAAATACTGTTAATTAACTATGACGCAGCGGAATTTCTATCTGAATTTTAGTGCCTTTACCCGGTTCGGAAAAACACTTGAACTCTCCTTTGTGCTGCTCTACAATTATCCGATAGCTGAGAGCAAGTCCCGGTGATATCGGTGGTTCCGCAGGTTGGGAAACCAAAAATGGCTCAGAAAGTTGCGCTGTGATATCTTTGCTAATTGCCATGTCGTTATCAGCAATCTCAATAGAAATTCGCTGAGCATCGACCACCTGAGTGGTAATCAAAATCACAGGCTTAAATTTGCTCGATTCCAACTCTGCCAACTCTTGAGCAGATTCTTCCAAAACATCGATCGCGTGATTGATGATATTCAGAAAAGCTTGATTGAGCAGACCTGCATAACACTCAATTTGTGGCAAATTGCCGAATTCTTTCATCACCTTGATGTCTCGCCTTCCCTCACGCGCAGGCAAGCGGTGCTGTAACAACAACAGAGTATTTTCTAAACCGTCGGAAACATCGAATAACTGCCAGCCCGATCGATCGCTGCGGGAAAAATCCTGTAGTGACAAAATTATTTGGCGGATGCGATCGCTCCCGGTACGCATGGAACTCACAATTTTTAATAAATCGTCGAGTACGAATTCCACATCCATATCTTGTTGTTTTTGCAGAATTTCCGCTCCGGGATTGACTAGCTCTTGTTGATACAATCGCAGCAGTTCAATTAAATCGGTCGTGTAGCTTTGGACGTGAGTTAGATTGCTGTAAATAAAAGTAATTGGGTTATTAATTTCGTGGGCTATCCCAGACACCAATTCGCCCAAACTAGACATTTTTTCACTTTGCAGAATTCGCTCGCGCGACAGTTGCAATTCTTGCTGGGTTAAGTCCAACCGCGCCCTCAACTCGTGCGATCGCTTAGACGCGCGCACCCGCGCCAATAATTCGTACTTAACTATCGGTTTAAACAGAAAATCGTCAAAGGGCACATCCAATTCTTGAATTTCATCAAATTGGTCCGGTGTTGTCAGGAGAATAAAATAGGCTGTCGCCAATTCTCGATCGGCTTTCACCAGCCGGCACACCTCCAAAAAGTTGATTTGAGGCGAAGTCCCGTCGCAAATTATCGCATCGGGGGACAATTCCCTCGCCAATTCTAAACTCTTCTTATCGTCGGGAACGACTCTCACCTGATGTCCCTCTTGGCTGAGTAACTCTTGAACAACTTGAAAAGTCACAGTATCCGCGATGATCGCCAGAATCTTTGCCATACTTCTACCACCTCCACAAATTACTTTTTAGGATACAACTGCCAGAATTGCGCTGACAGATTTAAAATTCCAAAATAGTTCAATTCCATCAAAAAACACCTCCTCCCCGCTCCCTCAAAACCCAAAATAGCTGATACCATTTTAGATTTTATATTTTAGAGGAAGAAATTGGGAATGACTTACTGTATAATAGTTGGGAGCTTGCCTAAAGTTGCATATTGTTTGGGGACTGGTATCACGAGAATGTATAATTTTAGACGGGTAATGCAAAAATGCAAATTTTGTCCTTCGTAATTAATGTTACATCAGAGCTTTCGGCCGAAAGACTGCTGAGGGCGATCGCAGATACTTTCTCAAGTTGCACCAGGAAACAATAAAAAACTTTAAAATCAATTAATAGTATCGTCAAATTCACCTTCTCGGTCAGCGCCTGAGAATGCCAATTACCAACACCACCTCAACTTTGATTCAAGCCGAAACACTAGAACTATTAGAATGGCCGCGCCTGTGTCAGCACTTGGCTACCTTCGCGGCCACCAAACTCGGCGTCGCCGCCGCCCTCGACCTCGAAATCCCGGCAACTCAAGCTCAAACAGCAGAACTCCTAGCCCAAACTCAGGAAGCTTATCAGTTAGAGAGCCGCGCTGGCGGTGCTTTGAGTTTTGAAGGAATCCAAGACATCGGCACTTCGCTGCAGCGAGCCGAACTCCAAGGTTTGCTCAGCGGCGAAGAATTGCTGGCAATTGCTACTACCCTCGCCGGAGCAAGGCAATTGCGCCGGATAATTGACTCTCAGGCAGATGTGCCGACGCTCCAAGAACTGGCATCCCAATTGCGGACTTATCCCGAACTAGAGCAAGAAATCCACCGCTGTATAGACGATCGCGCTCAAGTAGCAGACAGAGCAACTCCTAAATTAGCAGGAATTAGAGTTCAAATGCGACAGTTGCGCGATCGCATTTATCAAATATTGCAGGGGATTTTGCAGCGCCAATCCAACGCCGTACAAGAACAGCTAATTACCCAAAGAAGCGGACGCTTTGTCATTCCAGTCAAAGCTCCCCAAAAAGATGCCATACCGGGCATCGTTCATGACTCCTCGGCTAGCGGCGCGACACTTTACGTAGAACCCCACAGCACAGTCAATCTTAACAACCAAATGCGGCAGTTGCTCAGGCAAGAACAAGCCGAAGAAGAAGCAGTCCGCCGCGCCCTCACGGAGCAAGTCGCAGCAGTAAAACCTGATTTAGACAGATTGGTGGTGGTAGTTACAACTTTAGATTTAGCGGTCGCTAAAGCGCGTTATAGTTTTTGGTTGCAAGCAAATCCGCCGAAATTTATCGAATTGGGAGAACCAGAATTAGCACCAAAAAATCCCGAAACAGAAGATGAGGAAAAAGAAGATGAGGAAAACTCAGAAAACAGTCAATTATTAATTCGCAACCTGCGATCGCAAATTACCCTGCGCCAGTTGCGCCATCCTTTATTAGTTTGGCAGCAACAGCACGAGCAAGGCTTTCCAGTCGTGCCGGTCGATTTAACGATCGCGCCGCACATCCGCGTCGTCGCCATCACAGGCCCCAACACTGGCGGCAAAACTGTCACCCTCAAAACCTTGGGATTGGCAGCTTTAATGGCGAAAGCAGGAATGTTTGTTGCCGCCCGCGAACCCGTAGAATTGCCTTGGTTCGACAATATTTTGGCCGATATTGGTGACGAACAATCTTTGCAGCAAAGTTTGTCTACTTTCTCCGGTCATATCCGCCGCATCAGCCGCATTTTAGAAGTTTTACACAATAAATCGCAGGCTGAAGGGGAAGAAAATTCAAACCTTCCAATTACTAATTCCCAACAGCAAGACCACGAAGTCACAGACACACAGATCACTGTTTCTGCTCTCCCAATTCTCAAACCTAAATTACAAATTCCCCAACCCCAAATCCCAAATCCCAATTCCCAATTACCAATTCCCAAATCTTTAGTTTTGTTAGACGAAGTAGGAGCGGGTACAGACCCCTCAGAAGGCAGTGCATTGGCGATCGCCCTGTTGCAATATCTCGCCCAACATTCCCTATTAACAGTTGCAACTACCCACTTTGGCGAACTCAAAGCCCTCAAATATCAAGACTCCCGCTTTGAAAATGCCTCAGTAGAATTTGACGACAATTCCATGCAGCCAACCTATCGCTTGCTGTGGGGAATTCCCGGACGTTCCAACGCCCTCACCATTGCCCAAAGACTCGGTTTGCTAGCATCCATAGTCGAAGAAGCTCAAACCTATGTGGGGGGAGCGTCTCAAGATGTCAATCAAGTGATTGCTGGACTCGAAGCACAGCGCCGGAAACAGGAAACCAAGGCCAGAGAAGCAACTCAACTGCTACACCAAACGGAAAAACTGCACAGAGAAGTTTCTCAAAAAGCAGCCGCTTTGCAAGAGCGGGAGCGAGAACTAAAAATAGCTCAGGAAGTGGCAGTAAATGAGGCGATCGGGTCGGCAAAATCAGAAATTGCTCAAATCATTCGTCGCTTGCAGTCGGGCAATCAGACGGCTCAAAATGCCCAACAAGCGACAGAAACCTTAAATCAAATTTCCCAAAAACACCTGCCTTCTCGCCAACAACCGGCTAAACCCAAACCGAGTTTTATGCCGAAAGTGGGCGATCGCATCCGCATTCCCAGCTTGGGCCAAACCGCCGAAGTCCTCAGCGGCCCCGACGCTAACGAAGAGTTGAGCGTTCGGTTTGGGATTATGAAAATGACTGTCAAACTAGGAGAAATTGAATCCCTCGACGGTCAAAAACCCGAAACGAAAGCTCAATTAGCCAAGGCGGCCGCCCAAGCCCAAGCACTCGCTACGGCTAAAGCCAAGCAAGCAGCGACGGAACCTGCAAAACCCAATCCCGAAATTGCCATTCGTACTGCTAATAATTCGATCGACCTACGGGGTGCGAGAGTCTCAGATGCAGAAATCGAAATAGACAGAGCTCTTTCCAAAGCCGTGGAATACGGAGTCCTGTGGATAATTCACGGCAAAGGTACGGGACAGTTGCGGCGCGGGGTTCACGAGTTCCTCGCGACTCATCCGCAGGTTTCCCGCTTTGAGCTCGCCAGTCAAAAAGAAGGAGGTGGAGGTGTGACGGTGGTTTATTTGAAATAATCAAAATTTACGCATTTCCGGTTGACTCATAATTATAGCAATCCTAAATCATTTGTAAATTTCTTACTCCCTCCCCTTAGTAAGGGGAGGGTTGGGGTGGGGTTAAAAATTTACGAGTCATTTAGGATTGCTATATATAGTTGTATGCAGCAACACAAGTCGCAACGAACATATCATACTGATGCAACCGGAATGGATTATACTGCAAATGTGGCATAATTAAGAGTTGATTTACCACTTTAGTAAGTGCCTGACTAATGACGTAATGCTCTCTATTGCTAAAACCGAAGGTGGTTTATCTCACCCCGAAGCCGTCGGGTTCTTCGACAATATGAAGCAAGAAAAGCGCTTCACGAGCGATGTTTGGGGCGTACAGTTGAACTTCAAACAAGCTATTAAACAAGTGCAAAAAGATAACTACTCCCAAGCCGAAGGGTGGCTGATTCGGGTGCAGCAGCCAGATGACCGTGAAGCACCTGTCAAGGAATTGGTGCAACCGTTAACAGTTTAAAGTGAAGGATCTCACCAGTTAATTAAAAGCAGCGAAAAGATGACCCAGAATCCTATCAATCAGCTTAGCGAAACTATCCCCCAAACACTAAATGGTTATGATCCTAATGTGTTTCCAGCTTTTCATCAAATGCTCACTACTCACTTTCCAGGGGCATTACCCATGAGCAAGTACATGAGAAAGACGTTCCAAAGCTTGAGTACCTACGGTTTTTGTGATGAAAATACGATGGGAATGATAGCAATTTGTCGAGATGAAATCGCCGAACCCCTATTCGCCGAAGTAATTAGATACTGGGGGAAAACCTTTAATTGTTGCAGCTTAGCTGGATTTGTGATGATGGGCAAAACTGGGTTAGCTTCTGCGACAGACCATACCCCTATAGTTGATGGAATTCGTCGTTTTACCTTTTATGCCATGCCCCACATCGCTATTTCTAGGCATGGCGATATTGGCATGGTTTATCGAGATGGTATTCAAAAAGCTTCCCATGCCTGTGGAGCATTAGAAGCGATTGTTGAAGAGTTGGCAGCGGGGCACCTAAAGCTAGAAATGGATATGCAGGATATTGAACAAACAATTATTCGGCAAAAAATTCTTTCAACCATTACCTATGGAGATAAACCCGATTTAATAGAAATTACCAAATTGGCATCTCGAATTATTTCTGAGGATGTCGAACATCTTTTAGAGACCCTGGATCGATCTATTTTTACCTATGCCGTTATGACCGGCATTCAAATTCACGGTCCCCTGGGCACCCACTGGATTTATCCGCAAGATTTTTATGTTGTTAACAGCGATATTCCGGGAGGGAAAAGAACACTTCAAGCTGTTCGATAATCTCCACTAAAAGGAAGATTCAAGGATCTCAGCAGCAGTTAAAAAGGCAGCACAACCGCTGAGGATCTCAGCGGAAGTTCCCCCTTTGATTAATGCTAATTTATGGGCGGGTAAATTATCCATTACTACTACCGCTCCTTCCCATAATTGAGGACATAAAAAATGCTGAATAAATATAGCAAATGCCTGTCCATCCATTGCATTATTCATTGTCATCAATGCCAACACTTTATTCATACTAATTGCGCCAATTGCTGTGACTTTGGCACCCCGATAGAATGCTTTTTTTTGGTATACTCTTGTCCCGTGCTGGGAGCGGGCATAAGTTCTACTCAAACGAGCGTAGAATACCAGTTTCATCCAAAAATACTAAGTTTTTCGGCTCGATATTTTTGATCTTTTCCCAATATTCCACCCTGAATTTTTGGACTCTTTCAGTCCCGCCTTGGCTTCTGTGCCATGTTTTTTTTTACGATTGAGTCCTAATTTCTGTAAGTAGCGACACATCGCCGTCCGACTCACCCAATTTCCCGTCTTATCTTAATAGCAAATAATTCACACAACTCTACCAAGGTAGCATCTTGATGCTCTGCCACCAGTGTTCTGATGAGTGCTTCCGCATTTGTCAGGTGACGCTCGTTGTGGTTTACCCCTCTGTTTAGGCTGTAAATCACCCTCGGTTTGTTGTGGTTTCACCAATTTTTGGACGAGGCTTTTGCTCACAGCAAACCTGATGGTTACTTTCCTAATTGACATCTTTTGGGCCAGATGTGCTGCTACTATTTTTGATCGGAGATCGAGCGAATATGCTTTCATTAGCGTTGAATACAAAATGATATTTTATTGTTATCTATTGTACCACATTACAGCGGTTCCCGCTGTATGTCCCGGCTGTCCTCCGGGTTTGCGATGTAGGCTCTGTTTCTGATTCTTTTGAGTTATCAACTTTGGCGAGTTCTGATTTCTGTATGAGATCGCTCGATGGGGGTTTCGATGATGTTTTGCTATTGCTTGGCTGTCTCTCTTTGAGCTTTTCGAGTTCTTCTTGTAGTTTTTCAATCAGCTTCTGTTGAGTCAGCACAATTTTGACCAGTTCCTCACGCCTAGACTGCTCAACTATTCCTAATTGTAGTGCTGCTGATCACTCGGGTTTTTCGCTCATCTGACTACATTACCATATTTTTCGGCTCTCAATCAATTATTTTTCACCTGAATCCTTACGAAATGACTTTAAATCAAACCCGCTTATTGTTTTTATGAACTCAAAGGAATCGTCCCCTGTGTAAACTTTCCAAGTCCCTACTTGGCACGCTGTAATAGCTGCGGGCAAATTATCTTCTATAAGTATTAAAAATACGGGTTCGTAATTATGAGTACGAAGTAGTGGGCCATAAGATTTGAACTTTTTCAGTGTTCCAGAGTCTTCTGAGCCAATACGATATTTTGTATCTATTGCGTACCCATCAACAATCAGATCGCACGGCTCATCGCTTCCAACTTTAAATGCTGGCTGAAAGCTACTGCAATATGTTTTACACGTTTCAGTAACTAACAATTGCCAACACATACCTAACTCACGTCCCCAATATTGCCTATTTTATTTTTTTATTATTGGAAAAATACCAAACACATCCATTAAAATATCGTGTTCTTCATTCTCTTCTTCATAATTTTTTTCGGTAAATTAGTTTGGGTATATTGCTAAAATTTGCTCTAGTCTTCTTTCAGTCATCATCAATTACCAGATCAGCTAGACTAACGGATAATGCCTTGGCTATTTTACTTGCATTAAGTAGGGTTATATTCCTTTCACCTCGTTCAACTGAACCAATATAGGTGCGATGTAATTCAGATAGTTCTGCAAGCTGATCTTGGGAAAGATTTCTGAGCTTTCTGAAATGTCTAACTTTTTTACCAAATTGCTCCGTAATATCCATAGATGGCGCCAGATGAAGCAATGACAACTATAATCTGACAGACTATAAGTAGCGACAGACTATAAGTAGCATTCGAGAGCGCTAGGATTTTTGCATTGATATAAGCCCCGATAGTTTCAAAGCACTGATTTGATTTCGGTCACTCTGCGGCGTAGGATGGTTAGGGGTGAAAATCTATGAGTTTTGCGGATTGCGATCGATCGAACTTGAAACCGCAACTTTTAGCCCGCAACTCCGTCCAGCAGTTAGGATTGCCGGAATCAAAGCAACGAGCTATGGAGACAAATTAACAGATGTGCTGTTGCCCACAGGCCGCAAAGCTTTAATCACTGCATACTGTTTGATATCCTGCCTCAACCTGTCTTAAATTTCCCGTGCTGAAGCCATGCGCTCGACCGTAAAGTCCTCCGCTCCCACAAACGAAACGGGCCCCTCTCCCAACTGGGAAGAGTTGACCCAAAAAGCACCAGAACCTACCCAGTTGGACAACATTAAAGCCCAACTGGATTTAGTGCTGTTAGCCCTAGAAGCACTGGCAGAAATTGGCTCAGAGGCGATGCTCAAGGTAGCAGCCGAACTGAATTTAGAGCCAATGGTAGCCGATCGGGTAGCTTTGTGGCGGCTGCGCCAATCTAACCCGCTGCGGAAGGGCCACGGAGGGCGCAAAAAACTTGATGTGGAGGAAGCTCGATCGCTCGTTTTGATAAGCTGTCATTTGGCAAAACAGCACCAAGCTTTAATCCGCCGCGCTGTGGCTTTGCTGGAACAAATGGCCGAGCAGAACCGCGAACCTCACACCATCGCTTTGCTGGGAGATTATATTGACAGGTTCAGCAACACTTATGGCTCGCGCATGGAAGATGCAGAAAATTTATCGGCCCGAGAGTTGACTGATTTGGCTCTCAAACTCCTGATCGATTTGCTGTTTTACAGCAGTCCCGGCGGCCACCGCCGCCTCTGGCTGGCTCTTCTAGACCGTGCTAAAAATTAAACAACAGTCATTAGTCAACGGTCAACGGTCAACGGTCAACAGTCAACAGTCAACAGACTTTCTGCTATGGTTCTCAAACGGTACACGCCCCCCACTTGCACGCTGGAAATTACAGCCAAAAGTTCGCCTCTATCTCGCTGGGCGGGCCAACCGGTGTTTAAATCTTTAAGTTTCGAGCTGCGACTCGACGACCCCAGGCTGCCAGATACCCAACACGTTACTCTCAGGGGCGATCGAATTCAACTCGAAACCCTCCACGAAGCTGTCAGCAACTACGTCCAAAACTTGCTCGGCGAATCCCGCGATTGGGAAAACAACCTCACATCTCAAACAGGCCGTATCCCTGCGGGATCAGACTCGCCAGAAGTCGCGCGTAACGCCGTCATATTCGATCGATCCGTCAACAGTTCCGAACTAGCAACCTCAAACCCCTACTCTCTCCCAACCTCCTACCTTCCGGTTCCCCCCCGCTTAGAACCCCGCGGCTTGCTTGCCCACAACTTGTTTTTAGGCTCTTTGAGCGCCGTAGAATCCGGGCCAGTAGTTCCCTTGAGCACCCTGCAACTGTTTGACTTAGCCACAGCACTGGATGACTGCGCCGCCGAAGTGATGGCGCTTCCCAACCTCAACCGCGAGCCCCGACGCCCGCTGTCCTCACCCTGGCTCAAGGTGGCAGCAATGATGGTCGCCAGCGCGGGCCTGACGACAGGAATTATCAAAATGCTCGATCGATCCGCCACCTCCCCCCAAACCGCCACAGCCCCCGATCCAGGAAACCCCCAGTTAGCTGCCGGCGTCTCCCCCAGTCCTGTTGCGGCCCTACCGACACCCCCAGCACCAACACCCGCCGCCACACCCACTTTACCGCCCCTGCCGCCCCCGCCCATCAACACCGCCGCCTCCCCCAGCCCCAGCTTGCCCCCCATCGCCCTCGCCCCAACTCCCCCCACCAACAAACCCAGCCCCATCCAGCAGCCAGCCCTGCTATTTCCCCCCAACGGCAGCGCAGCCAGCGCCCCACAGAGCGCCCCAGCTTTCCCTCAAGGGCAAACAATCACTATTCCCGCCCCCGAAGAACCCCCCATTTCCGCCCCCCAAGCACCCGCACCAGTACCCTACGTGCTGCCTCCCCTACCGCCGAGACTAGCTCCCGCCGTACCGCCCCCCCTGCCGCCCTCGCTGTCGGCTTCCCGATTTCCCGTTCCCCCGCCGCAGCCTTTCCCCAGCCCGATCGAGCCGATTGTCCCCCCCGCCAGTACCGAACTCCCACCCCTTGAGGACGCTCAACCAACCACCGAGTCCGAGGACAACAACCAGGCTGCGGCAAGCCAAAAAAACCGCACTTTATTTGATACAATTCCTCAAGTTTCAGAAGCTAGAACTTACTTTGAGGAACGCTGGAAGCCTCCAGAAGGAATGGAACAAACTTTGGAATACAGCGTGCTGATCGATGAAAATGGGTCAGTTCAAAGTATTGTGCCGATGGGAAAAGCAGCAGCAGATTATATCGAGCAAGCTAATATGCCATTAGTCGGCGAGCCGTTTGTTTCTGCCGTTTCTAATGGCAAAAACCCGAAAATTAGAGTTGTTTTGCGACCAAGCGGTCGAGTACAAACCTTTTTGGAAGAGAGTGATTGAAGGCTCTCAAACACATTGTCCAGATGGGAAATCTAGGTAAATTGCTAATGTTAAACAATTTCAAAAAGAATTAAATTTTCACTGCGGCAGCCGCCGCCAGCGTATTGACATTTGCTCCCGTTTGTGGTAAGCACATCTCTTAACCCGTGCGGGCAGAGTCACCAGTAAAAAAAGTTGCTGACACTCGTCAACAGGTTCGCATTGTGCACTCTAGAAACTTCCTTCTTCTTTCTTCCTGACATCCGTTACATCTTGTACAGTGCTCGTTGCCGAACTTCCTTCTTCCTGATATCCATTACATCCGTTGCAGAATCGGTTGCCGAACTTCCTTCTTCCTGACATCGGTTACATCCCGTACAGTGCTCGTTGCCGAACTTCCTTCTATATCATCAATGCCCTTTTGTTCTATCCCAAACTTCTCCAATCCAATAAAAAACTGCAATCCCGCAAAAACTATATAAAAAATCTTCAATACTAGCAGTACGATTTGGTAAAATGACTTGCAGCATTTCTTCTGCTGCAGTGAACATAGTAAAAATTGCGGGCCCGAAAGGAATTGAATAATTAAACAAATTGATCTTTTTTTTGCCAGTTGCTCTATGGCACAAAAAAGAGGCTATTCCGTACAAAATAAAGTGACCGAGTTTGTCATAAGGCGGATGAGCGAGAGGAAAGTTGACTAATTTCCCCGTACCTGCTAAAAGCATGATAATGAGAAGAATTAAAACGTACACAAAGCAAGCAATTACCCAGAATCTTTTTGAGAAGTTCATCTTGTTTTTTGCCAATACCGACTAGACACCAACCAAGTTCGCGCCACGCGAAACAAATATCAAACCTGGTTAATTAGGCATTGTCTTTGTAGGTGTCTGCCTAGCCGTAGCAGCCGGTTAAATTTAATTTGTTTTCACAGTCAAAACTTGTGGAGGCGACGCATCGGGCGGATAAATAAAATCTACTTCTACAAGCCGCTTTTCTCCCGATTTTATTTCTAATTTTACCAAAGGTTCCCCCTGCTGTCCCCGCCGCTGCACTAAATGCACGTAGCGAGTTTGAGGCAATTTATTGTCATCAGTATACCGCACTCTGACCGTTCCCCTAAAAAAAGTTTGAGGTGCCGGAGGTTCTAAAAAACTAAGTCCTCCTGAAGCTAATTTGTCTGTCTTAATTGGAGTTTGAATTGCGACAGTTACAGTTTGATTTTTGCTGGTAGAATTGTACAGCGGTAAGCTGAGACTGTATTGAATTCCGTAATTGCCGTGGGCGCGGTATGCTGTATCTGGGTAGCGGACTAACATGCTCGCACTTTGCACTTGATTGGTGCCCAGCATTCCACGCGGGAGGCTGCTTAATGGATAGGAAAAGGCTGTTCCGGGTTGGGGAATTGCTAGGTTTGAGGTGGCGGGGTTGTCTGAAAGAAGTGCTCGCCATTCTGAACCTAATGCTACACCGGCAACTCGACCGTAAATTAGTTGACCTTCGGTGATTTCTGGCGGTGTGGGAGCTCGATCGCGCGGCCCGGCTATATTACCATTGTCTAATAAGTTTTGCCATTCTGCTAAGTTGGGCGATCGCTCGTTTCCCTGTGCGTCAACTCGGGCAAACATCGCCAGACTGGCAACATAGACTATACCATCGCTGCGTAACCGCATCAAGGTCGATCGACCGTTTAGCGGCGGTACCAATCCCCGCACCGGTATCGGATGATTCATCAACATTTGGCTTTTTCCCGGTGGAATAATTAGCCCAGGCCCAAAGTCAGACTGTCTCCTACCTCTGAGAATATCATTCACAGCGCGGCTTCCCGGCCCCGCGTAAATATTACTGTTTGAATTATCGGCTTGCGGCGGCAATTCAATAAAAGGTGCATCGGGTTGACTGAGATAACTCGCCGCTTGCAATATATCTAATTTTACTGGCTTATTGCCCGGATTGTAAACAATTACTCCTTGATACAAGGTTCGCAAATCTTCCGGCGAAGGTGCGCGGGCTATGTGGTGGGCAAATATGTCGAAACGTCCTTGAAACGGAAAGTTTAAATGTGCCGCCGGAAATCTTTTACCATCCGGGGGAAATGTCGAAAGCAAAATTCCTTCTTGCAGCACTACTTCTGGACTGTTGCTGTTAAATACTGGTATGTTGTCTAACTGTCCGGGGAGAGGTCGCACTTCTTGGATTTGGACGATTTCTTGAAGTGCGGGAGGGGTTTGAGCTAAGGGGATAATTGATTGAAATGGCAGCATTTTTTAATGTTTTGCATTTGTTCGGTGAGAGGTTTTTTGATTAACCGCAGAGGGCGCAGAGAAAAAGAAGGAAGAGAAGAGGTAAATCTTCGTGTCAGGGCGGGTTTTGTACGGAGATTTAGCGCACTCGTTCCTCGCCGATATTGCGATGTTTACCGTGCCCACTGTTGTAATATGTAATGGTAAAATTTTGCGGTGTCTACTTTATCCATTGCTTGAATTTTTCGCCCTCCAAATTTAACTTTTGTGCGTCCTTGGCTGATGCCTTCGGCCACAATTTCTGTTTCCCATTCTCGCAGTTGGTAAAATTCTGGATGCGCTAAATAAGCTGTTGCCAAAATGTCCCAAAAATAGTAATCTTGAGATATTGCTAGGGCATAACACTGTCCTGCTAAGTCGGAAATTGGATATTTGCGCTGTCTTGCTAGGAGATTGGAAAATTCTACAGTCAGCGGTACATTATTTGTGATATCTAAAGGACACATGACAACGGGAATTTGGGTTTGCCAAATTCTCTCGATTGCTATCGGGTCCCAGTAAGCATTCCATTCCGCCGACATATCTTGTCCGGGTTCCATATCTTTGCTAACATTGCCGCTAACATTGAGTGCGCCTCCCATCCAGACAATTTCTTGAATTTTGCTTTCAATTTCGGGCGCGATATCTAAAGCTTGCGCTACTGTTGTTAACGGTCCCGTTACCATTAATGTGACTGGTGCGGCTGCATCTTGCAAAACTCGCACCATAAAGTTTTGTCCGGGTTCTGATATTAACGGCGTGTCAATGGTTCCTTTTTCATTTAGAATGGGAAGTCGATCGACTGCAAAGGAATCTCGCCGAAATAAAACCGGAAATGGGTTGAGTCCCCGCACCGTACTCGCCGCCACTGGAACTTCTGAACGCCCCATCAAATCGAGGATTTTGCGCGTTGCACTTACAGCCGGTTGAATGTAGCAGTCCGCAGGAGTTACAATTACTCCCAGAGTTTCAACTTCTTCCATTGTCATCAGCAAAACGACTGAGAGATAGTCGTCAACTGCACCGTCGTGATCCATTAGTACGAGTTTTTTGGGCATTTTGCTTCCCGGTAACTGAATTAGTGTAAAGTACAAATATTAATTTTTTGTGCGAGAAACACAACTGCCTCAACTATATGAATACACTATCACCTTACGGATCTTGGAAATCGCCTATTTCTTCCGATTTAATTGTTTCTGGAACTGTCGGACTCGGACAAATTGCTATTGACGGCGATGATATTTACTGGGTTGAGGGAAGGCCTTCGGAAGCCGGAAGAAGCGTCCTCGTGCGGCGCACTCCTGACGGTACAATCAGCGACGTGACACCGCATCCTTTTAATGTTCGCACTCGCGTTAACGAATACGGCGGCGCTGCTTTTGCAGTTGCTGGCGGTGTGGTCTATTTTTCTCATTTTGCCGACCAACGTATTTATACTCAAACATTAAATTCTCAACCCGAACCTCTGACACCTACTGCTAATTCTCGCTATGCAGATGCGATAGTTGACAAGCAAAGAAATCGCCTGATTTGCGTGCGCGAAGACCATGCAGGTGAGGGCGAACCTGTCAATACTATTGTTAGCATTAATTTAGATAACGGCGAAGATATTCAAATCTTAACTCAGGGCAATGATTTTTATGCTTCCCCTCGTTTGAGTCCTGGCGGTTCTCAACTTTCCTGGATTTGTTGGAACCATCCAAATATGCCGTGGGATGGCACAGAATTGTGGGTAGCAGAAATTAATGCTGACGGTTCTTTAGGGGAAAAATACTTAGTTGCTGGCGGGGTTGATGAGTCGATTTTTCAACCGGAATGGTCGCCCGATGGAGTTTTGTATTTTGTTTCTGACAAATCTAACTGGTGGAATTTCTACCGCTGGCAATCTAGAACCCCCCTCAATCCCTCCTTGGTAAGCAGGCAAGCAGAGATAGAAACCAGCTTGTGCGAAATGGCGGCTGAATTCGGACTTCCTCAGTGGGTTTTTGGAATGTCTACTTATGCCGTTGTCTCGGAAAGCAAAATTATTTGCACCTACACTCAGCAAGGCCAGTGGTATTTAGCGAGTCTCGATTTAACGACTAAGCAGTTGACAACTATTGAGACGCCTTACACTGATATTTCGTCTGTCAAAGGGCGGGGAGAAACTGTTGTTTTTCTGGCAGGTTCGCCGACTGAATCTACAGCTATTGTACAACTAAATCTAGCAACAAATCAACTAGAAATATTGCGCCAATCGAGCAATTTAAGCATCAATCCGGGTTATCTTTCTGTACCGGAACCGATCGAGTTTCCCACAGAAAACAATTTGACTGCTTTCGGTTTCTTCTATCCTCCGAAAAATCAAGATTTCGCAGCGCCTGCGGGTGAAAAACCCCCGCTTGTGGTCAAAAGTCACGGCGGCCCCACTGCTGCTACTTCTAGCAGCATGAATTTGAAAATTCAATATTGGACGAGTCGCGGTTTTGCCGTGCTCGATGTTAATTACGGCGGCAGCACTGGTTACGGCCGAGAATACAGAAAAAGACTGCAAGATAGTTGGGGAATTGTCGATGTTGACGACTGCGCTAACGGTGCTAAATATTTAGCTCAAAAAGGTTTAGTTGATGGCGAAAGAATGGCGATCGCCGGAGGCAGCGCAGGGGGGTACACTACTCTGTGCGCTCTTACTTTCCGCGATGTGTTTAAAGCGGGTGCGAGCTATTATGGAGTTAGCGATTTGGAAGCTTTGGCCACAGATACTCACAAGTTTGAAGCGCGCTATCTGGATGGATTGATAGGGCCTTATCCCGAAAGAAAAGATTTGTATGTGGCTCGTTCGCCCATTCATTCCGCCGAACGTTTATCTTGTCCCGTTATCTTTTTTCAAGGATTAGAAGATAAAGTGGTTCCTCCCAATCAAGCGGAAATGATGGTAGAAATATTGAAAGCTAAAGGTTTGCCGGTTGCTTATGTTGCTTATGAAGGGGAACACCACGGTTTTCGCCGCGCTGAAAATATCAAAAGAACTCTTGACGGCGAATTCTATTTCTATTCGCGGGTGTTTAAGTTTGAGTTGGCTGAACCTGTGGAGGAAGTGGTGATTTTCAATCTTTAGAAAACATTAAGTTGGCAGTTGCTCGGTCTGCCCTAAAACGCACCTGCGTGCTTTATCATAATTCGCAAATTTTAAATGTGATTTACTTCACAAATTTTGCTGTTTATTGTCACACGTTTAAAGGCAGTACAGCTTAAACTTTTATAGTGCGATCGCCTTGTGTTAATGCAAAAACATCGGATCGCGCGATCGTCGAATTTAGACTCAATCGCTATGCAAACTCCTGTCCACCTGATTCCATCTGCTTTGGCCGAGCTGTTTGCCGAAGTGAATCAAAATGGCTACATTACTCTAGCCGATAGGTATGGTTTGATGGCTGCTATTTTTGACGAAAATTTGACTGAGGAAGACAAACGCTCGATCGATCGGCTGCTGCGCTCTGTGTGCCGGGGAAGGATAAAATTAGTGAACGAATTGTCTATGCTCAGGTAAGTGACGACATTTTTCCTTAATAGTAATTTTAAACATCTCAATAATCAAAAAAGTCCCAACTGTCTGGTAGTTGGGACTTCGATCGAGAAAACTATTGTTAATTTTTTATCGACATATAACTTACGCAAAAAAAGGTTTAGCGTGCGAATTTATAGCGGTAGCGTTCGCACTGCGAACCTTACATATAGTTTTGCGTAAGTGCTGAACAAGTTTAATGTGCAGGTATAGTTGTAGCCAACTGTAACTTGCTCAAACTTTCTTCAGGCTGAACATCCATCTGATAGCTGAGTGCCGAAGGAATCCCGAGTACGCAGCACGGAAAATTATTGCCTAGTTCCCTAACCAGCGAGTAGTTTCCCGAATCGCAGCCCAAGAAAAGTAAGTTGGCTGATTCTAATTCAACCACATTTCTCAGCTCTGTAGCAACCCGCCCGATGCGTAAATGAGCTTTGAATAAACCGCGCCACTCCTCAGCCAAACAGCGCGCTTGCCACAGCAACTTATCTGCTACTTCGTACTCATTTTTTTGACCAAAAATTTCTCGAAAATAATGCGGATCGATCCAACTTTTTTGCTGGGAGACCGATGGGATTTCGGTTTGTAAAGCCAGCGCAGGCGCTGCACAATTAAGGGCGAATGCTTCCTCTAAATTAGACACTTTCTGCTGTGCGACCAAGGCATTTGCTACAGCAAATTTGCAAGTATCTTCACCGTAACTTTTTGGCGATTCGTCGATCACGTAGACGACTTGAACCGTGACTTCTTTAGTTGTTACTAAACGAGTTTGATGCGCCATCCAAAGAGTAATATCTAGAGCTATTTGACTTTGGGGAGAACTGTTGTAACCGACAATAAAATTGATAGTTTTTGCCTGTTTTGGGGATTTTGATTTTTTAGAAACTGGTAATGTTTGCTCTGGCAGCAATACCATTTCTTCTGCTAAATTTTGGTATCCCAATGCACTTTCAAAACGCGCTAACATTGTTTTGAGATTCACAGGCTTAACCTCTCTTAAGTGAATTATTATGTCGATCCGTCGGGTGTTATTCGTCTTGAGTAAAGTAGCGATCGAGAAAATTCAAAGCATAGTTGCGGAGTTCGTAATACTCCTTCGATTCCCGCAACTCCTGGCGATTGCGCGGGTGCGAAAACGGCACTGACAAAATCTCCCCTATTGTCGCCGCCGGACCGTTTGTCATCAGCACAATGCGATCGGACATATAGATAGCTTCATCAACATCGTGAGTAATCATCATTGCAGCTTGTCTGTGATTTTCCCAAATATCCAGCACTTGTTTCTGCAACTTGCCGCGAGTGAGAGCATCCAGCGCTCCAAACGGTTCGTCCATTAATAACATTTTTGGTCGAATCGCCAAAGCTCGCGCAATTCCAACCCGCTGTTTCATGCCTCCTGAAATTTCGTCTGGATATTTATCGGCTGCTGCCGTTAAGTTTACCATTGCTAGGTGTTCGTTGACAAGACTAATCTTCTCGGGACGGCTAAGATTTTGCAAAACTTCATCAACTGCCAGCCGAATATTTTCTCGCACCGTCAGCCAAGGCAGCAGTCCGTAGTGCTGAAATACCATCATGCGATCGGCTCCAGGTTTGCGAATTTCTTTTCCTTCCAGTGTCACCATTCCCCCGGTCTGTTTTTCCAAACCAGCCACTATTTTTAGCAGCGTTGATTTGCCACAGCCAGAGTGACCGATTACCGAAATAAATTCGTTTTCTCCAATACTTAAATTGATATTTTCCAAAACGCTATAATCGCTACCATCCGCACTTTTATACGACTTGAACAACTTGTCAATTTCGAGAAATTCAGATTTGGTTTTAACTTGGCTGCTGGCTTCAATAAAAGTAGAAAAGTATTGACTCACGGTTTTCTCCTAAAAAGTAGTAAAGTGTTAATTTGATTTCCCAACGGTTGCGTAAGCTGTAAGGTGTACGCCCTCGCAGAGGTTCTGCGTTCACGAATTTAGACATTAAGACAGAAAAAAAGACTGAGGGCGGTTTGCTCGAATTTCAAAACTATTCAAATAACCCACCGGATCGCTAGGATCGAATGCCTTTTTATCAATGAAAAGTTCCGCAGGTTCCACTTGGTAATCCTCCTTCGGACAATCGATCGCCATTTCGGCAACAATATTGCGGTAAAGGTCGGTTTTCCAAGCTTTTTTAGCTAATTCCTCAGCATTTTTTGGCACTTCTTTAATCTGTCCCCAGCGAGCGGCTTGAGTCATCAACCAAATACTCTGAGACTGCCACATAAATGTTGAATGATTTCCGGGTATTTGAGGTAAATTCTTAGGAATGTCATAGAAAATAGTTGCATCTTCCGATTGTATGGTGCGGTCTTTTTCGTCAAACCCTCCATAGTTGTAGTCGCCAACTATTGCCGGTCGCGTAAATTTGTCGATCGCCCCTTTTTTCGGTTTCGCCCCCGTAAACGATCGCTCAGTCAGCAGCGCCGATATTTCACTGCGATTTTCCGGCTTGCTGCAATACTGACAAGCTTCCACCATTGCCTTAACCAGCGAGTAATAAGTCTTGGGATTTTCCTTAATGAATGATTCCATTACTCCCAAAAGGCGATCGGGATGTCCCAGCCAAACTTCCTTCCCTTGCACGAAGGTAAAACCCACTCCCAAATTGCCTTGAATTGCCCGCGTATTCCAAGGTTCGGCCACCATGTAAGCCTGCATGGCGCCAATCCTGATGTTCGTTACCATCTGCGGCGGCGGCACAATAATTACCCGAAATTCTTTGAACGGATCGACACCGGCAGCCGCCGATATGTAGCGGACAAAGTATTCGTAAATAGCAGAACTCAGAACCACTGCCCAAACTCTGTTTTCCGACGGCTGACTGTCAAAAAAAGCCCGAAATTGTTTGCCAAATTCTTCCAAATTGCCGTTGTATTCGTGCCACGGGCGTAAACCGGAATCCCACATAGCTTTGTTCATCGTCATGGCGTTGCCGTGGCGGTGAATGGTCATTGCCGCGCACAGGGGTGCGTGGCGCGCTCCTTCGGCGCCAATTCGGGCGTTTGTGACGGCGCCGGATACGACTGGGGAGGCGTCGAGGCGGCCGAAGATTACGCCGTCGCGGGAGGTTGCCCAGCTTGCTTCGCGGTTGAGTTGGACGTTTAAACCGTATTTGCGGAAAAAGCCTTTTTTCCAGGCGATCGCAAATGGCGCGCAATCGTTAACGGGCACGTATCCTACGGTTAAATTGGGTTTTTCTAAGGTTCGGGAATCGACTACCGGCTTTACCGCTAAGGCTTCTTCAGTGAGTCCTTTTGCCGATCGATCCGCGCTAATTCCACAACCAGATAAAGCCATTCCCGCCGCCGCCGATCCGATTCCTTGCAAAAACTCTCGGCGGTTCCATTCATTGGAAAACTTGTCACTCATATTTAATTCTCGATCGCTAATAACTAAATGTCTGTCATCAATAACCCTGAGCTAATGACTAATTACTAATGATTAATGACCGAGCGATGCGTTACCAATTCCTGAACTTTGTCAACTGCAGCGTCCAGCAACAATCCAGTTAAGCCAATTACAAACACCGCTAAAAACACCGAACTCAGGTTCAAGCGGCTCCACTCATCCCAAACAAAAAAGCCAATTCCCACACCGCCTGTCAGCATTTCCACCGCCACAATCACCAGCCAAGCAATCCCCAAACTAATCCGCAAACCTGTAAAAATGTAGGGCAAACTCGCCGGCCAAATTATTTTGGTAATCCGCCTCCATTGCGGGATTTCCAAAACTCGCGCCACATCCAGATAATCCTGGGAAACGCTAGAAACTCCCAAAGCTGTGTTGATAATTGTCGGCCACAAAGATGTGATAAATATGACAAAAATTGCCGACGGCTCTGCTAAATTAAAAATCGATAAAGCTATCGGCAGCCAAGCTAGCGGCGATACCGGTTTGAAGATTTGAATCAGCGGATTCAGCGCCATCATTGCCGGTTTCGACATCCCGATCAGAAATCCCACGGGAATCGCAACTGCTGCACCCAGGAAAAATCCCACCAACACCCGTCGCAAACTCGCTAGTAGCAGCCAGCCAATACCTAAATCTCCAGGTCCGCGCTGATAAAATGGATGGAATATGTAATCTAAATTAGCGATTAACGCCTGATACGGAGTGGGAATCAAATCGCTGTTGAAGCTGGCAACAATCCACCACAAGCCAAGAATTCCTAAAAAACCGGCAGCAGGCAACAAAACAGCATCTCGAATGACAACGGGTTTTACCCTTTTCCACGCTGCAACTCCTGCAAGCGCGATCGCAAATAAATTAAGCTGTATGAACATTTCAGTCTCCTTCAGAGTCAGGGCAGGTACAAGAATCTTGAACAATACCAACCTGAGACACTGACGAAGCCAAACTATCTTGTTCAGAAAGTTGGCTTTTCAGTCTCTTCTCAATGCCTGCGAAGTTAGCTGACGGGCTAGGACTGAGAGATGTCCTTCTCCTTAGATTTCAAAATCAAAAATTACACTCAAATTTGGCAATTTTTAACTTTGATTTTTAATTCTGTAGAGATTCGCCCCGAAAATTGGTTCCTCCGCTCCAGCCACACGCTTGGTTCGATCGCGCAGTGCTGGATTAGGCTTGACTTTTTAAGCCAATTTAACATAAGGTAGCACCAGCATTTAAGTTTGTCAATAGGTCTTTAGAAGTAGCTATTGGCGATCGGCGAAGCCCAAAAGTTGACAAATTTTTCAAACAGTTAATTATTAAAGTAACCTAGAGAGATAAAATGCGATCGCTGACTTGATTTATATATTAATAAGGGCCATGATTGATTTTAGCCTCGCGCTACAAGATCAAATTGACATAATTACCGAAAACTGGATCGAAGCTGTTCGCGCCGACGAGCAAATCGGAACCGCCAAGCAACTCACCTACGATTCCGTGCGCGACAGCCTTCCGATTGTACTGCAAGCGATAGTAACTCTGCTTTCCCAATCAGAAGAAAGTGACATTGAGACAGTCATAGCAGAAAGTTTAGACCACGGGACTGTCAGGGCAACACAAGGTTACGATGCCGCAGAAATTGCGCGGGAATACCGCTTGCTGCGGAGGGTAATTTTCGATGCTTTAGAGCCAGAATTGCTAAAAGGCTCAGCCGCTGAAGTGAACCGAGCTTATCGCTTAATTGACAGTGCCCTCGACGAAGCAATTGCTGACTGTTTCCAAACCTATACCCAGGCGAGATTGCAAGAACTACAGGAGTTGCACAACCAATTGGAACTTACAAATCAAGAGCTGACTCGCTTACTTCGCGCCAGTCAAGAGAATCTATCTCATTTAGCTCACGAATTGAAAACTCCCCTCACCTCTATTATTGGCTACTCAGAATTGTTTTTGCGCCACATAAACAATCCTAGAGTTAAAGATTCGGCTCCCAATTTGGCACATATTGATAAAGTCCTCAGCAACGGCAGACGCTTACTTAGATTAATTAACGATACTCTCGAAATCTCGCGGTACGACGCGGGACGTATAAAATTGCAGCTAACTGCCACAAATGTGCGATCGGCGATCGGCACTGTTGTGGAAATACTGGAACCTGTGGCTAAAGCAAAAAATTTAGATATCGCCGTTGACTGCGATCCGGTTCTCGATCAAGTAATGACAGATTACTTGCGCTTGCAGCAAATTATCACCAACTTGGCGAGCAACGCCATTCGCTACACCCAAGTTGGCACTATTATCATAAAAACCGAATTATTGTCAGACACACATTGGAGTATCTGCATCACAGATACAGGAATTGGCATTGCTTCAGAAGACTGCGATCGGATTTTTACGCCCTATTTTCGAGCCAACACCTCCCTGAGTTCTAGCATTCCTGACAGTACCGGCTTAGGGCTAGCAATTGTCGCTCGATTAGTCAACCTCTTGCAAGGTAAAATCGAATTAGTTTCTGAAGTAGGAGTTGGCTCCTCATTCACTGTAATTTTACCCTTAGAATTGGAGGGATTTTAGATTACTGTTGACTGTTGACTAATGACTGCCAACTGCCAACTGCCAACTAATGACTAATGACTTCTTCAAATCAGAAACCGAATAGTTATATAAACAGCCGCACTTATTAATTGCAGCACCATCACAGGTCGCCCGTAACGCAGAAAAGTTTGAAAAGAAATCCGACGCCCGTGCAGTCAAAACCCGCAGCAAGCAACAAAACAGCATCTCGGATGACAACGGGTTTTACCCGCTTCCACGTTGCAACTCCTGCAAGTGCGATCGCAGATAAATTAAGCTGTATGAACATTTCAATCTCCTTCAGAGTCAGGGCAGGTACAAGAATCTTGAACAATACCAACCTGAGACACTGACGAAGCCAAACTATATTTTTTAGAAATTTGGCTTTTCAGTCTCTTCTCAATACCTGCGAAGTTAGCTGACGGGCTAGGACTGAGAGATGTCCTTCTCTACATAATTAAAGATTAAAAATTACACTCACTCAAACTTAGCAATTTTTAACTTGGCTTTTTAATTTTGTAGAAATTAGCCCCGAAAATTGGTTCCTCCGCTCCAGCCACACGCTTGGTTTGATGGCGCAATGCTGGATTAGGCTTGACTTTTTAAGCCAATTTAACATAAGCCAGCACGAGCATTTAAGTTTGTCAATATGTCTTTAGGAGTAGCTATTGGCGATCGACAAAGCCCAAAAGTTGAGAGAAAATTCAAAAAGTTAATTAAACTCACCTAGAGAGATAAAATGCGATCGCCCACTTATTTCTCTACTTAAGCCATGAGAGACTTTAGCCTCGCGCTGCAAGATCGAATCGACATAATTATACAAAACTGGATCGAAGCTGTACGCTCCGACGACCAACTCGAAAGCGCTAAAGAACTCACCTACAATGGCGTGCGCGACAGCGTTCCAATGGTACTGCAAGCGATCGTAACCATGCTTTCCCAATCCCAAGAGAGCGACATTCGCACACTCGTAGAAAAAAGTTTAGAACACGGAACTCTCAGGGCAAAACAAGGCTACGACGCCGAAGAAATTGCGCGGGAATACCGCTTGCTGCGCTGGGTAATTTTCGAGGCTTTAGAGCCAGAATTGTTCAAAGCCTCTGCCACCGAAGTCAGCCGAGCTTATCGGTTAATTGACACGGCGCTCGACGAAGTAATTGCTAAATGTTTTCAAACCTTTACCCAGGAAAGATTCCAAGAACTAAAGGATTTGCAAAACCAATTGCAACTTACAAATCAAGAACTGACTCGCTTAGTTCGCGCCAATCAAGAGAACTTATCTCACTTAGCTCACGAATTAAAAACTCCCCTCACCTCTATTATCGGCTACTCAGATTTGTTTTTGCGCCAGCAACAAAATTATTCCGAATTTAAAGGTTCTGTTGCCAATATAGGACATATTGATAGAGTCCTTAACAGCGGCCGACTGTTGCTGAGATTGATCAACGATACTCTGGAAATTTCGCGGTACGAAGCCGGACAAATAAAGTTACAGCTAGCTGCAATCAGACTGCCAGATGTACTCGACACTGTTGTTGAAATAATCGAGCCTTTAGCGAAAGCCAAAGGTTTAGAGATAGCTGTTGAGTGCCATCTCTCAGACGAGCAAGTGGTGACAGATTGCTTGCGCTTACAGCAAATTATCACAAACTTAACCAGCAACGCCATTCGCTACACCACAGCCGGTACTGTTACAATAAAAAGCGAACTTTTGCCAGATAAATATTGGACAGTAACTGTCTCAGATACAGGAATTGGCATTGCTCCCGAAGACTGCGATCGGATTTTTCAACCCTATTTTAGAGCCGACAACTCGCTAAGCTCTGGCATTCCTGACAGTACCGGCTTAGGGCTAGCAATTGTCGCTCGATTAGTCAAGCTCTTGCAAGGTAAAATCGAATTAGTTTCTGAAGTAGGGGTTGGCTCCTCTTTCACTGTAATTTTCCCCTTAGAATTGGAAGGGTTTTAGATTACTGTTGACTGTTGACTGTTGACTGCCAACTGCCAACTGCCAACTAATGACTAATGACTTCTTTAAATCAAAAACCGAATAGTTACATAAACAGCCGCAGCCACCAATTGCAGCGCCATCACAGGCAGCCCGTAACGCAGAAAAGTTTGAAAAGAAATCCGGCGCCCGTGCTGTTCAGAAATTCCCGCTGCCACAATATTAGAAGAAGCTCCTACCAAAGTGCCATTTCCGCCTAAAGTTGCTCCGTACATCATCGCATAAAACAGCGGCAGCACAGCAGGTGGAAACTGCCCTGTAAAATCCGGAGCCAGCACCTCTGCCGGTGCGAGCCCGACATTGACAACATACTCTTTTAGCAGCGGTACCATCGCCACTACCAGCGGAATATTTGGCACCACGCTCGACATCAAACCTACAAAAAATAACAAAACTAAAGAACCCAGAAAAATATTTTTACCTAAAATCACTGCTAATATTCCAGATATACTGGCGATAACGCCGGTTTTTTCCAAACCGCCAATCAGCACAAAGATAGACATAAAAAATAGCAGGGTACTCCAATCTAAATCCCGCAAAATATTATTAACAGAATCAATTTGGGAATGGTGAGCTAAAAGCATTGCCAAAGCAGCACCCAACAAAGCAACCGCTGCAGGTGAAATAGGCACGGGCAGAGACTCTCCTATTACAAAAAATGTCAGCACGAAAGCTATAATTACACCGCCCACTGCTAAAACTCGCGGGTGATTGATTTTTTGGTGTGGCAAATGTTCCAAATCGTCTAATTTTTTGTTCCAAATTTCTCGGAACATCCAAGGCAGAATAACTAATATAACTGCTAATGATATTGCCCCGCCCAAACTTAGTTTTACCAGGTAATCTACAAAGCTCATGTTAATAGCATCACCGACAATGAATGTCGCCGGGTCGCCTACGATTGTCAGCAGTCCCGAACTGTTAGCCACAAATACCATTAAAATTAGCAGCGGCACAAAATCTACACCGACTTCTTCGGCCATTGGCGGAATTAATGGTGCTAGGAGCATGACTGTCGTGGCATTGGGCAAAACTGCACAAATTGGCGTAGTAATCCCGACAATACCCAACAAAAGATTTTTGCCTTTGCCTTTCGCTAAAAGCACCATTTGAGTTGCCAAGTATTCAAATACTTTGGTAGGCTCAAAGGCTCTTACCATTACCATGACTCCGAAGAATAAGCCCAGCGTGGCGTGACTCCGACCGATATATTCGATCGCGTTATTTAACGTCATTACGTGGGTAAAAACCAGAATCACCGCTCCCAGAAAGGCCGCAACTGTGAGGTGTATCCATTCTGTAATTATTAAGAAAATTACACATATAAATGTTGTTGCAGCAATCACAGCTTGCACGTTTTCCATTTAGTCCCCTGAAAATAATAAAACTTAAAAATTAAAAACTCTCGGTTCGAGTGAATATACTACTTTCTGGCTCTTCTGTCAATAAATTTAAGTGCTGATTTTGGCAGCAACAAGCTGGGAGCGACTCATCAAGAGCTCTCCGGTACACGGAAAAAATCACCTCAAAACTACTTCTTTTGGGAGGGTCGCGATCGGCAGAAGTTTGGTATGGCGATCGGGCGATCGCTCAACTACAATGAAGCATGGGCAATCTCTGCCAAACCCAACCCCCACGCAGACATCATGGACTACAGCCAAGTGCTCGCCGACAAAACCGATACTATCGTCCAAAACTGGATTGAAGCAGTTCGTCAGGATCGGAAAATTGAAACCGCTGACGCCTTACCGCACTCAGCAATCGAAAATCACATACCTCACCTGCTGCAGGCGATGACCACAGTGCTTTCCCAATATCAAAACAGCGAAATAAAACTAATAATTGAAGCCAGTTTAGATCACGGATTTCTCAGAGCCGAACAAGGCTACGATGCTGCCGAAGTAGCCCAGGAATACCACTTATTGCGTCAAGTAATATTCTCGCAATTAGAATCAGAATTGCTAGCAGGAACCACCGCCGACGTATTCAGAGCTTTTCGGCTGATAGATGCCGTACTAGACGAAGCAATTGCCCAGTGTTTCAACAGCTACGTCGCTCAGAGGCTGCAGGAACTTCAACAAATCCAAACTCAGTTACAACTCACCAATCAAGAACTCTCTCGCCTCGTCAACGTCCATCAAGAAAACGTCTACCATTTGGCTCACGAACTCAAAACTCCTCTCAACTCAATTATTGGTTATTCCGAACTATTCCTGCGAAAAGAAAAATGGCAATCAGAAGTCAAAGATACCCTCCCCGGCATCGAACACATCGAGCGAGTATTGCGTAACGGCAGACACTTGCTTCGCATGATTAATGACACACTAGAACTTTCTCGCGCCGATGCCGGCAAAATTAAACTTAACCTGCAGCGAACTAATGTACAATCAGTAATTAACACCGTAGTAGAAATGATGCAGCCAATTGCTGATGCTAAAGGATTAAAGCTCGCTGTTACCAGCGACTGCGCCCCAAGACAAGTAATCGCCGACGCACAGAGGCTGCAACAAATTCTGATCAACCTGGTGAGCAATGCCATTCGCTATACAGAATCTGGTAGCATCGAATTAAGTTGCCATCCTGCTGGAGACGGAAAGTGGGCGATCGCAATTACAGATACCGGCATTGGCATCGCCCCGGAAGATACAAAGCGCATCTTTGACCCCTTCTTTCAAGCAGGAGAAGCAGCCAAACAGCTCTTTCCCACCGAAAGCACTGGTCTGGGATTAGCAATAGTATCGCGGCTCGTCACGCTGCTGCAAGGCAAAATCGAGTTAGTATCAGAAATAGGAGTCGGCTCAACTTTTACCGTGATTCTGCCGCAAGAAGTTAAAATACTCCAAGAAGTAAGCTAAACATTAAGTTCAAATTTTTACATCCGAAAATCCTATGCCCGCAGCCAACCTTAGCCCTTCCACCACAGCCTTTCCCCTCACCGCCGTAGTCGGGCAAGAAGCAATCAAATTAGCCCTGCTGTTAGCAGCAGTAGATCCCGGATTGGGAGGAGTTGCGATCGCAGGTCGCCGCGGCACAGCAAAATCAGTAATGGCCCGCGCCTTGCACTCATTACTGCCACCCATTGAAATTGTTAAAGATTCTTTTTGCAACGCCGAACCTAATGATATTCTTGCAGAACAAGCATCAGGCTTGTTAGCAGAAAATGGCGGACAAGATGCCCACACCGCCGATACTAATTCCTTAACTACTGAAATAATTCCCACACCATTCATTCAAATTCCTTTGGGTGTCACGGAAGACAGACTCTTAGGTTCAGTCGATGTCGAACAATCAGTAAAATTCGGCCAAACCGTATTTCAACCCGGACTCTTAGCACAAGCAAATCGAGGCGTACTATATGTAGACGAAATTAACCTCCTCGATGACAACATTTCCAACCAATTGCTAACAGTATTAACCGAAGGGCGAAACCAAATAGAACGCGAAGGCATTAGCTTTCAACACCCCTGCAAACCTCTATTTATCGCCACCTACAACCCCGAAGAAGGGCCGCTGAGAGAACATTTGCTCGATCGCATCGCGATCGTACTTTCAGCCGACGCAGCACTCGAAATAGAAGAAAGAGTCTATGCAGTAGAACAAGCTTTATCCTACTCCAGCTCCCCCCAAGACTTTCTCAATCAATACAGCGAAGACACCGACAACCTCAAAACCCAAATCATCCTAGCCAGAGAATGGCTCAAAGATGTCAGCATTAAACGCGAACAAATTGCCTACCTAGTAGAAGAAGCCATCCGGGGTGGCGTTCAAGGACACCGGGCCGAAATATTCGCAGTCCGCGTCGCCAAAGCCGCCGCCGCCATGGAGGGACGCACAGAAGTTAACGCCGAAGACCTGCGCCGCGCCGTAGAATTAGTCATCGTACCCCGCGCCACCATCATCCAAAGTCCCCCAGACGAAAACTCTCCTCCTCCTCCCCCTCCACCGCCTCCCCAAAAGCAGTCAGAACAAGAACAAGACGAACCAGAAAACGAGCAAGAAGACGAAGAAGATCAAGAGGATGAAGACAACCCGGAACCTGAAGAAGAACCAGAAAAAGATACCATTCCCGAAGAATTTCTCTTCGACCCCGAAGGGGTAATTCTCGACCCCAGCGTGCTTTTCTTCGCCCAAGCCGCCAGCCGCCAAGGCAAATCGGGCAGTAGAAGCACCATTTTCTCGGAAGATAGAGGCCGTTACGTCAAGCCGGTATTGCCCAAAGGCCCCGTCCGCCGCATCGCCGTTGACGCCACCCTCAGAGCCGCCGCACCCTACCAAAAAGCCCGCCGCGACAGGAGTTCTAACCCCCCCCAACCCCCCCTTAGCAAGGGGGGGCAAGAGGGGGTTCAGCGCCGTGTATTTGTGGAACAGGGAGACATTCGGGCGAAGCGCTTGGCCAGAAAAGCTGGAGCTTTAGTCGTATTTGTCGTCGATGCTTCGGGTTCGATGGCCCTCAACCGGATGCAGTCGGCCAAAGGCGCAGTCATGCAACTACTCACAGAAGCTTATCAAAGCCGCGACCAAGTTGCTCTCATTCCCTTTCGCGGAGAACAAGCAGAAGTGCTGCTACCGCCGACTCGCTCGATAGCCTTGGCCCGCAAGCGTTTGGAACGGTTGCCCTGCGGAGGCGGTTCCCCCCTGGCCCACGGTTTGACTCAAGCAGTGCGGGTGGGAGTCAACGCGCGGCAGTCGGGAGATATCGGTCAAGTTGCGATTGTCGCCATTACTGACGGACGCGGGAATATTCCTTTGGCTCGTTCTTTGGGCGAACCCATTGTAGATGGAGAAAAGCCTGATATTAAGCAGGAATTGTTAGAAATTGCTGCCAAAATTCGCGGGTTGGGAATGCAGTTGCTGGTGATTGATACCGAGAGCAAGTTTATTTCGACTGGCTTTGCGAAGGAATTGGCCAAGACTTCTGGAGGGAAATACTATCACTTGCCCAAAGCTACCGAACAGTCGATCGCAGCTATGACTAAAAATGCTCTGCGCGACGCGATCGGCTAAAATCCTGATACCCGGATTTATCTGGGTTTATCTGCAGTTAAAAACCAAAAAATTAGACTTTTGGCCAAAAGTCTAATTTTTTACTCTCGCTCTCCGGCGACTCACCGCCAGCGAACCCGCAACTAAACCCAACCCTACCACCGTCGAAGGCTCAGGAATTCTTACCGGCAGAGGTACGCGGTCTGTCGTCCCCCGGTTCGGGGTTGCAGAAGTTGTACTTTGGGGGAGTTGACCTGTCTGAGCCAGCAGCAAATTTTCTGAACCCTGCGATGAAGCAGCGGTATAAACGGCTCGGACATTAGCTGCAACTGCAGCTTGACCGCCGGAAATAACGGCGGCGGCAGCCAATAAAATCCCGGCTGTAGGGGGCAATAATTTGCGCTCAAAAAAGGTGGGCATTGGACATTACCTATTTAGCAGTTTGTTGATAGAACTCGATCTTTTCCTTGATTTTCTCGGTACCCTTTGTCTTAGCTACTGTCTGAGCTACCTTAGCAATTAACGGAACCGATTTTAGATTTTAAATTTTATTTATATTTTATATTTTAGATTATTGAAGTTTCTTGTCCCTAGTTTCAACTAAGTCGCAAATCAAAAACCTAAAATCAAGTTGGGTCCCTGCCTCTAGCATATACTCCATAATCCCCAATCGTAAATCCCCCCTCCCAAATTGATTGACTTCAGCTATCTGTAATTTGCGCGACTTTAAGCTAGCCCTTGGCCACAGATAGCGCCGATCCTTTAAACTCAATTATAGCTTTACCACGAGACAGCGAAACGGCACCGACTTGTACGCAGTCTATTATAAACAATCGATCCCTGGTTTGGAGTGATTTCACCCCCGTTCTTTATCAAATCTTTAAACTCTTTCAGGTTTTGCAAACAAAGTGTAAAGCTGTCAAAATGATAGATAGCAATTCTCAGCCAAAATTAGGTAAATCCTCGTGAGTAACACTAGCAATTTCCGCGAAGCCGTGCGCGAGGCCAAAAACCACGCGCTGGTAGGCCCGAACGTCATCTCCAACGCTCTCCCCTTCGTGGGTGGCGGACTTGTCTTAACTGCTGTCGGCACCTACGGGGGCCTGGGAGTGATCCGCAACTATCCCGAGATCTTCTTTCCCACCTTCATTGCTGCGATCGTCGTAGAATTAATTCTCTTCTTCATCGCCCGCGGTGCCGCCGAACAAGGCAACAAAAACACCGCTTTGCCCCTGCTGGCAACCTACAGCCTGCTTTCCGGCTACACCCTCAGCGGATTGGTATTTACAGCGCTCAGAACCCAAGGCGTCGGCATCTCCGGCATCGCTTTTGCAGCCCTCGGATGCGGCATTACCTTTATCGCCGCCCGCCAAATTGGCTCCAACCTTTCTGAACAAGACGGCATGGCCCTCACCAAAACTATCAGTTTAGGTGTGATTGCTTTGTTAGTCGTCGTTGGCGGTCAGTTTCTGCTCTCTCTCTTTGGCGTCTACACCCCAACCTGGTTGGAAATTGGCATTTCTGGCATCGGCGTGTTTATATTTGCCGGCGCTGCGATCGTCGATTTTTACATATTACCCCGCAGCTACCGCGACGACCAGTATTTGCCCGCCGCTCTGTCTATGTACTTGACCTACATCAACTTGTTCATTTTCATTCTGCGCCTGCTGATTGCTCTCAACGGCCGCGAGTAATTGAAACTTTAGCTTAAAAAAAAACCGCGGCTCGATCGACATCCGGCCGCGGTTTTTTTTAATTAAGATTTGGAATCCAGATAGTCGTGATTGCCTCCTCTGTCCCTCATACAAAAAACTTATATCATGTTCAGAGCCGGCAGGCATAAGGTATAATTTTACTTTTTAATCTCTCAATCAAAACTCTTGCTATCTAATTGTGTCGATCGCGATTTCAATATTAATCACAAATTAATCGGGGAAAACTCATGTACTTAAAATATGAAGATATTAGGAGAGTCAGCGTAGAAATTACCTCCCGGTGCAATGCGGCTTGCCCGCAGTGTCCCCGCACCGGCAACCCGATTTTGCCGGGGGCGGAATTAAAGATGGAGGATATTGAGAGAATTTTCCCACAAGAGTTTTGCTCTCAGTTGGATTTGGTGTATATGTGCGGCAACTACGGCGATGCTATGACTAGCAATACCACAATTCCCGCGATCGAGTATTTGCACCGCATGGGAGTTCCTCATATCTCCCTGTACACTAACGGTAGCGGACGCAATCCAGACTGGTGGCAAGCCCTGGCAAAGGCGATGACAGGAGAACACGATCGCGTCATTTTTAGTATCGACGGGTTGGCTGATACTAACAGCATCTACCGCCAAAATACGAACTGGGACAGGATAATGCAGTCTGTTAATGCCTTTATCCAAGCTGGCGGAAAAGCTGTATGGCATTACTTGATATTTGAACACAACCAGCACCAAGTAGAAGCAGCGCGGGATTTAGCCCAACAATTAGGATTTGTCGAGTTTGTACCGAAAGCTACCTCTCGTTTTGTGGCGAAAGAGATTTATGACAAAGAGTCCGCAAATCAACAGCCTCAGAAGGCAGAAAACTCTCAGGTAGATGCTAAGAGCGATCGCCCCAACCAACCAGCAACGACTAATGCGTCAGCCCCTCCAAATCAAACACAGACGGCTGTTGGGTTTCACCAACAAGCTGAGGAATGTTTGAAACAAGGAAAGCTATCAGAGGCGATCGCCGCCAGCCAACAAGCCCTAAAAATTCAGCCTAATTTTGCAGCAGCATGGAAAACTTTAGGCAATGCTGTTCAAGGTTTGGGGAAGATGCAAGCAGCAGCAGACTGTTACGCCAAGGCACTCCAAATTCAGCCTAATTTTCCAGAAGTTTATGCTAATGTCGGCAGTCTTTATGCTCAACAGCAACAGTGGCAGCCAGCTAGTGCTTATTACCAAAAGGCGATCGAGCTTAAACCCAATTTTGCCGGAGCTTATCGCAATTTAGCTAAAGTGTTGACGCAGTTGGGGCAACCAGAAAAAGCAAATTATGCTTGGTACCAAGCTATAGCTATCGAAACCTCTCAAGCACCAGCTCAAACTCCGCCTACCCCATCAAAGCCCGCCAGCGAAGAACTCCAACCCCCATCGTTGGAACAATATAAAAACCCCCAGGGAGACCAATTTATCCAAGCTGTAGAAAAATTTGGTAGCCTAAATAATTACTACCGCAATGTAGAAATTAGCTGTCAAACTCAAGCCAGCCAAGAAATTTTCATTAGTTTTGAAGCGGAACTCTGGCCTTGCTGTTGGGTAAGCCATACTAAATACGCTGTTTACAACCACACTTACCGACCGCAATTTCTGGCTTTAATTGAACAGTATGGCAAGGGGTTTAATTCTCTCAGAACTCAATCGGTGAAAGATGCGATCGCCAGAGATTGGTTTCGCGAAGACCTCACAAAAAGTTTTTCCTGTTCTAAAAGGTTGGACGTATGCGCTCACGAATGCGGTAAAACTTTCAATTCAACAGGTTCGCAGTATATATAAGAAGGAAGGCACGACACGGATTTAGACACGGATACACGGATTAATTGCTGAAATGTCGAAATTTCAGCTAAAATCAACAATACACCCCACAACTAGGAAAAGTAACAGTGGAAGTTCTAGACATCAAACATAATATCGAAACATTGTCCGATCGACTGGGTACAACCCAGGACTATCTTTGACATCCCCGCACTTACAGCCAAAATTCAAGACTTAGAGCAAATCTGCGCCCAACCAGCATTTTGGGACGACCAAGATAGAGCTCAAGAAACTCTCCAAGAACTGAATGACCTCAAATCTCACTTAGAACAATATCGCGGCTGGCAAACTAGCTTGGAAGATGCTAAAGCTATTTTAGAACTGCTGGAGTTAGAAGCCGACGAGTCCCTGTTCCAAGAAGCCTCATCAAGTCTTTCTCAGTTAACCCGCGAACTCGACCAGTGGGAACTGCAACAATTACTATCTGGGCCCTACGACGAAGGCGGCGCTGTTTTGACGATTAACGCCGGGGCCGGCGGCACAGATGCTCAAGATTGGGCCGAAATGCTGCTGCGAATGTACACCCGCTGGGGGGAAAGTCAAGGTTACAAAGTACATTTAATGGAAATTTCCGAGGGAGAGGAAGCAGGTGTTAAATCGGCTTCTTTGGAAATTGTCGGCCGCTACGCTTACGGTTATATGCGATCGGAAAAAGGCACTCACCGCTTGGTCAGAATTTCGCCTTTTAACGCTAACGACAAGCGTCAAACCAGTTTTGCTGGCGTCGAAGTGATGCCAATTCTCGATCGATCCGTACAGTTGGACATTCCAGAAAAAGATTTGGAAGTCACTACTTCCCGCGCTGGTGGCAAGGGCGGGCAAAATGTTAACAAGGTAGAAACCGCAGTCCGCATCGTTCACCTTCCTAGTGGTTTAGCAGTCCGTTGCACTGAAGAACGCAGTCAGTTGCAAAATAAGGAAAAAGCTTTGGCATTACTCAAGGCTAGGCTGTTGGTCATTGCTAAGGAACAGCGGGCTTCGGAAATTGCCGAGATTCGCGGCGATATGGTGGAGGCGGCTTGGGGGAACCAAATTCGCAATTATGTTTTTCACCCATACCAAATGGTCAAGGATTTGCGTACTGGGGTGGAAACAACGGCAATCGCAGATGTAATGAACGGCGAATTAGACCCGTTTATTCAAGCTTACCTGCGGCAGGAAAATCAGTTGATAGCCCAAACCGATTCAACCGCGCGAATCTAATTCGCGCCTTGACATAGAAAGTCGGGCTGTGCAGACTAAAGAATCAAGAGCAGTGATGGCAGCGGATTTGCTATAATTTTGGGGTTTTGGCCGATCGCGCGACCTTCAACAGGTCGCGCGGCCAAAAACCTTGATATGATAAAACTTGATCTGACAAACACTAAGGAGAAATAATGACCCAAGTTGTAATAGGCGAAAATGAAGGGATTGAGTCAGCCCTGCGACGGTTTAAGCGACAAGTTTCTAAAGCGGGTATTTTCCCCGACATGAGAAAGCACCGCCACTTTGAAACTCCGTTGGAAAAGCAGAAGCGCAAAGCTATTGCCAGAAGGACTAAGAGACGCTTTCACCGCAATAACAAGCCCTAGAATTATTAGCACTAAATTGATTCGGCAGATATAATGCCTTGCGATTCTAGTACCGCAGCGACTCGGAGAATCACCGCTTCGCTGTAGGGAGCACCAATAATTTGTACCCCCAAGGGCAAAGCGCCGGGCCGCTGTACGGGCACGCAAAGAACGGGCAAGCCAATAAATGATAGGGGTTGGGTGAACAGTCCGAGATTGGGACGCACTAAGATTTCTTGTCCGGCTATTACCATTTTCTCGACGCCAATTTCAGGGGCAGCTATCGGGGTTGCGGGTGCGAGGATGATTTCTGTGTGTTGGAATATTTCGCGAATTCGATCGCGGTACCACTGTCTGAATCTCTGCGCTTGCAAGTACCAAGTCGCAGGGATCAGGGTTCCCGCTAAAAAGCGATCGCGCGTTGCAGGATCGAAGTCTTGAGGGCGCGATCGCAAATTGTCTAAATGCAAGTTTCCCCCCTCGCAAGCGGTAATGATAAATGCCGCAGCCCTGGCGCGATCGGATTCCGGTATGGTGACAGTTGCAAGCCCCCCTATTTTTGGGGGGTTTGTTGTTTTTTCTCTGTCTCTACCACAATCCAAGAGATTTGTCAAGGCTTTAGCAACTATTTCTACAGCATCCATTGCTTCCGGTTCGGCCCCTGTGGCGAAATAGCCGTCAGCAACAGCAATTCGCAATCCTTCGATGCCTTGATTCAACTGCGGCGAACAAAGTTCAGGCGGGCGTTGAGTGCAAACTGGGTCGCGAGAATCAGGGCCTTGCAGGATATCGTACAGCAGCGCCATGTCTCGGAGCGATCGCCCAAACGGCCCCACACAATCCAAACTACTCGAAAATAAATAAGCGCCAGCCCTCGACAAACGGCCGTAAGTAGGCTTAAACCCAAAGACACCGCACAAAGCAGCCGGTACGCGGATGGAACCGTTAGTATCAGAACCGAGGGTGATGGGTACAAAACCGGCGGCGACTGCTGCTGCGGAACCGCCGCTGGAACCGCCGGCGATGCGGGTAGTATTGCGGGGATTGCGAGTCGGCCCGTAGTGGCTGTTTGCCGTGACGAAACCGTAGGCGTACTCGTCCATGTTGAGAGTACCTACGAGGACAGCCCCGGCTTGTTTTAGTCTAGCGACCACAGCCGCGTCCTGGGTAGCCGGAGGATTGTCAGCGTTGATTTTTGACCCTGCTAGAGTAGTAATTCCGGCGACATCGAACAGGTTTTTAACTGCGAAGGGAACACCTGCTAAAGGGCCTGGGTTTTCGTTATTTGCGATGGAATTATCTATTTTTTCGGCTGCTGCGAGTGCGCTTGATGCAGTGATTGCAGTAAAGCAATTAAAAGCTTTATCCTTAACAGCAATCCGTTCCAAAGCAGCATTTACCGCCACTGTAGCCGTAACCTTACCACATTTAACCGCCGCTGCCGTAGCAACCGCATCAGCCTTATCTAAAAAACATCTGCGTTCATCAGCGTTCATCTGCCCTCATCTGCGGTTAAAAATCTAAGGTTCAAACACCGGCGCGACTTCTACTTCTGGGGGTAAAGAAAACTCAGTAACGAGTCGGGCGATCGCAGCTATCCTCTCGAAGTTTACCACAACACCCGGCCGATGTTCCGGGTCTAAGGGTAAGTTTATCAGTTCAGCGGTGCGATCGACATATTCTTCTACATTTACCATGAGTCCCTCCCAAAAAAACATCAGCGTTCATCCGCGTACATCCGCCCTCATCTGCGGTTAAAAATCTAAGATTCAAATATAAGTGCGATCGATTATTGTATTGTAATCGCGATCGGGCTGTCAGTTATTATTGCTCAGTTTTTTGTATTCCTCGGATTGTCTGATATCATCTAGAGGCGATTTTTGATCGGGTGGTTCATCAGGAGCAAACTTTATACAGACCTGCGTTTGCCAAGACTGCAAAGTTTGATTAAGTTCTATTTGAAGCTTTCCTTTTTGCCAACCCTTGGAACCAATTTTTAGAATTTGACAATCAATTCCTTCTTGAGGCGAGTTCCAGTTTATATCCCCTCCCATAATTTTTGTTTCTTCGTTAATCGACAGATATTGTATCCACTGAATTATCGATTTCTCACGTTGGTTAGTTTCTGCTACATAAGTCTGAAGCATTACCTTGTTAAACTTACTGGAGGCTAGCTCTTTAAATCGGCGTACCGTAAAAGTAGCTTGACCCAATAACAAAACATCATCATCGCCGTCTAGTGTCTCATAGGTTCTATGGATTTCAACTTTTTCGTCCATTTTATTTCACAAAATTCTGCTACTTGATATTTTATACTCTTTGGAGGTGTGTGAGTCAAGCTGGTTAACAAAATCAATTTACTATCCCACTTTCCCAACTCAAACACTGACAGTTTCCCGCAACCTCTCAACGGCAACATCCAGCGGAGGCAAAGCAAAATCTTCAGCATCCATCAATTCCTTAACCTGCTCAAAAATCTCAACCTCCGCCTCTTCTTGATCCATTAGCTTATCCTAAAAACAAGGGTCAGTAAACCACTGCTCAAAAGCAATCTCTAACCGTCCATTCGGTGCTAGTTCAAACCGCCAATACTTAGAAACCCTACTATCAAACACCTCAAACAGCGGTGCAGGATTGTGCATGGGATAAGAGGTGTAGTTATCGTCACAAATATAGTACCAAACATTACCCTGCGATTGGTAAAGAGCGTAGACAACATATTCCTTGCCAAGGGTTAGCGGAAATTCCACTTCTTTCGTAAAAGAGAAATCAGACTTGAGGTAACTTTCAGAGAGAGCATTACCTGTATTGGCAATACAGCGAACTTGCATGGTGTTTATAATTATAGACAGAATCAGGAGTTACGCTCGCTTTGACAAGGCAATCAAATTGTAGGGTGCGTCATAATTTCGTAGTTATAGCGATTATTTAGGGTTTGGCTTCTGACCCACCTTACTTTATGTGAGACTTGCACATTCCTGAGAATAAAAACTAACCTTAGCAGGTTCAGTTTCCGCCAGCAACTTTCCCCGCGAAATCACATACCGAACCGCAGCGCGCCTCCTAATTGCATCATAACAATTCTCAGCATCCAACACAATAAAATTTGCAGGTTTCCCCGCATCTATCCCATAATTATCATCTCCCAGATTGAGAGTTTTAGCACCGTTGACAGTCACCATATTAAAACAAGCTGCAATCTCAGCCATTCCCGTCATCTGACAAACATGAACCGCCATATGAGCGACATCCAACATATTTCCCGTACCTAAACTATACCAAGGATCTTGCACGCAGTCGTGGCCAAAACTCACATTCAATCCCTGCTGCCACAACTCCTTAACCCGCGTCACCCCCCGGCGTTTGGGATAAGTATCAGCGCGGCCTTGCAGGGTGATATTAATTAAAGGATTGGCAATGAAATTAATTCTCGATTTTGCCAAACTTCCCATCAGCTTAAAAGCATAACCATTGTTATAAGAACCGAAAGCCGTAGTGTGGCTAGCCGTCACCCGCGAACCAGCCCCGCTTCTAATCGCACAAGCTGCTACAACTTCCAAAAATCTCGACTGTTCATCATCGATTTCATCGCAGTGAACATCTATTAATCTATTGTATTTTTCAGCAAGTTCAAAAATTCGCTCAACCGACTTCACCCCATCTTCCCGCGTCAACTCATAATGCGGAATCCCGCCCACAGCATCCGCACCCATATCCAGAGATTTCTCTAAAAGTTTGTCATTTTCTGGACTTCCGTAAATCCCGTCTTGGGGAAAAGCCACAACTTGCAGAGTCATCCAATCTTTGACTTGTTCTCGAACTTCCAAAAGTCCTTGCAAAGCAGTCAGCGTCGGTTCGCTAACATCAGCGTGACTCCTGACAAACAAAATCCCTTGAGACGCTTGCAGCCTTAAAGTTTCAACAGCCCGTTTTTTGACATCATCGAGAGTTAAACTTTGCTTGCGTTCCCCCCAGATTTGAATTCCCTCGAACAAAGTGCCGCTTTGATTCCATCGCGGTTCCCCCGCAGTCAAAGCCGAATCGAGATGAATGTGCGACTCCACAAAAGGAGGACTAACTAAATTGCCTTGAATGTCGATTTCGCGTTCGCCAAGTCCTGAGATGCGAGGCGAAACGGCGACTATTTGGTCATCCTCGATAGCAATATCTACCGTTGGGCGATCGTCGATCGCACCTAACAAACGACATTGCCGCAGAACAATGCTATACTTTTGCTCAGGCATGACAATTGCACCTAAATTTAACACTTGTAAACGTAATCCTTCCTAGCTGCTACTCAGCCTAGTAAGACCAAAAGAATTCCCCAATTACTTGCGAAGCCCCTCCTTCTCCTCCTCTGCGTCCTCTGCGCCCTCTGCGGTTAAAAAATCTTACTCAAAAAACCAACCTATAACAATAATCACCAAAAATAAAGCGCAACTACAAATCGCCCACCTCAGACAATCTCAAACTCCAGATTGTAATTTTTCACCAAATCAAAGCTAAAATGGTCAACCACATTAGTATTGCTCAACTCCAGATTGTAAAAATCAACAAAATCCGCATCAAAATACGGCCCAGCGTGCCAAGTCCCCACATCTAACTTAATAAAACAATTGCCCGGAATCCGAAAAGCAGCCATATCCTCTAAACTCGGTTTATAGCTATCCCCAGGAGGCGCAACCGCCATCAACCAATCTTTCCCATCCAAAGAACCCAAACACTGAGTACATTTAATGTGTCGTGTAATTTTGCCAAACTTGCGACCTTTATGGTGCAGCCGCATAATGTAAAATCTAGGAATACCATTTTGCAAATTTAACTGAGCATCCTCACCATCGAAAGACTTACCATCAACAGCCGCAAAGATAACTTGACCGTAACTCCGAAAATTCTCCGGTGTCACCCATTGTGCGAACAACTGCTTAGTCGAAATTGATTCGCTCATAAATCCCAACATCCCTAGCTTGATCCGTCATGAACATTCTAATACAGTAAATCCTCTCTCTTCTCTTCTCTGTGCCCTCTGTGTCCTCTGCGGTTTAAATAAAAAAATCTAGTTCGCTTTCTCGATCGCCCAAATTACCCTTACAATCAAATTTAGCGCACTGCTCTCTTCTCTTCTCTGTGTCCTCTGCGGTTAATTAAATAAAAAAATCTAGTTCGCTTTCTCGATCGCCCAAAACACCCTTACAATCAAAATCAGCACACTGCTGCAAAAAACGAGCCGGAATATCAGGCCGAGCACCCCAGTGCAAATGCAAATAAGAAGCGTGTACCTGACAAACTCCCCAACCTTCAGCAACCGCCTCAACTTCCCCCCGCTTCCCATACCTCCAACTGTGATAAACTGGATTACTCGGTTCCACAGTTAAATGCGATCGATGAAACTCATGTCCCCAAACCTCATCAAGAGCAGTTAACACCGAACTATCCCTCACCGCCACAGCTTCTCGGTATCCCAGCGTCAAACGCTTTCCCATCGCAGCAGCAGTTTCCAACACACCCACCCCTGGCCAAGAATTGCCATCGAAGTCTACAATAGAATCGCACAAATACATCAAACCGCCGCACTCCGCATAAGTCGGCATTCCCGAAAAAATCGCATTTCTTACCGCATCCCGAATTAAAACATTACCGCTCAATTCCTGAGCAAAAACTTCGGGAAAACCACCACCAAAATATAACCCTTGCACATTGTCAGGAAAAACCGCATCATCAAGCGGGCTCCAAAATACTAACTCCGCACCCAACTCTTCCAACAAATCAAGATTGTCCTGATAGTAAAAATTAAAAGCCCGATCGCGCGCAACTGCAATCCTCACTCCAAATTGTTTTCCCAAACTGTTGACAACATCATCTTTTTTAGTTATAATTTCGTAAGGGAGATTGTGTCTACCCAAAAGTTGCTCAGACCCCTCACCCCCCCCATTTCGAGTTGCAGCCAACAAAGGCAAAAGTTGCTCCCAGTCAAAACTAACAGCAGCCAAATCAGCTAATTTATCGATCGCAGCATGAAGATTCGGCAACTCCTCAGCAGGAATCAAACCCAAATGTCGATCGGGAATAGTAACAGCCTCATCCCTACGCAAAACGCCCAAAATCGGTAAATTGAGCGGTTTGAGAGCATCTTGAAGCAGTTCCAAATGTCGATCGCTCGCCACCCGATTGAGAACCAAACCCGCGAATTTAAGGTCAGGGTTAAAAGAACGAAAACCGTGGGCGATCGCAGCCACAGAACCAGAGAGCCTGCTGCAATCAATCACAAACAATACCGGCAAATTCAGCAAATAAGCAACATGAGCCGTAGAAGCAAAGGAAAAATCATAATTGCCTTCTTCTTTTCGATAATTAATCCGTGTATCCGTGTCGTGGCTTCCTGATTCCTGATTTTTTCGGCTCACTCCATCAAATAGTCCCATCACCCCTTCAACTAAGGCATAATCGACATCTTGAGTATGACGAGAAAAACACTTTTTTACATAATATTCAGACGTTAATACCGGGTCTAAATTCCGACAGGGGCGACCAGTAACAAAAGCATGAAACATGGGGTCAATGTAATCGGGACCCACCTTAAAAGATTGAACATTCAAGGCGCGGCGGATTAAATAAGCTAAAAGGGCGATCGTTACAGTAGTCTTTCCCGCCCCGCTGCGTTCGCCAGCAATTACTAAAGCCATAGTTCTAGATTAGTTACAAAAAATACATATTTAACGAACCGCGAATACGCGTTAGGCGAAGCAGCGCGTAAGCGCTAGGGCGCGAAGGAAGAATGAGAAGAAGAGAGGTAATTTAGTGGCTTTTGGGAAGTAATTTAGAGTTTTGAGTTAAATAACAGGATTAATTCAAAACTCCTAACTTAAAATTCATAGCTCCTAAAAAAGTAGGGCAGACATTGCCTGCCCCACTGAATATTAACTCAATCCTTCTTCCTTCTTCCTTCTTCCTTCTTCCTTCTTCCTTCTTCCCTCTTTTTACCGCTTAGCCAACTTCAGCATTTGAGCCGTCACTGCCAAACTTTCTTCGTAAAGCACATCTCGGCCCCAACTCTGCAAGTGTTGGCCCAGCAACTGTTCCGTTACCTGATCGAACAGAGGACTCACCTGGTTAAACCGATCGGTTTGAGCGCCACCCTTCGTTTCCATCCGCATACAGCCACCCACTTCCGAACACAGAACCGTACCGCAGTCAGCCTTCTCGTTCGTAGAACTCAAACGCAGAGCAATCAAATCGCCCGGGACATCGCCCGTATCAGCAGTAGGAATAGCAGCTAACTCGGCTTCGACAACCCGTTCGTCCGGCCCCGCGAATTTAATTCGCTTGATGTAGTAATCGCCCTCTTCTTGTTTGAAAGCAACCGGACGCCACTGAAGCCGGCTCGCCAGCCAACCCAAATACATCAGCGCTTGAGTAGAATTGTCCTGTTCGAAATCGATCGTCACCCGATCGATTTCCCGAATCGCAGCGCGACGTTCCGGGGCGTCAAAAGCCTCAGCAGCCAACTCCTGCCACGCGGCCAGCCGGCGCCAATTCAGATCCGCGATCGGAATTCCCTCCTCGATCAGACTTTGCATCAACAGCAATTCCGCTTCACACTCAGCAAAGCTGCTAGAGTCAACAATCACAGAACTGCTAATTGCCGCCAGCCGCTGGAACAAACCTCGATCGGCATCCGGGTTCGCCTTCCACCACAGCAGCGTCGGCAAATCGGGGATCGTCAACGCCGTCACGATGCCGCTCACCCGTTCCAGCGCCTCTTCCGTACCTCGGAGGGTAATGTACTCGCAGCAGATCAGATTGCCGGTGGTGCGCTTGTGGACAGGACAATAAGCAGCGACTTGAGCCTGCACGCCCGTATCTTCCCCCGCCGTCGGGCACAGAGCAATAATCCGGCAGGGATTGGCAGCCACGATCGCATCAGCCACCCCCGAGCCCCCGGAACCCAAACCACTCGATCCCATCTCCTCGCCATTGGAATTTTTGCGAGCCACTTCTTCCCGCAAAGTCGCCAGCAATTCAGCGTTAGGTTTGCCAGTTCTCGGCAGCCCGTAAGCTTTTTGAGCCGCCCTGATGCTAGATGCCGTCATCGGCCCGGTAATACCGTCCACCGGCCCGTCGTAAAACCCCAGATCCGCTAATAACCGCTGAGTTTCTTCGGGTTCGTAGACTACAAAAGTAAAAGTTGTTGCCCTACTAGCGATCGGAAAATCGCTCTTTGACCCAGATTCTCTGTAACTTTCCCAAATTTGACTCAATTCGGCCTCTATTTGGTCGATCGACACATCTTTAGGATTTTGCAGCGAAACCAGAGGTGGAGCTTTCATCGGTGTCATCGTCATAAATTTTTTCTCCTTTGTTATTAGTCATTAGTTATTAGTCATTAGTCATTAGCCCTTGGTTATTAGTCATTAAGTTATTAGTTAGTAGTTATAAGTTAGTAGCTCTTAGCTAATCACTAATACTAATGCTGACCAATAACTAATGACTAATGACTGCTGACTAATGACTCTTAAAGTCTGCGCCACTTGCGGCCGTCTCTGTTAATTAGCAGTTCTGCTTCCGCCGGTTCCCAAGTACCCGCTTCGTATTTAGGAACCAAATCTTGGTCGCTGGACGATTCCCACTCCATCAGCGCCGGCGTTACCACCCGCCAAGCTTCTTCCACTTCATCAGAACGGGTAAACAAAGTTTGGTCGCCCAGCATACAGTCAATTAACAGTCGATCGTAAGCATCCGAAGATGTCACCCCAAAGGAAGAACCGTAACTGAAATCCATATCCACCGTCCGCGTCCGCAAATCCGGCCCCGGCATTTTCGCCTCAAACCTCAGCGAAATCCCCTCATTGGGATGCACGCGCATAGTCAAAACGTTAGGAGTAGTTTGTTGGGCCGCGGACTGAAAGATTAGCAGCGGAACTTCGCGGAACTGAATAGCAATTTCGCTAACTTTTTTCGGCAACCGTTTGCCGGTTCGCAGGTAAAAAGGCACTCCCTGCCAGCGCCAGTTGTCAATCATAAACTTCATCGCCACAAAAGTCGGCGTTGTCGAGTTGGGAGCAACCCCCGGTTCTTCGTGATACCCCGGGACGGGTTTGCCCTTCATCCAACCTGCGGAATATTGACCCCGAATCGCTGAGAAGTCCAAGTTATTCAAATCTGCCAAGCGAGTTGCTTGCAGAACTTTCATCTTTTCGGTGCGGATGCTGTCAGCGTCCAAGGAATTCGGCGGTTCCATCGCCGTCAGACAGAAAATCTGCATCAAGTGGTTTTGCAGCATATCCCGCAACGCCCCAGATGATTCGTAGTAACCGGCCCGGTCTTCTACGCCTACTGTTTCTGCAACTGTAATTTGTACGTGATCGACAAATTGCCGATTCCACAGCGGTTCAAAAATCGCGTTGGCAAATCGGAATACCATTAAATTCTGAACAGTTTCTTTACCCAAATAGTGGTCGATCCGGTAAACTTGCTGTTCTTGGCAAACCTGCTGCACGACTCGGTTGAGAGCTTTTGCCGAACTCAAGTCGCGGCCGAAGGGTTTTTCAATTACCAAGCGGTGTTTTGCTGGGTCAACCAACATTTGAGCCGCGCCCAGTTGCCTAATTGCTTCTGGAAAAAAGTTCGGGGAAACTGAGAGATAAAATATGTGATTGCCGCGAGTTCTCCTTTCTTCGTCGAGTTCCGCTAAGAAAGCTTTGAGTTTTTGATAGCTTTCCGGGTTGTCAATGTCGCCCGGACAGTAGTACAAACCTTGAGCGAAATCTTGCCAAAATTCTTCACTGCCAATGCCGCCGCCAAATTCTTCAATGCCCTCGCGCATTTGCTCTCGGAAGTAATCGTGACTCCAAGGGCGGCGGGCTACTCCCACGACGGTAGTTTCCGGTGGCAAGCGCCGATCGCGCTTCATCTGATAAATTGCAGGTACCAGTTTGCGCTGGGTGAGATCCCCAGAAGCTCCGAAAATTACCAGAATTTGTGGTTCCGGCACCCGTTCTTTTCGCAAACCGACCCGCAGTGGATTTTCAAGTAGCGTTACCATTATTTATTTTCCTTGTTCTAGTGGTGTTAACCCTGCCAAGACACCATGATAGTTTGCGGTCATTTCTGCTAGTTGCTGGGTGAGATAGTTAATCGATTCTTAATACTGCTAGAGGAGGCAGATGATTTTGCTCTCTAGGAACTCTGACACCCATTAATCTCAAAATTCCCAGAGAGGATTTAAAACTCAGCCTTTAAGAACTCAAATAATTATCTATTCCAATTCCTAAATGCTTCTGCCTTTCAGGATACAGATATCTGCCTAAGCGACGGGTGACAACTTCTGGACTTTCTCTTGCAAGGAATCCATCAGGGATTGGAACGGATTGACGAATTTCTCAATCCCGTCGAGGAGCAAGTCTGCCATCACTTTGTCCAAGTTGATGTCGATGTCGGGATCTTTGAGACTTTCGATCAGGGTGTACGCTTCTGCAACGTTGTTCTCAATCCGGGGTGCGACATCACAGTGGTCGAAACAAGCTTCCACGGTGTTCGGCGGCAAAGTGTTAACCGTGTCGGGGCCGATTAGTTCATCGACGTACATGACATCGCTGTAGTTGGGGTTTTTGGTGCTGGTGGAAGCCCACAGCAAGCGCTGCACTTTCGCTCCTTTGGCTGCTAAAGCTTGCCAGCGATCGCTCGCTACGATCTCTTTATACTTCTGGTAAGCTATCTTCGCATTGGCGATCGCCACTTTCCCCTTCACCGCTTCCAGTCTGGCTTTTGTGGAAATATCTGTGACATTTTTGAGTTTCTCGTCAATCTTGCCATCGACATTGATGTCGATCCGGCTCAAGAAGAAACTGGCAACAGAAGCAATATTGCTCACATCCAAACCTTTAGCCGCCCGCGCTTCCAAACCGCGAATGTAAGCCCAGAAGGTTTCGACGTAGCTGTCAACTGAGAACAGCAAAGTCACGTTAACGTTAATGCCTTCGCTGATGACTCGCTCGACTGCGGGCAAACCTTCAGCGGTTCCCGGAATCTTAATCATCACGTTTTCTTTGCCGAGGGCTTGGTAATAGCGCAGGGCTTCGCTAATCGTGCTTTCTGTGTCGTTGGCGATCGTCGGTGGCACTTCGATACTGATGTAACCGTCCAAACCCTTCGACTCTGCGTAAACTGGGGCGAAGATGTCGCAAGCGTTGCGGATATCTTCAAATACCAGAGATTCGTAAATCTCCATCACAGATTTACCAGCCCGGATGCCGGCTTCGATATCTGCGTCGTAAATCACATTACCCGCGATCGCTTTCTCAAAAATAGCCGGATTGGATGTAATCCCGCGCAATCCCCTACTTTCAATCATCTGTTTGAGTTCACCGGACTCGATCAGATCGCGAGTCAAATTGTCCATCCAGATACTTTGGCCAATTTCTTTGATTTCTAACAGGTGATTCGTTGACGTTGCTGTCATTACTGTAACTCCTACAATTTGATAGCTGTTAATTGGGACTTGGAAATTGGGAATTGAAAATTGAAAATTGAAAATTGGCAATGGGAAATTGGTAATTGGGAGTCGAAAGTTATAAGTTAAAACCCTCTTCCTTCTTCCCTCTTCCTGACATCCGTTACCTCCGTTACATCCCGTACATTGCTCGTTGCCGAACTTCCCTCTGCCTTCACTCTTGGGCTGTTCTAGGATTGCGCGATCGATCTTGAATAAAAGACTCGACCATCGCTACATTCTCTTTACTGCCGATAATCAAGGGCGATCGCTCGTGCAGTTGGGTTGGCACAACGTCTAAGATGTCTTGAACTCCCGTACTGGCCCGCCCGCCGGCTTGCTCCATCAAAAACGCCAAGGGAGCCGATTCGTAGAGCAAACGCAATTTGCCTTCCGGTTTTTTCACCGTTCCGGGGTACAAAAACACGCCTCCCTGGAACAAAATCCGGTGGAAATCTCCCACTAAAGCCCCACCGTACCGGGCGGTGTAGCCTTCGCTGCGGTGTACGTAGCGAATGTAGTCTCTCAAAGATTCCTCCCACTGCCAGAAGTTGCCTTCATTAACGCTGTAAATCGGGCCGCGATCGGGAACCTTAATGTTTTCGTTAGCTAGAATAAACTCGCCCAAACTGGGGTCGAGGGTAAAGGAATGAACACCCTGACCGATCGAATAAACCAGCATGGTACTCGGGCCGTAGAGTACATAACCAGCGGCAATTTGTTTGTGTCCGTGTTGCAGCAAGTCGGAAGCCGAACCGTCTGCATCGTCCCCCTCTTGCTTGCGGATGCTGAATATAGAGCCTACATTGAGATTGGTGTCAAGATTGGAAGAACCGTCTATGGGGTCGTAGAGCAGACTGTAACGCCCGATCGGACAATTTTCGGGAATGTAGTAGGGTTTCTCCATTTCCTCGGAAGCTAAGCGGCATACCAATCCGCTTTGCTGGAATACCGAGATAAACACTTCGTTGGCATAGACATCCATCTTTTTGACGGATTCTCCCTGCACGTTCACAGCCCCTGTAAACCCCAAGGCATCTGCCATTAACCCGGCTCTGCTGAGCCGCCGCGCGATCAGCTTGGCAGCTAGTCCGATGCGATTCATCAGAGCGCTGAGATCCTGAGCATCTGCTGAAAAGCTGTGGAGTTGCTGGAGTACGTGACGGGATAGAGTCGTGCAATCGCGGTCTAAGGCTTGCACCTGATCGATCGGGCCCAATCGGGCTTCCCCTGTCGGCGCTTGTACCATGATATTGATAACCTCCCTGTCTTGCGGCTCTGAGTTTGGGTTCGATGGAGTGCTTGACACTTGCTCCTGAATCGGCTATTGGACCGATCGTCCCCTAACTTCTATCTTAGGGAGGGTTTTGCGAAAGGGCGTCGAACTTTAGGTGAATTTTAGATCCCCACACAAAATTGAGGCTTCGATCGACTGTTGAGCCGGGAATTGTATCCAAAATCACTAAATTATTTTCCCCACCCCTCTAGACGTAGAGGAAGAGCAGAAGGAAGAAGCAAGAGGTAACAACTTATTATAGCAATTTAATTTGAAGATGTACTGGGAGCAAGGCTTGGTAGACTAGCCGAAGAAATGGGAGGATATTTAACAGGAAAAAGTGCCTCAAGAGTTTTTATTGTAGCTTCAACTAATGTTTAATTTGTAGCTAAAACACCAAGTTTTAGAGGTTTTATTGAAGGTGTTAAAAAAAAATCCATCAAGTAAATACCTAGCTCAAATGATTGGTTGAAAGTAGCGATCGCCTTTTTGATTGGTTATGCTTGAGTGAGGGCGATCGTTTCTGCCAGTTTACTGCTCAACAAAAATAAAGATGTTTGTGGTTAAATACCCTAAAGGCAAGAAATATCTCGCCCTGACTGAGGTAGTGTCGTTAAGCTCCTGTATCTCCTCTCCTAAAGGTTCCATTAATGAGTATTTCTCCTATACATAAAAAAACTATCCTGTTTTTGGCAGCCAACCCCAAAAATACCACCCCTGTGGACTTACAGAAAGAGGCGAAGGAAATTGCAGAGGGGTTGCAACGCTCTAAAAAGGGCGACAAGTTTGAACTAGAGCAACAGTGGGCGGTGACACCCAGAGAAATGCAGCGAGCCATATTAGATTATAAACCAGAGATTGTGCATTTCTCTGGGCATGGTGCAGGAGAAGGCGGTTTAGCCTTGGAAGATGAGGCGGGACAAATTAAGCTGGTCAATACCAAAGCTTTGGCAGCTTTATTTGAGGCGTTTAATGAGTACGTGGAGTGCGTAATACTCAACGCTTGCTATTCAGAAGTGCAAGCGGCTGCGATCGCACGTCACATTCCCTATGTGATCGGCATGAAGCAAGCGGTGGGAGATAGCGCCGCACGAGAATTTGCTGTAGGTTTTTACGATACGTTGGCGGCGGGGGAGTCGATCGAATTTGCCTATAAATTGGGTTGCGTTAGCATCAGCATGGCTGGTATTCCAGAAGAGCTGACTCCGGTATTAAAGAAAAAGTCGGATTTTTCTGAGTTGGATGCAGCAGGGCGATCGGGCGATGCTTCTGTTAGCGATATCGTTGAGGAGTCGTCGCCTGTGGTGGAAAATCCGCGATCTAGCGCCGTATCTCCCGTTTCGAGTTCCAACTTAGACAACCCAGAAGGTTCTGTTAGTTTAGATTCACCCCTATATATCGATCGGCATCCCATTGAATCTGACTGCTACCAAACTATTGTTAAGGCCGGAGCTTTAATCCGAATCAAAGCCCCCCGACAAATGGGAAAAACTTCCTTATTGCAGCGAATTTTATACAACGCCAAGGAACAGGGTTATCAAACGGCTTATTTAAACTTTCAATGGGCTGATGGCAGTTTTCTCACCAATCTTGATGAGCTGTTGCAGTGGTTTTGTGGTGAGATTACCAATGAATTAAATTTAGAAGATAGGTTAGGAGAATATTGGAAAGGCGTTCTCGGCAGTAAAAATAAAAGCACGAAGTATTTCCAACGCTATCTACTATCTAACAGCGATCGGCCTGTTGTTTTAGGGTTAGATGAAGTCGATCGCATTTTTGAGCATTCCGAAATAGCCACTGACTTCTTTGGATTATTACGAGCTTGGCACGAACGGGGAAAAAATGAGGAAATTTGGAAAAAGCTGAGGTTGGTCATTTCTCACTCTCAAGAAGTTTATATTCCTCTCAATATTAATCAGTCGCCATTTAACGTGGGATTGCCCATAGAATTACCTGAACTCAATCACAAACAGGTAACAGATTTAGTGAATCGACACCAATTAAATTGGTCAAATCAAGAGATTTGTGACCTGATGGAAATGGTGGGCGGTCATCCTTATTTAGTTCGAGTTGCTCTCTACCAAATTGCCAGAGGGAGAATTAGCTTAGATAGCTTGCTAAAAGTCGCTCCTACTGAAGAAGGCCCTTACTACGATCATTTACGACGGCATTTAGTTAACTTGGAACAAGATGCAGAACTAGCAGCAACAATTAGACAAGTCATTAACAGCGAACAACCTGTAGAAATTAATACCGGAGAGGCTTTTAAATTGCGAAGCATGGGGTTGATCAAATTTCAGGGAAATGCTGTCATGCCATTGTGTGGTTTGTATCGTCAATATTTTAGCCATCGCCTAGCCTTTCCCCAACCAAATATGACTGCTGTGCAACAATCTAATAACCCATTAAGCTTGAGCGTAGAGAGTAATTTAGCAGCTATTATTTTTTCCGATGTAGTTAATTCCACCGCTTTATCAGTGGCCAACCAAAAGCTGACACTAGAATTAGTGAATCGAGATTTCAACATCATCCGAGACATCTGCGCTAAACATCAAGGCAAAGTCCTTAAAGAAATGGGCGATGGTTTATTAATTTTCTTTCCAGAAAGTGCCGTAAAAGCAGTAGCCTGTGCGCTAGAAATACAGCGAAGTCTCGCCGAAGCTGCTACAACCTTACCTGCGAGTCATGTCCTGCAACACCGGATTGGTATTCACTTGGGGGAAATCTTCTTTCTTAATAATGATATCAGGGGGGCTGGTGTAAATTTAGCGGCTCGTTTAGAAGGGAAAGCAGAGCCAGGAGGAATCTGTATTTCTGAAACAGTTTATCAAGTCGTTAAAACCCACTCTCCTTTAAATGTGATTGACTTAGGTATGCAACAGTTAAAGGGAATTACTGAACCTGTACGGCTGTACAAATTGATTCCTTGATTCTCGGATTTTCCACCTATAAATTAATAATGACTTATGAAGGATTATCAATATCAAGTTGGGGGTAGCCTGCCTGCAAACGCCCCAACTTATGTCACTAGAAAGGCGGATGAAGAACTTTATCAAGCTTTAAAAGCTGGAGAATTTTGCTATGTTCTTAATTCCCGACAAATGGGAAAATCATCCCTGCGAGTGCGGACAATGCAGCGGTTACAAGCAGAGGGAATTGCCTGTAGTAGCATTGATATCACAGAAATTGGCACCTCAGACATTACGCCAGAAGAGTGGTATGCAGGCGTGATTGATAGCATCGTCAGCCGATTAGATTTGTATGACGTTTTTGATTTAGATGAATGGTGGGAGCAGAACAGCTTACTATCGAATGTTAAACGATTCAGTAAATTTTTTGAAGAAGTATTACTCAAAATAATTTCAGAAAATATAGTAATTTTTGTCGATGAATCGGATAGTTTACTCAGCTTAAATTTTAAAATAGAAGATTTTTTTGCTGTGATTCGTGATTGCTATAATAATCGAGCTGATAAACCCGACTATCGTCGATTAACATTTACGATGTTAGGGGTAGCTACTCCCTCAGATTTAATTCAAGACAAGCGACGCACTCCGTTTAATATTGGTCGAGGAATAGAGTTAACGGGGTTTCAATTAGCAGAAGCCCAACCTTTGGCAGTGGGGTTAGAAACTCAAGCCGAAAATTCTCAATCTGTGTTAGAAGCAGTATTATATTGGACGGGCGGACAGCCATTTTTAACACAAAAGCTTTGTAAACTAATGCTCGGTAGTGCAAATTATACACCCATTCCAAATCCCGCTGAGTGGGTAGAAAGTTTAGTCCAAGAAAAGGTGATTGATAATTGGGAAGCACAGGATGAACCAGAACATTTAAAAACGATTAGAGGACGCATTTTACGCAGCGAACAGCGTGCCAGTCGGTTATTGGGACTCTATCAGCAAATTTTGCAGCACAATGAAATAGCGACTGATGATACTCCCGAACAAATGGAACTGCGATTAACAGGGTTGGTGGTTAAGCAGTCTGGCAAACTTAAAGTTTATAACCCAATTTATCAATCGGTTTTTAACCTGGATTGGGTGGAAAAACAATTAGCGGAACTCCGCCCTTACAGCGAAAGTTTTAAAGCTTGGATAGAGTCTGATTGCCAAGATGAATCGCGACTGTTGCGGGGTCAAGCCTTGCACGATGCTCAAAGTTGGGCAGCAGATAAAAGTTTGAGCGATTTGGATTATCAGTTTTTAAATGCCAGTCGGGAAGTCCAACAACGGGAAGTTGAACGAGAGTTAGAAGCACAAAAACAAGCGAATAAAATTTTGACTCAAGCCAATCAGACGCTAATTAAAGCAGAGCAATTAGCCACGTATAAAGTCACTCAAGCCCAGAATTTAGCAAATGTAATCCAGGAAACTGCTTTTTCTAATGAATCATTTCGTTCAGGACAGACATTCCAAGCACTGTTGGAAGCATTAAAGGCAGGGCAAGCATTCAAACAGCTAGATTCTTCATCCGAGACGACAAAACATATTAGAGGACGAGTGATAGCTGTGCTGCAACAAGCAGTGTCCGCAGTAAAAGAGCGCAATCATTTGGAAGGGCATAGCAATTCTGTTAATAGCGTCGCCTTGAGTCCAGATGGCAAGACATTGGCTTCTGCAAGCAGTGACAACACCATCAAACTGTGGCACCTAGAAAGCCAAAAACCCATCGCTACCCTCACCGGGCATAGCAATTCGGTCTGGAGTATCGCCTTTAGTCCAGATGGCAAGACATTGGCTTCTGCAAGCAGTGACAACACCATCAAAGTGTGGCACCTGGAAAACCAAAAACCCCTCGCTACCCTCGCCGGGCATAGCAATTCTGTTAATAGCGTCGCCTTTAGTCCAGATGGCAAGACATTGGCTTCTGCAAGCAGCGATAAGACGATTAAACTGTGGCACCTAGAAAGCCAAAAACCCATCGCTACCCATACCGGGCATAGCAATCCGGTGTGGAGCGTCGCCTTTAGTCTAGATGGCAAGACATTGGCTTCTGCAAGCCGTGACAACACCATCAAACTGTGGCACCTGCAAAGCCAAAAATCCATCGCTATCCTCACCGGGCATAGCAATGAGGTCTTGAGCGTCGCCTTTAGTCCAGATGGCAAGACATTGGCTTCTGCAAGCAGTGACAACACCATCAAACTGTGGAACCTGCAAAGTCAAAAACCCATCGCTACCCTCACCGGGCATATCAATGAGGTAAATAGCGTCGCCTTTAGTCGAGATGGCAAGACATTGGCTTCTGCAAGCCGTGACAACACCATCAAACTGTGGCACCTGGAAAGCCAAAAACCCACGGCTACCCTCACCGGGCATAGCAATCCGGTCTATAGCGTCGCCTTTAGTCGAGATGGCAAGACATTGGCTTCTGCAAGCAGTGACAAAACCATCAAACTGTGGCACCTGCAAACCCAAACACCCCTCGCTACCCTCACCGGGCATAGCAATTCGGTCTATAGCGTCGCTTTGAGTCCAGATGGCAAGACATTGGCTTCTGCAAGCTTTGACAAGACGATCAAATTGTGGAATCTGGAAAGCCAAAAACCCATCGCTACCCTCACCGGGCATAGCAATCCGGTCTATAGCGTAGCCTTTAGTCCAGATGGCAAGACATTGGCTTCTACAAGTGACGACAAGACGATCAAACTGTGGAATCTGGAAAGCCAAAAACCCATCGCTACCCTCACCGGGCATAGCAATCCGGTCTATAGCATCGCCTTTAGTCCAGATGGCTTGAATATGGCTTCTGCAAGCAGCGATAAGACGATCAAACTGTGGAATCTGGAAAGCCAAAAACCCATCGCTACCCTCACCGGGCATAGCAATGAGGTCTTGAGCGTCGCCTTTAGTCCAGATGGCAAGACATTGGCTTCTGCAAGCAGTGACAACACCATCAAACTGTGGAATCTGGAAAGCCAAAAACCCGTCGCCACCCTCACCGGGCATAGCAATTCGGTCTATAGCGTCGCCTTTAGTCCAGATGGCAAGACATTGGCTTCTGCAAGCAGTGACAACACCATCAAACTGTGGCACCTGCAAAGCCAAAAACCCCTCGCTACCCTCACCGGGCATCAAGGTTTGGTCTGGAGCGTCGCCTTTAGTCCCGATGGCAAAACTTTGGCTTCTGCAAGCAGTGACAACACCATCAAACTGTGGGTTTGGGATTTCGATAAACTAATGGCATTAGGTTGCAATTGGATCGACGATTATCTCAGAACAAACCCGAAAGTGACAGAAGAGGATAAACAGATGTGTGCTGATTACCTCAGTCAACAGTCAATCAAATAGAATTTAGGCAAAAACCTGTAGCCAACCAGATGTTCGCCCTACATTTTTTTCCCACTACTTCCACTTTTTCCGTTGTCCACTCGTCACTCGCATCAGTTACAAGCCTAATATTTCGCTGTGACGAATCTTCATCCACAACCGCCACCAGCATCAGATTATTAAATCTTGCTTTTAATTTTAACTTTTGTCGTTAGGCGAGGTTTGGGGAGTTCAAAAGGCGGTAGGTGCTAACTCTGAGGGATATTGCACTGATCTCCCTTGGAATATAAAGTGTAAAACTCCTGGAGTGCTGACATTTGTTCTCTCAATCTAGATATCTCTATATCCCAGGGAGGGAGTAGTTTCTCAAAGTGGCGAACCTCACTAAACCACAGTCTTAACTCGGGTTTGAGGGTTGCATAGAGCGTTTCTGGACACGAGAGTAATATTGCTGTTATTATCTCTGCTACGAATGGCTGGTGCGGCCACTTGCGTACAACAGACATTGCATCCGAGTCATCGCTTGACAAGCATTGGTGAACAATATCAAACAGTGAATTTAACTGAATAGCTGCCCGTAATTTCTCAAGTATCTCTGCCGTCTCTGAGGAGGTATGCACCATAGTTGTGAACTCAACAGGCCAATGGTGCAGGATGGTACTGACAAATGAAGCAATTGAATCAGGTTGCTCTTTTCTTAGAATGTCTGGGAGTATTTCTGTAAAGTAAGGAGCAACACTACGCCACTGATGTAAATCACAAGCAACATGAAAGAAGGTTTCTGGCAACCTTTCACTCTTCTGCAATAAAATATAACCTCGACATTGATTAGTGACGGGATCGACAGGTTCAAATGCTTGCCATAACAAAGGCAGAGAAACCCAGTGAGGTGGATATTTGAAACGGGCAACATCCAGCAGAAGAACTAGATCCCGCTGTGGATGATAGCCACCAATTGGTGAGAAGTGACCATCACCCGTTTGTCCCAATACCTTTCGGCTGTAGGAAACAACTAGATGAATATCACCTGACGCCGCAGTCACATCCTCAACTGCTTGCCGAAATTTTTCCAAGCTGCTTTGGTGGTAGCGGTTAGGTTTTACAACAGCACCGTTGCAACGTGCGATACAGACAAACTCATCAAAAGTGATACCGTTTTCTTTAATGACTGAAAGAGGTAAGCAACAGTCTAAAAATTCTTCTCCATACCATCTCCACACCCCTTTCCAAATGCGACCAGGATCGATGGATAAGGCATTAAGAACAACAACTAAACTACCCAATCCACAAAAAGCGGGTTCTGCTTGAGTATGAAACTGTTCCGCTAGAGCAAAATACCCTTCCATACCTCCCAATGCCAACGCTTCTCGAAATATTTGCTTTCCCTCTATGGAGGAAAAGGCAATAGCTGAATCGGGGAGTGAACGACGATAAAACCCTTGAGCAGACATTGAGTGTTTTAACCCTTATTGCTTATGGTGCTAATAAATATTATGCAAAATCGTCACATTGATAATGATGAATGCACTTATTTACTATTTTTTCAATTTTAGCAATAAAACGCTGCGAAGATTTGACTTTCTGGGTGCAAATTTAAAAAACGTGACCATTTGCGAGGGACGGCTAGACATCAAGCTGATGAAAGAAGTCTGAAATTTGCCATAGATTGAGCATTATGCAGCTCGGATCAATCAAGCTTTTCTGAATATTCTCACTCACGCGATCGATATTTTAGAAGAGTCAGGTCAACAGTTGTAAGAGTTGCAATCAATCAAAGTTAAGCCAGTGATTTGGATTGCCACTGAGGTGGTCGACGATCAGGGGATTTATAGCGTTTACTATAGTCATGAGGTACAGTAACAACAATGAGCAAACCAGTTATGAATATCTTTTTTAGTAACTTGTAGCATAGCATCTGTAATTGCATCAATTAAGTCTAAATAATTTCTGGCTTTAAATTTTTTTAACAGAGATTTCACTTTTGACCAAAAATTTTCTATCGGGGAAAACTCGGGAGAGTAAGGAGACAAATAAATTAACTTTGCTCCTGCCTCTTCGATAAATTCTTTCACCATTTCTCCGCAATGAATTTTAGCATTATCCATAACTACACAAGCACCTTTCCAAAGTTTTGGGACTAATTCTCTCAGGATGAATGCTTCAAATGTTATTCCATTTACTGCACCATAAATATTCCTTGATGCCACCAGTTTTGTACTCGATAAAGCAGATATCAAAGAAATATTGGTTCCCCTTTTTAGTGGTTTTTCTCCTCTCGCTCTTTTAC
>NZ_JAUBQN010000072.1:0-13661 GCF_036701295.1 Microcoleus harperi Pol14_C6 | reverse complement strand
TCATTGGTGGCCAGCGTGCGGCTGCTAATTGCGCTCCCACGCCCACCATACAAGTCCGGTGCTACCGGACTTGATATGAGAGGAAAATGCACCGCAAGTTTGATCGGAAATGGAATATTTCGGAAAGATTGGCGGTGAGAAAGTATATCGATGATGTTAATGATGAACTGACCGATAAAATAATTTCTTATTTAAAGTATATGAACAGTGAAGATGTTATGGAGATTTTATTTTATTATAAATTTGATAAAATTTCCCGAGGGTTTGGCGTTTATTTGCAGCGAGAAATCAAGGAATTAATTAATAAATTTCACTTGTAAGGTGCGTCCGTTGAGAGATTGTTGATTGAGGAAAAATTTCGCTGATTGAGACGCACCTTACTAAGCTAATTTAAGCTAATTTTAAGGCATTTTCGGCGGTGACTTGAATGCGCGGCAGCGACAATAAAGCATCGTCAAAACTGCTAAAATTTAATTGATATGATACACCAAAAGTATATCCACTAGCTCCTATTAAATGCGCTACAATGGGATCGAAATCCCCGTAAGGATAGGCAAAGCATTTAACAGATTTCTCTAATCCCTGTTCCAAGATAGCACGGGATTTGACTGCCTCCCGCACAATTTCTGTCGGCGACAATGCAGTCAAAGGTTGATGAGTAGCAGACATAGAACCGAATTCAATCCCTGCATCCCGCAATTGCAAAATTTCCGGCCATCCCATTAACGGCACTTCTTCAAATTCGGCTTTTTCCCAACTATTTGTCTTGCCTATTGACTCCGCTACAAGAAAAACCGTTCCTGTAAAATCAAAGCGTTTTAGCACAGGCCAAGCATATTGGATAAAGTCGAGATAGCCGCCGTCAAATGTCATCAATACAGCTTTACCGGGTAAAGGAGTTTTAGCCAGTTTTGCGCTTCGCCAATTTTCCCAACTCGCACTGTAATAACCCTGATTTTTGAGATTGTGTAACTGTTGTTCAAAAATCTGGGGAGTAACTGCGTCTAAACCGTCAGGAGAAATGCGGCGGTACGAGAGAATCGGGAATTTTTGTGTAACGCTATGATTGTCCAAAACTTGAGGTTTCACCGAGTGAGATACTTCCCGATAAGAAGATTTTGAGCCAATGATTTCCGGTGCGTAAAATACTTGCTTTGGAAACTCGTTTTCTTGGGGAATTTGCATTGTCGGTTCCCCAGCGATTGCCGCGGCTGACTCGATTTCCTGCAGCGCCGCCGCCGGGAGTGAGGCGCGACGGCTGACACTCGTCCCGATCGCACCCGATCGCCTGCCGAATATCACCGCATTTTGGGGATAAATGCCACCAGCACCCGGTGCATTCAACGAGTCGGGCAAATTCGACCTTTGTTGAGCACAAGAGGCTAAGCGCGATCGCAGCCATTGCTTGCCGTTGAGTGGTTTTCCCAGCAAAGCTTCTCGCACGGCGGTGACGCACAACTCAAAACTCATATTTCGAGTAATTGTCGATCGCAATTTTTGAGCAGAAACAAAATTATTTTCCACCGCAACAGTGACAATACCGACAGCAACCCCGCCTACTTTCACCAGCACGTCTATTTCAGAAAGCTCAACTTTTATATTAGCAAATTCTTCGCTAATTTCTACAGCAATCAAATCTTTTTCGATCGTAATTGTTGGGACTTCCTCTGCTATTTCTGGCTTGTAGAAATCCTCCAAATGCCAATGCGGGCGCCCCCATAATTCTTGCAAAAATAGCGTCCAGTCATGTTTAGCGTGCAATGGTTCCAGCAAAGTTTCCCACAATTTATTGCCTCTTTCGCAGCGATTGCGTTGAAAGAAGCGATCGAGAATTAGCCAAGCAAACTGGGCTGCAACCGCATCCGCCAAAACCGCAGCCGCCACCATGCCATCGCAAATCGGCAATTCAATAATACCGAGTTTAATTCCTTCTAGCTTGATCGTACAGGACAGGCGATCGCATATTTGCAAAGCGTAAATATCCGAAATTGGTTCGGTCACTTCCACCGTAACTTTACAGGCAATTTCACCCTTGACTTGCTGAATTTTATCTAAAATATATCTGATTTCATTTCTCGTGAAAATTTTATGATATTTGTGAACGTTACTACTTTTGACATCTCTCTCAATTCCTTTGTGCCAAGGTAGATTTAAACTGAGAGTCGCGGCTTGTTTTTGATAATTAACTAGCATTTCGCCGTCATATTCAATGCCCAAAAAATGACAAATTTCCCCTAAAAATTTTGTTTTGTTGTCTAAAAGCTCCTCATACTTAACTAATATATGATTGGATTTATTAATATATTTGTGGCTAGTTAACATCGCGTGTTCCCAGCGATCAATACAGTGGTTTAAATCCCAACCAGCGCCCCACAAGTCGTTAAAACTCCTAGTAGCCTCATACATAGAAGCTATTGTATCCATACCATTTCGCAAAAGATGTATGAATTTTGCATCCGGTAAAAAGCGCTCTATGTCATCAATAAAATATATGTGTTCCGGCGTTTTTTCCAACCAAATGCTTTTGTTTTGTTCAGCAGCCAAACCATCCAAAACTCCGACAAACCAACTAGCTTTAGCTTCCACAGTTTGGCTGTCATCAAAACCTTGTAAAAGTTCAGGACGCTTAATCTCATCCCTCAAAAAAGCTTCCATTCTACCGGGCAACTTTCCCGCAAACTGATCGTACAGCAAATAGTGAAAAAACTTAGATTCCGGAAAAGAAATGACTTCGGGATGAGCGGCTAATAAGCTTTGAAGAATTGTTGTGCCACTGCGAGGAGCTCCCACTAGAAATATTCGTTTCATAAGATTTTGCACCCATAATTAACGGTATATTTTGAGGTAGGTTGGGTTTCGTTCTCAGAACCCAACCTGCCAATTCTAACTCCAAGTAAAATCCTGCTTTAACAAATCAGAAAGTTCCTGATTGTAAGGTGTGAAATAATCTGTTAATTGTTGTTTGATTGCTGCTGGTATTTTGCTGTACTCCTCGATCGTATTCATCTCATATTCTTTACTTGCGATCGCACTAATCTCCAAGAAATCTAACACTTCCGAAAAAACTTTGTCGGTATTTGCCTCAAAATCTTCACTTTTGAGAATTAGCAACTGTTCCCTAGGAAAATAATCGAGCCAATTCCTGATTTGTTCAACATAAATTCCTCGCGACAAATAAGAATAATGTTGGTGGTTGAAACTGTAATAATCTTTATCGGCTTTGATTTTTTCAATTTCACCTTTTAGGCGATCGGGCTCGGAAGCGATCGCTTTTTCAAAATCGAGCTTTTCGCAGCCGATCGCCACTTCTAAATGATAGTGCAGCCAAGCTCGTTTGACCGGGTTTCGCAGCATTACAATCAGCTTAACATTCGGGAAACACTTGTAAACCCGCTCTGCCACCAACGGATGATAAATATAGTAAGGAGTCATTTCCCACAGCAACACCTTTTCATCCGCCACACTGCGCGTCAACTGCTTGCTGTACCAATCAACGCCCCGCTCAAAATTCAAATCAAAAAAGTGAATGTTGCGGGAACCATCTTTGATAATTTGCAAGTGATTTGCGAGATAGCCGGATAGAGGTTCCGTGCCACACTTTTGAGCGCCAATAATTAAAAAGTCTGGTTCCTGCTTATTTTTCAACTGAGTCGAAATCTTGGCATAGGCGGGATTATCCTTATTCAAGGCATGAACTTTATCGGCTGGTTCTGGTAAATCCGCAACCTGCATTTTGCCATCAAATTCCCAGCGGTAGGGCGGAGCAAGAATCGTTTTTTGGTTTACAGTCGATCGCACGTACAGCGGATAAGTGTGCCAATGATAATCGTAGGCGTAAGCCAAACTCTTCTCGTAAACCCCAGGATTCACGTAATACTGACCGTTTCCTAAATCCAGCCTGTCTACGTGCAGGCGGATTGTGCCTTTACCTTCCGCCAGCGGCAGCAATCTGCCCATTTGATTAGTATTAGTCTCAAAACAACTTTGACCGTCTTCCCGGCTGATTGTTACGCCAAAGATAGCAGCCGAAATTGGCTTCGGTACAGAATAATGAATTTCCACAGTAATAGAATCACCACTGTTTATCTCATCATCCGGCAACACTTTAACATCCGTAATTTCTACTTCCAAAGAACCGAAGCGATTGTCATTAATTCGCAGTTGCGAACCCGTACTCGTCACTTCAGGAGGACGCATGGGAGTGCGTTTTTCGGTTGCTGGCCGCATTTCGGACAAATACTGACCGACTACCACTTCTGGTTCCCCGTAAGCCACGATTTCACCTGATTTCAGCCACAAAGCCCGATCGCACAGTTTATGAATTTGCGCCGCGTTGTGAGAAATCAAAACAATCGCACATCCTTGATTCTTAAACTCCGTGATTCTGTTCAAACATTTATTTTGAAAAGCCACGTCACCAACCGACAAATGTTCATCAACTAACAGCACTTCTGGATCTGTGTGTACCGCCACCGAAAAAGCGAGCCGCATTTGCATCCCGGTACTGTAAGTCCGCATCGGGCTATCAATAAACTGTTCCAATTCCGCAAATTCAACAATATCATCAAACCGGCGCGCCGCTTCCCGACGAGTCAAACCGGCCACCACCGCACCCACAAACACATTTTCTCTGCCCGTTAAATCCGAGTGAAAACCCGCACCCAAATCCAACAAACCGCCAATTCGGCCATTAACTTCAATAGTTCCTTCTTGAGCGTGGCCGATACCGCCCACAAGTTGCAGCAGCGTCGATTTTCCTGCGCCATTCTTCCCGAGAATTCCCAGCATTTCTCCGGGAGAAACGGTGAAATTGATATCCCGCAGTGCCCAAAAACGCGCCTGCGGTTTCATCTGCCGAAAACCCGCCAAAGCGGCCGCCATAATCGTATAAGGTCGATCGGCAGAGTAGCGGTTGAAACGTTTTCCCAAACCCTTGACAACAATAGCTTGACGCATTTACAATTCCTCCACAAAAGTATTGCTTTGCCGTCTAAAAATTCCCAGTCCGATCGGCAAAAGAGCAGCCACAACCAAGCTAACAATTAACAGTGCCAGCCAATCTGGCTGCGTACCCTTGAGCAGTATGGCGCGGTAGGCTCCAAGCAGTGGCACCATTGGATTTAACTGATAAAAAGGCTGAAATTCTTTCGGGACACTGTTGAGGTCGTAGAAAATCGGAGTCAGGTAAAACAGCATCTGCAAAACTACGCCCAAAGTGTGCTGAGTATCGCGAAAAGTGACATTCAAAGCGGCGAGGGGATAAGCCAAACTGACTGTCAAAATAAACTGAATAACCATCAGCAGCGGCAACACAAACAGCACTGCACTCGGTTGAACGCCATCAATTGCCAGAAAGATAATTAACACCGGCAAAGCTAACAGAAAGTGAATTAGCCCCGTCATAGTCGTGACTACCGGCAAAATTGCCGTGGGAAAATTAGGCTGTCTGATTAGGGCTTTATTGTTGGTAATTAATCCCGTTGCTTGAAATAATGCGGTTTGAGACCAACTCCAGATTAACAAACCGCTGAAAGCAAAGGAAGAAAATTGCGGAATGTTAATCGGTATAACAGAGCGAAACACAAAGGAAAATACAGCTAACTGCAACAGCGGATTGATTAAAGTCCAAGCAATCCCCAAAGCCGATCGCTTGTAAAGTAATTTCATATCGCGATCGACCAACACCCGCAGCAAATCGAAGAAATGAGCGATTTTGCGCCTGTAACCCAGCCTTGGAACACTTCTCATCGCACACCTCCGGCAACTTCCTGCGGTTCAGACTGTAGCTGCTCTTGCGGCTCAATCTCACCTAACTGCTGCGCCTGCAACTGCGCTTTTCTGTAAGCAAAAGGACTGTCGAGAGCTCCTAGCAACTCGCTGACTACCAACTTGCGCGGCAGCAAACCCGGAGCCGCCAAGCGGCGCACCAGCCACCAACCAAGCCACTGAAACATAGCAAATTTCCAAATTTCCCAGGGCGGCACAGTGCGGTTGCGATAGCACGTGAGTAAATAAGCCCCAAAACCGCGCCCGTTATCCTGCAACTGCCGGCTCAAAGCATCGGCGCTGCGTCGGTGCAAGTGCCACACAAAAGCTCTCGGCTCATAAAAAGTCGAGTATCCCTTAGCCAAAATCCGATGAAACATCTCAATATCCCCACCACCGCGAGTCGCAGTCCCCACATCGAGAGCAACGTCAAAATTGCCCACAGCCTGGAAAACTTGCCGCCGGAAAGCCATATTCGCCCCCACGCCGTATTTGCTCGCCCACAGCAACTCCCGCACAGAAAGCTTGCTACCGTAGGTTTTGTGGCGGTCGAGGTGTTGCAGCATTCCGCCATATATCAGTTCAAATTGCTGTTGCGGCAAGGTTTCCAGTTCGGCAGCAGCCACTAAACCGCTAACTGCCATAATTTCTGGGTCAGCAAAAGCCGAAGCTATCGCCCGCAACCAACCGCGATCGGGCCGCACGTCGTCGTCAGTAAAAGCAATAATCTCATGTCGCGCTTCCGCGATCCCGCGATTGCGCGCCCAGTCCAATCCTGGCCGTTCTTCCTTGACGTAGCGTACCGGCAATCGCGCGACGAATTCAGCGGTGCTGCTGCTTGCAGGAGCGTTGTCTATAACGATAATTTCGCGGTCGGGATAGTCGAGGGCGAGCAGAGCTTCCAGAGCGCCTTTGAGCAAATCTGTACGATCGCGCGTGCAGATGACAACGCTAATTGGTGGCAGGTGGCGATCCGGCACTGCTTCAGAAACCGCGCCGAATTGCTCTCCTAAAGTCGATCGCACCAACTCTTTTCCTAACTGATCCACAATTGTTTGTCGCACTCGCTCAGCGGAAATTGTTTGTTCCCAGGGATTGTTACTAACATAAGCCCAGCCCAAAGGCCGTCCCCGGTAGCGAACTAAAATGCGAACTCCTTCGTATTGTTCGAGTTGCCTAATCGGATTAATCTGTTCGGCAAACTCAATCTCCATCACTTTTATTGCCATAACTTGCTCCTGAAAATTTTGCAGCGGGCACTAGATAGAAAAGTTTTGACTTGGGACTTTTAACTTTGGGGTTGTAAATTTCCAATTTCCCAAGTTTTGAGGTTTGAGTTTTTGGTTTAACTTCCCTGAATTCAGTAGATATGCACGAAAAAAAATATCTTCTAGGGGCTAGTTTAGCTAAGCATAACGAGATATAAGCGAGAAGATGAAGGTACTCACCTGCCCGAATCATGTAATCTTTAGTTGCACCTATTTACTTAGCTATTAATTGCTAACTCGTAAGTTTCAAAGGCAACTAAAGGTTTTTCTTCAAGCATTTCAGCACTGTGGGGCAAACCGTTAACCGCGATCGCCCCAGCCAGCGATTGAGCAAAGTGAAGCGCCAGAATCGATCGCAAGTGAGCGCCCCGCAGCGGTTCCGCGCCCGCTTGCGGAAAAATATGGCCGACTGCCAGTTGGCCGTAATACAGGTAAACCCCAGCCGGTCGTTCCGCATCCAGCAGACTTTCTGCAGCTTCCCAACCTTGCTGCAAATCAATGTTAATTTCATGTCCGCCCAAATCAGCACGGGCCGGGCCCCCTTGCATAAAACTAGAAATAGCAGAGCGACTTTTTAGCTCATCAATCACACCCCGCAAATACCAATAACCGCGCAATTTTGCCCGCAACCACCGCCAAGTTTCCCGCATCCCCACGCTTTCTAGAAAATCCAGAGATTTCCTGACTCCCACAGCCAGCCAATCCATAACCGCCGGCAAGAAAAACGTCAGCGCCACCACAATCTTGTCTACCAAAAAATAAGGAGTTTCGTAGTCTTTGATGTGCAGCATCGGTCTCAGTTCCGGGTGTCGGCCGCCAATCAAAACATCCGAGCGCCCTTCCTGACGAGAGCGGCGGAAAGAGCGATCGAGATTGTTTGTTTCGTGTTCGTAATGATAGCCCACAGCATCCTGCGCTAAAGCAAAAGGTACATCAGCTTTCAGCAAACGCAGCCCAAACTCGTAATCTTCCCCGCCGCAGTTCCCGAAAGCCGAATCAAAGCCTTCGAGACGAGCAAACAGTTCTGCATCCAAAGAAAGGTTGCCGCTGAGCAAATCTTGATAAGTAAATCTGTGACCAGGTTGGCTCATCTGATAAAACTTCTCTTCCCACCACGAGCGCACTTCCACGTCAAAAAACCTAGTTGCTCCGTGCAACTTAGGCGGATAGGGCCCCATGACAGCCGCTCCTGGACGCTCTCGGTGAACCCGTGCGTGGCTTTCCACCAAAGGCGGCAGCGCTTCGATGTCGTCGTCGAGAAACAGCAGCAATTGCCCGGTAGCCGAAGCCGCTCCTGTATTGCGGGCGATGGCAGCGCTCCGGCAATTTACCTCGATCACCTGCAGTTTAAACTGAGCTTTGTAGTCTTGTAGCATTGCCAAAGTATCGTCAATGCAGCTATCTGCAACTACAATAACTTCGAGCAGGTCGATCGGATAAGTCTGCGAGTGCAAAGCATCAAGAGCGCGCCGCAGCGAAGAACTTCGATTGTGGCTCGGAATAATTATGCTAATTGTTGGATTTTCCCTATTCATATTAGATTGGTATTTGGTAATTAGTAGTTGTTATTTGGGATTGGGTAATTAATATTTGGTACTTGGTATTTGGGGATTTATAAGTAGTGATTAAATTTTCCAACACTCTTACTTCTTCCCTCTACCCTCAATATCCATCTGTTAAATCCCTTAAATCCATTACACCATCCGTTGCCGGACTTCCCTGTTCCTCCTGACTAATGACTAATGACTAATCCAAAAAGCTTAGACCTTAGTTTCATTTCCCAGATTTATCTTTGGAGTAAATCTAAATTATAAAATCTAAAATCGATTGACTTCCCCTTTAACTTCCTGCAACCGCTTGCGAGAATCAAAATAAGCCATCGGCCCGCTAATGCACCCCCGCATTTGAGCCAAAAGTAAATCACTAGGAATACAGCCCGGTTGCTTTCGCAAAGAAGCAAATAATTCAGGAATTTGCTTGTAATACAGCCATGCCCAAGCTAATAGAGGCACACTAAATTCTTTGTTGATTACAAACAGCCGCGTCCAGAAAGCATAGACTCCGATTCCGTAGCATCGGAGCAAGTTGCGCAGTTCTTCCCAGGTGCGTCGGTGGCGGTGCCAACTCAAAGCCCTCGGTTCGTAGACGATGCGGTAGCCCGATCGCAAAATGCGGGCAAACAGTTCGCTGTCTGAACCGCACTTAGCGGGCGTGCCCACGCCCAAAGCTTCGTCAAACAGACCGATGTAGTCGATCAAACTTTTCCGCACAGCCATACTCGCCGAAACCCCCACTGGAGCTATAATCAGCGGATTGCATTGGGCCCCGTCAACCACTCGGCGCTCGTAGCCCCGTCCGTGGGGGCTGTAGCGCTCAAACCATTCTTGCGCTTCGGTTTCCAGTTCCAAGGGCATCACCAGCCCCGTGACGCACATCACTCGCGGATCGCTAAAATTCCACAAGAGCGATCGCAGCCAGTTCGGATCGGGGGCAGCATCGTCATCTGTAAACGCTACAAATTCGTGTTTAGCTTCGCGTAAAGCTCGGTTGCGGGCAGCGCTCTCGCCCGCTACATCTTCGCGCACATAGCGGATTTTTGGGTAATTTTTGACCAATTCACTGCTGGCATCCGTGGCTGGACAATTGTCAATTACCAGGTATTCCTGACCCTCATCTGGCAGCAGCATCAGCGCGTCTAGACAGCGCCGCAAATCTTCCGGTCGATCGCGCGTGCAAACTGCTACTGTGGCGAGCGGCAATGCCTCCACTGGTCCCCGCTCATCCCATTCTAGAGTGTCGTAGAGCCAGTTTTTCCACAAGTTGTCACCAGCAGCATTCATCAGTGTTTCCCGTAATTCGTCACCGCCAAGGCGGCCTGCGACTACGGGCAAAAGAGCTTGACCGATCGGTTTTCCGTGCAGTCGAATTAAAATCAAGGCTTTGCTGTAACGCTCCTCAACCGTGATTTCTGGCGGGAGTTTGGAGATTTCCAGGTCAAGAATAGCTGTTGCCATTTTAGATTTTAGATTTTAGATTGCGAAAACATCCTAGATACTCCCTATATTACCCGATGTATTTTAGCAGAAATTGTTTTAGGGGATAGCAACTTCTCAATGCCATACTTGCCGATTGCCTATCGCGAATCAAGGATAAAGCCTCATTGTTTTTATTGCTTTTATTTATTTTTACTTTCAATTACTCACTGATGTCAAGTTTTTTCCCAACACAACTTTTACCATCGGCAACGATCCCTCGTCGAGGCTTATGTCAATTGCAGGTGCTATTGGCAGCCGACCGCCACTAAGCCTCGCCATTAATGCACCCTGTAAAAACCCGAGTCTGTGACAAAACCCGGTTTGTGCGATAGCTCCTCATTTCAGTTTTAATTGAGATCGGGTACTATTCAAGGGCAATATACCAAACAATTAAGGACTCTCGCAATTCCAACTTTCGCAAGTAGTATTTCTATAGCAATCCCAAGCCAGTTGTCAAAATAGAGACGCAGCCCAGAAAATACTCTTTTTTGACAATAAAGCCCAATGTCAAGTATAACGGCACAAAAAACCATAATATATTATAGAGTATTGTAGGATCCCATTGAGCTAAGAATCACTCCTATACAACCCACTTGATGAGTGTTCTCACCAGCCAGACCCACATTTTCGCGATTGTCCAAATCAGCACGCGTCGGGTCTCCGTGCATAAAACTAAAAATTGCTAATCTAGTTTTGAGTTCATCAATCACACCCCGAAAATACCAATAACCGCGCAATTTTGCCCGCAATCACCGCCAAGTTTCCCACATCCCCAAGCTTTCGAGCAAATCCAGAAATTTCCTGACTCCCACACCCAGCCAATCCACAACCGCCGGGAAGAAAAACGTCAGTGGCACCACAATCTTGTCTACCAAACAATAAGGAGTTTCGTAGTCTTTGATGTGCAGCGTCGGTCTCAGTTCCGGGTGTCTGCCGCCGCTCAAAACATTCGAGCGCCCTTCCTGACGAGAGCGGCAGAAAGAGCGATCGAGATTGTTTGTTTCGTGTTCGTAATGATAGCCCACAGCATCCTGCGCTAAAGCAAAAGATCTAGCACCCGCCAAAGCGGTTAGGACGCAATGCGTAAAACAGCCTCGAACGCATCTGCTAAAGAATCAAACTGATTCTTTAGTTTACGAATTAAACTGCCCGGCAAAGACAAGCATTGGTCAATGCAATTTGAAATCCGGAGAGAAAGTTGGTAAATATAACAGTCTATATCCTGCACTTTGAATTAATTCTTCAATTCGACAACCTTGATAAAACGTGGCCTTATCCCTCAGCAACACTTGTCTTTAATAAGGGTAAAAATATCGAGTGAGCGTGGAATGTCTAAGGTGTTTCCTCTATCCATTTTCGGCCCTGTGCTTATCTCAATAATTAACTTTCCGCTTGATGTATTTGCTTTCACTGAGATGCACCCTTGATATTTAGTATTTGGTATTTGGGAATTGATAAGTGGTGATTAATTTTTTTTAAACATTCTTTCTTCTTCCCTGGTCCCTCAATATTCATCTGTTAAATCCCTTAAATCCATTACACCATCCGTTGGTTATCTTCCCTGTTCCTCCTGACTAATGACTAATCGAAAAAGCTTAGACCTTAGTTTCATTTCCCAGATTCATCTGTGGAGTAAATCGTAAATCGTAAATCTCAAATCTAAAATCGATTGACTTCCCCTTTAAGTTCCTGCAACCGCTTGCGAGAATAAAAATAAGCCATCGGCCCGCTAATGCACCCCCGCAGTTGAGCCAAAAGTAAATCACTAGGAATACAGCCCGGTTGCTTTCTCCAAGAAGCAATTAATTCAGGAATTTGCTTATACCGCAGCCATCCCCAAGCTAATAGAGGTACACTGAATTCTCTGTTGATTACAAACAGCCGCGTCCAGAAAGCATAGACTCCGATTCCGTAGCCTTGGAGCGTTTTTTGCAATTCTTCCCAAGTGCGCCGATGGCGGTGCCAGCTCAATGCTCTCGGCTCGTAGACAATGCAGTAACCCGCGCGCAAAATGCGGGCAAATAGTTCACAGTCTTCACCGCCCACCGTAGGTGTTCCCGCCCCCAAAGCTTCGTCAAAAAGGCCAATATAGTCGATCAAACTTTTCCGCACAGCCATACTCGCTGAAACTCCCACAAGGTGCACAATCAGAGGATTGCAGTGCGCCCCGTCAACTACTCGGCGCTCAAATCCCCGCCCGTGAGGGCTGTAGCACTCAAACCATTCTTGCGCTTCGGTTTCCAGTTCCAAGGGCATCACCAGCCCCGTGACGCACATCACTCGCGGATCGCTAAAATTCCACAAGAGCGATCGCAGCCAGTTCGGATCGGGGGCAGCATCATCATCTGTAAACGCTACGAATTCGTGTTTAGCTTCGCATAAAGCTCGGTTGCGGGCAGCGCTCGATCCCGGTAAGTCTTCGCGCACATAGCGGACTTTTGGGTAATTTTTGATTAGTTCCTTGGTAGCATCCGTGCTGGGACAATTGTCAATTACCAGGTATTCCTGACCCTCATCTGGCAGCAGCATCAGCGCGTCTAGACAGCGCCGCAAATCTTCCGGTCGATCGCGCGTGCAAACCGCTACTGTGGCGAGCGGCAATGCCTCCACTGGTCCCCGCTCATCCCATTCTAGAGTGTCGTAGAGCAAGTTTTTCCACAAGTTGTCACCAGCACCATTCCTCAGTGTTTTCCGTAATTCGTCACCGCCAATGCGGCCTCCGACTACGGGCAAAAGAGCTTGACCGATCGGTTTTCCGTGCAGTCGAATTAAAATCAAGGCTTTGCTGTAACGCTCCTCAACCGTAATTTCTGGCGGGAGTTTGGAGATTTCCAGCTCAAGAATAGCTGTTGCCATTTTAGATTTTAGATTTTAGATTGCGAAAAAATCCTAGATACTCCGTATATTACCGGATGTATTTCAGCAGAAATTGTTTTAGGGGATAGCAACTTCTCAATGCCATACTTGCCGATTGTCTATCGCGAATCAAAGATAAAGCCTCATTTCGTTATGCTTATTATTTATTTTTACTTTCGATGACCTGCTGATGTCAAGTTTTTTCCTACATAATATTTTTTATCGAAAACCTTCGCAGCTAGATGCACGTGTCAATTGCAGCCGTTATTGGCCATCGGCACCCTCCCCAGCCTCCCCATTCATACCAAATCTAAAAACCAGATTTTTTGATAACACCCAGTTGGTGCGAGCGCCCCTAATTTCAGCTTTAATTGCGATCGGGTACTATTTTCTAAAACATACCAAACAATTAAACCCTCTCGCAATGAAAACTTTCTTTCGCCAGCAGTAATTATTCTCTAATCCCAATCCAGTTGTTAGAATAATGAGAGCGCCCCTTAATGTTTTTAAGCTAAAACCTAACAAATTGCGCCAAGACAAATACCATGTATGTCTTGGATTGGTCGTTTTATCTAAGGCTCGTCCTATACAAAACACTGTATGAGTTCAACACTAGATCCACATCAGCTATATTTTTACCTACTTATTTAAGCGACGACATATAGCCTTTATCAGAAAGATGAGGTATCATGTTACTGACCCTCACGAGTGAGTGTCAAGCAGAGAAGATAAGATC
>NZ_JAUBQN010000071.1:0-14430 GCF_036701295.1 Microcoleus harperi Pol14_C6 | reverse complement strand
TGATTTTAAATCATCCAAATCTTCCTTCAGTCTTGTCTTATGGTACTCTGGCTGCTTAAAAACTGTCCGGAGTATTGGAGTTATGGAAGGGATTAATAATCGAATTAAGTTAATTATGCGACAAGGATATGGCTTTTCAAACTTTGATAATTTTCGAGAACGCGTATTAGCTTGCTTCTCTAATTAGATAAAAATATCACCGTAAGTTCCGGAGAGCCGCTTCAATTCGTGGCATTTTCCTAGACTATACTCCAAATACATCTTCAATAATCAACTTGAAATCCTTGTACCGAGGTAGCTGAAGCTTAATTTGCGGAGATGTCTAATGCTCTGCCTTACTCTATTCGATGAAGCATTTGCTCAATTGTCTCCACTAACGTTTCAGGCTCAACAGGCTTGGGAAGATGCTTTTGAAATCCGGCTGCTAGTGCTTGCTGTTTATTGGTCTCACCTGCATAGGCTGTGAGAGCGATCGCGGGAATCTGCCCTCCATCATCTGTGGATAGTTGTCTGATTTGACGCATCAACTCATAGCCATCGATTTGTGGCATCCCAATATCAGCAATCAAAACATCTGGCTTAAATTTAGTGAGTTTTTGTAGCGCCTCTGTTGCTGAAGATACATAGATCACGGTGGCTCCCGCTTGCTCCAAGATACATTGAACTAACTCTAAATTGTCTACTTCGTCATCAACTGCCAGGATACATAATCTAGCCAAGGGTGAAGTGTGAGCATTGAGTGATAGATTGTCCTTCTGCTCACTGTTTGGATCATTGCTTCTGGCTAATAAGGGAAGCGTGACAGTAAATGTTGCTCCCTGTTCTTCTCCAAAACTTTCGACTTTGACAGTCCCACCATGTAGCTCAACGACGTGACGCACGATCGCTAATCCCAGCCCTAACCCACCAAAGGTTCTGGTAATACTGCTATCGGCTTGTCTAAATGTGTCAAATACATAGGGAATAAATTCTGGCTTAATCCCTTTTCCTGTATCCCTGACTTGAATTTGAGCATAGGAATCAATCCTTTTTAGCTCAACTTCAACTCGACCTCCAGTTGGAGTAAACTTAATGGCATTGGTGAGCAAATTCCAGACAACCTGTTGCAATCGGGTAGCATCTCCTAACACATCGCCGACATTTGGTTCTAGGTGAGTTTGAATTTGAAGGTTTTTCGCTTCGGCGGCTAAACTAACTGTTTCGATCGCAGCTTTAAGAGTAGTTTTCAAATTAATAGGAGTAGAGTCGAAACTCAGCTTGCCTTGCAGAATGCGCGAAATATCCAGCAAATCCTCAATCAGTTGAACTTGCAACTGGGTATTGCGTTCAATCGTTTCGAGAGCTACCGCCGTCTTGCCAGAATCCAGGGTTCCTCTTCGCAGCAGTCGAGTCCAACCCAGAATCGGATTCAACGGAGTTCGCAATTCGTGCGACAAGACAGCTAAGAACTCATCTTTAATCCGGTTAGCTGCTTCTGCTTGCGTCCGTGCTTGCGATTCTGACTCGTAGAGCCGTGCTCGGTCGATCGACTGCGCCGACTGCTGTGCCAGTGCTAAAACGAAAGCGCGATCGCTCTCAGAAAGTCGGGGAACGGTCGAAAAACTCAGCGATAGCCCACCAACGGCTTGTCCTTCAATCAACAATGGCACTGAAATCCAGGCTTCTGAACCAGCCTTGGCATACGCTTCGGCTAAATGAGGATAACGGGCAATTCGGTTTTCGAGAGTTTCTACCCAAACAGGTTGCCCAGTTCGCACGGCTTCTGCCAGAGGATAGGGTGCATGAATCGAAAAACTGCGCTGAAATTCTGCTACGTGCTCATAACCGATCGCTTGAATAATCTCCAGTTCGCTTGCATCCTGGTTTAATACGGCAACCAAACCACAACTTGCTCCCAGTGCGGACATTCCCTGTTCAATAATCACCTGAGCAACTTGAGCCGAGGTTAGGGATTCAGACAAAGCTGTCATCACCGCCAGCAGTCGAGCCGTCCGGTTAGCAGCGAGTTCGGCGGCTAATTTCGCTTGTTGTGTTTCATTATAGAGACGAGCGTTATCAATGGCGATCGCTGCTCGCTGAGCCAAATCTTCAGCCAAGGGAATGTCTTCCAGGCGATAGCGGCGATCGGATTCAGTAAACGCAAAGGTAATGCTGCCCAACACGCGCCCGCGGGCCTGTAGCGGTGCAATGATGCAGGACTTTAACCCAAATCCACGTATGATTTCCAGGTATTCAGCATTCGGCACTGCGGCCACTAACTGTTCATCTGTAATCTCAATCCCAATTTCAACCTGTCCTGTTTGCATCACTTTAGCAATGCCATACCCATCATCGAGATGTCTGGGAAAGCGTTGAGCCAACTCCCAGCCAAACTTGACTTTTTCGGGCTCTGTATGAGCAACTGCAACCCGACCAATTGTGCGATCGTCATTCAGCAGATCGACACTACACCAATCTGCAAAATAAGGAACTGCCAGTTTGGCAACGCTTTGGAGAGTTTGTTCATACTCCAGCGAAGACGAAAGGACAGCACTCACTTGGGCTAAAAATGCTGATTTTTCCTGAGAAACCTCTGCTAAAGCACGGGCTGCCTGTTCTTGAACAAGCTGTACTCGTTCGTCTTCGGTTTGCTTGCGTTCAGTAATGTCGCTGAAAGCAGCAATGATATTGATAATTTGTCCCTCTGCGTCAAACAAAGGGGAAGCATTGATCGAGAGAATCCTGCGAGTTCCATCGGCATGGCTAATGCCATGTTCAATACCATAAACAGGCTCACCTGTTTGCATAACCCTCGCAAACGGCAGTTCATCTTCTGGGAAAGGATGACCATCCACGCTTGTAATGAACCAGGATGGATCGTTATAGCCTCGCTCCACAATGTCGCTGCTAGTTAATCTTAAAATCCTCTCTGCTGCCCTATTTGCGGCAATAATCTGTCCGGTAGAATCTAGAATAGTGATGCCATCAGGAATAGTTTGAAAGATGCTCGATAATTGCGCTTCACCCTCACGCAGAGCAGTTTCTGCCTGCTGGCGTTGTGTAATGTCGTGCATCACGACAACTGCACCCTGTTTTTCGCCGTTTGCGGCAATAATCGCCTGTCCAGTTGCTAACAGCATTCGCGCCGTTCCATGCTGCGGAACAATCATCATTTCCACATTACGAATGTTCTGTCCTTGCAATGCCTGGAACAGGGGAATATCCTCTGTATTCATCCGTGTTTTGCCGTCGGGCAAATACAAGTCATAATACTGGGCCCATTGAGCCGGTGGAACTGGCTGCTGAGGTAATCCATGAAAATCTTTAGCTGCTTGGTTAAATACCGTCAATATGCCATCGGCATCGCAAGCGACAATGCCAGCTTGAACGTTGTTTAGGATTGCCTTCAAAAAGTCCTGTTCTTTCTGAAGAGTGGCTTCCACCTCCTGGCACTTGGCGATTTCGGCTTTCAATTGTCGATCGAGTTGAGATGTTTGAGTCGTATCTTGGAAGTAAATAAGTAAGCCATCCTCACTCTTGATGAGGCGAATTCTCAACCACTTGTTGAGTGAGGGATAGTGTTCTTCAAACTCGATCTCTGTTGGTGTTAATATCGCTTGATGACAATACTTATATAGCTCAGAAGTAAGATCGACCGAAAATATAGTCCATATATTTTTTCCTATCAGGTGTTGCCGCTTCCTGTTTAAAACCTGCTCTCCTTTATAGTTGACATAGGTGCAGTGCAACTCTGAATTAATAGAAATAAACGCCTCAGTCATGTGAGCGACTATCACCGCAAATCGTCGTACTTCGAGTGCTGGGCAGTGCGTACATAGCTCTTGAGGGAAATTTACAGTAAGCTCTTGTCCATCATTCAAGGAGTGTGTACGTTCTACATTCATTGCGGTTAGTCCTGCCTATTTACCTATTATGCCAGTTATTGTTAGGGAATCAAGATATAATATGCCCAAAACCTAAGTCATTCAGTGTTTAAGCACACGGGCGATCGCCACTCATGGGACAGCACCGCTAAAAATTCGTCTTGAATCCGGTTAGCGGCTTGTGCTTGAGGCCGTGCAAGGCGATCGCATTCTAACTGTTGTTCTCTTTCTTTTTCTGCTTGCTTGCGCTTTGTTCACGGATGGGGATAGTGCCGACGAGAATCGGGCTATCGTTTCTTTAACACCGAACTCATGCAAACTACGTAACTGCCCAGCAACAGCCTCGACGAAACGTGGCAACTGTACTAAATCTCTGGCCTAGACATATTCTGTCATTCCTAATTAATAATGCCAAATCCACCAGTTTGGTTGTAGAAAAAACAAAACCCGCTTTGTGGGCGGGTTTTAGCTATGGAAAAACTGGACTCTAACAAGTGACCCCTACAATGGCATTGTAGCGCTCTAACCAACTTAGCTCTGCGATCGCCTCCGCACTTATCCACCGTTAAAAATTTGCTTAGCGGTCAAATTTAACTCGGAAAACACCGCTAATTCAATCCTTTTCTCTCCCCGAAACAGCTTAATTTGATACTCACGATATACTAACAGATAAACCGATAAAGTAGGCTGTTTAGGATAACCAATATAACGGCTACCCCTAAACCCAAATAATCTACAATTCAATATTCAGGAATGCTTAATGATTCACCATCAATTATTTTATGTGCATAATCATCCCGCCAATTTCTGCTGACAACTTCAATAACTAATTTAATAGAATTTCCTTGACTAATAACTGAGTTTCTTTCCCATCGAGACTCATTGGCTTCTACGGCTTGTTTATCTAATACAATCACATCTGGAGCGTAGCCAGAGTTATCGTTAAATTTAATTGTACATTCCTTCGGAATTGGAGTTTAGACTAAGCACAAATTGACTCAGCGTTAGCTGAGTGAAATTCTAGTGAATTTAGAAATAGTTTTCAAGGTTAAATTACGAATTTGGGAGAGTTTTGGAACCGACCTTTACCCTTTTTGACCACGGGATAGCGACATCTTTGAGCGCGCAGTTTACCGGATGACCATCCAGCCGATTTTCCTCGGGATTTGGGAGCAACAGCCGGACTCCCAATCCTAATTAAAAGTGGAAGCATTGATTGTGCAACCCTTCCAGGTGTCAATTCAGGGAGAGGCTTTTGCCAGGGTAGACGAATTTCCCTGACTAAATCTTGAGCTAACCATAATTGCCAAGTTAGCAATGGCATCAAATCACTCCATCGTTCACATTGTTCTGGAGTGCTTAGCTTCGGAATTGTCCAATGCAATGTTTGTTTCGCTAAGCGATACCAGTGTTCGATGGCAAAACGACGTAGATATAGTTGCCAAATTTCTGTAAGAGGTGGCATTTGAACACCAACCCAAACTAACCACAAAGGTTGAGTTTTTAATTGACCCGTTACAGTATCTAAGCGTTCTACTAAAATCAGAGTCATCGGATGTTTGGGACTACCTCGGAAATGTAAGTTATCCCATGTTCTCAACCTGATTCGTCCGAGTTTCGGCTCAAGGGATTCCAGAGTTTGTTCTGGTTCCCACCAGGTTGAGGAGTCGTTAAGCTTAAACTGGTTTCCATGAATTTTTGGCCGTCCTCTACCACTATAGGCTGGGGGTGTTGACCATAAGCAACGATTCGAGCGAATACGCATTAGTTTATCAGCGGCGATCGCAGCAGTAGCTTTAACCAGAGGGGCGCACCCATACTCACTATCAAATAGGGCGATGGGTCTATTCTGAAGATATTCACAGACTTGTGCCAATTGTTCAGCGCCTTTACCGATTGGGTTGTCCCAACTGGTAATACGTTCGTGTCTTAATGGCAGCGCCCAACTCCCGCTAATCGTTGGTATCAGTGCGATCGTACTATATCCTTGACCGATACCAACAGGTATGCCGTGAGGTAAGGCTGTGGGTTGATGTTCATAAGTCCGCTCTTTGAGAGTAGGTGCATGGGGTCTCAACCATGCTGTATGATCGATCGCTAATACTGGACGTTCCACTGGTGACATCTGTTGGATATATAGTTGCATCAATTGGTCTCGGTCTGGTCTACCATCTTGCAGCGCTTCGTAGACGCTTGACCACTTACGCCGAAATAAGGGATTGAGGGCTAAATCTCCTAAACATGAGACGTGGCGAGTCGTCATTATCGCGTCTGCTAGTTCAAACGTGGCGTCTTTGGCATTGCCGAGACATTCATAAGCTTGTTGACGAAATTCCCGTAATTGTTCAAACTTCATGGCAGGTAGATTTGAGATTTTTAGCTGAATTCTCAATCTTCTACCCTTACGCTGTCTGTTGAAACTATCGCAGACAGTTTTTTTTTGAGGTTGTCAGCCGAAGAGAACGTCAACGGTCGTCGGCATCTATGCTAGTGGTTGAGCCTCATAGCTCTTCACCAGCGACCATTGCCGTTCTTAAGTTGAAATCTAACCGTGCTTTAAGACGTGCTTAGTCTAAACTCCAATTCGGAATAAAGTAAGGAAGTTGTAATCCCCTGATTTATAAACCCAATTCTATCGCCTGAAAACCCGCACTCGCTGAATGTTTACAGTTGGATTTGGGATTTCAACAATAACTCCGTTATGTAATTCATAGCGTCCGTTTTCTGGTTTCCATTCCAGGAATTCATCAAAAGTCATTAACTTGGATATTGCTTGATTCATGGTAAAGTCTCCAATGATATAATATCATTAATATCATTTGATTCTAATTCAGTAGGGTGCGTCAGATTTTTAATTTCATTATCTAACTAATAGGTTAATTGTCTAGCGAAAGACAAAACTCTAGGAGGGGAAACCTAAAACCCTTGATTTATAAATGATGTAAATTTATGGACACAACTGGACTCGAATCAGTGACCCCTACGATTTCAACGTAGTGCGATTTCCCTGTAATCCTTTCTAGGTAGTTGTGAATAGTAATGGTCACGAACGAAGAGAGGCATTGTAAGGACCACACTTCGTCTAATTGAATTGTCAACCGACCTGTTTTTTCGGGGTAATATCAATAGTTTTGGGAGCCTGGTAAAACTTCTGATTGACGTACATTTGTAGCCAACGCTCAGAAACTCCTGTGACTCGTGCGATGGCCGAAGCGTGCAAGGCCCTCAAGCAACAGCTTATCAATCAATTGACGGGTAGCCTCATCAATCGGTTACCGAGTTGCCTGCTCAACAAACTGTCGTCTGCATTCCTGACATCGGAATCGTGGTTTGCCGTAATCAGTATGGCCGTATTTAATAATTTGCGTTGATTGGCATTTGGGACAGTTCATAGCATCGTCTGCAATACGTGAGGTTCTTAGCCTCCTAGTTTACCATTACTATGCAGGACTACCCTATATTTTTTATACCTTTTTGTTGGCTGTTAATTCGGTTGTTTGGTTGATAACTTTTAAAACAGCTCTTTAACGGGTCGAGATCCGAAAGTGCGATTGACCTGCTACCATCGACGACATAAAGGTTATCAAATCGTGGGTGAGGCAGTTGAAGTCTAATACTGAGGTTTTGGGGTCGCTACTAAAGCAGCAGGTGCTGCCTTGATGGTCCACAGCTTGCAAAGGAATGTTTTTGCGGAAATACAGGCTAAACGGGATGACTTGCATGGCATTTCGCTCATCGACTTTAGCACCGCTGTCGAGCGATGAACCAGGCGATCGGCAGCTTCAGTATTATTCAGGGTGTAATCCAGGTGTAACTTGTCACCGACAACACGCACGCGATTGTTCGGGTCGGGCAAATCCTCGGTTTGCCACCACCCCCACGGATCGTTCAGCCATCAGGTAGAGTTCAAAGCCTGGAATCAATTTTACGTAGGGTGCTAAAAGTGGGGGTGCTTCCGCCGGAATCATATCTGGCAGCACCTTTCCGCTCAGATAGATTCTATGTCAAGCTTTTTAAATTAATCATTGCTAAAGAATGTGTTAAAAACTTTTTTGTCTGATCAGTGGTATCAGCAGCTAATTTAATTTAAAGAGGTAGCCTAGTAATGCCATCTGACTATCGCCAATCTCTCAACTGGCTGTTGCAGCAGTTTCAGCCCTTGCCCGGTAAACCTGACATTCTCTACGGCTTGCGTACCCTTTTAGCAGTGAGCGGGCCCATTGCAGTTGGCTTCATTGCAGGTCATCCTGCTGGAAGTGCGATCGCGGTGATGGGAGCTATGTTTGTTGGCATGGTCGATGCGGGTGGAGCCTATCGCCAAAAAGCAACTGTAATGCTCGCAGCAACCATTGGCGTTACTGTCGCCTTGCTAATGGCGAATCTGGTTAGTAGTACCCTGTGGCTGGCTATTCCAACAACGTTCTTGGTGATGTTCGTCGCTGGCTTAGCTGGTCTGTTTGGCACCAGCGCCGCGACGGTTAGCCTGGTGACATCAATTATGTTTATCGTCTCGCTAGCAAAATTCGCTTCGTTCCCCGATTTTTCTACTGTTCTTCTGCAATGTGCGCTGTGCCTAGCTGGAGCTTTATGGGCGATGGTGTTATCTCTCTTATTGTGGGTGTTGCGCCCTTATACACCTGCGACTGAGGCAGCTAGCAGTTGTTATGCGACATTGAGCAAATTTGTGCGAATGGCAAGCGACATACCCTTAACTCTGGAGGAGCGTCGTCCGTGGGGAGAGCAATTCTTACAAGCTCAAGACAGCGTAATACAGAATTTGACCAAGGCCCGGAGTGTTTGGAGTGCTGTGTGGACGGGTGGAGAAAGTGCTGATTTGCGCGGCAATCAGTTACTCGTTTTAATTGAGGATGCCAACCAAATTACTAATTCTATTGTAGCACTGGTGGAACTGTTAGCGATCGCCTCCTCTCGTCCCTTATTCCAGCCGTTGCATAGAGAAATCCAGCAAGTGGTGGAAGCATCGGCAACAGCTCTGCAATTCTTATCTGAATCCCTCGCCAAAGAAAAGAACCTTGTTCGCTTGGGAGATATAGATCGGGCGATCGAGGCACTAGAACACCACTGGCAAATCATACGCTCTCAAACCCTGAATCAGACGAGCGTCACTCAGACAGATGACTATGCTGACTTAGTGAGTCTTGGTAAGATTGTAGCTAGTCTGAAAGCACTAGCAGAACAAATTCATACCGATGCGGAAATTGCCACAGATTTACAACGAGGAGAAAGACGCAGCATCGCCCAGCTTAACATTTATCCCCCGATACAGCCACAGCGTTCTTCAATCATTGACACACTGCGTAACAATCTCACGTTTAATTCTGTTATTTTTCGTCACGCTTTGCGGCTGGCACTAATAGTAACAACTGCTGAATTAATAGCCTTGCTATTGCAAGTACCCACAGGCTATTGGGTAACACTCACTGCTGTAGTTGCCCTAAAGCCGAACTTTGGCGGTACTTCTCAGACAACTGTGCAACGGGTGATTGGAACCACATTAGGGGGCATTTTTGGCATTGCCCTGGTCATACTTATCCACAATCCACTGGCAATATTAATTTGTCTCCTGATACTCTTAGTTACTGCTATGTCGGTGCGCTCGCTGAGCTACGGCATTTTTATCACACTCCTGACTCCCGTAGTCATATTGCTACTGAATGTGACAAGTAAAGGGGGCTGGGAAATAGGAGTATTACGCATTGTCGATAGCTTAATTGGAGGCAGTCTAGCATTACTCGGTAGCTATTTGTTATTTCCCAGTTGGGAGCGATCGCAACTTCCAGCACAACTAGCAACAACGATTCGCTCTAATCTCGCGTACTTTCAACAGGTTGCAGCTAGCTATATCAACCCAGAACAAAAGTGTTCTACTGAAACTATCAAAAACCTGCGTCATCAAGCGGCATTAGAGAATGCAAATGCTGCTGCTGCGGCTCAAAGGTTATTCAGCGAACCCCGTCACGTTCAAGGAGAAGTAGAACCGATCGCGATGCTGATACTCTACATTCGTGCCTTTTTCAGCTCAGTCACAACCCTAGCAGAACATCAGCGGAAATTTAGCGGAGAGTACCAATTAGCAGATTTCCAGCGATTTACCGATGCGATTGTCCAAGTTTTAGAGAACTTAGCCAACGCGCTGGAACAGGGACACCCACCTCTAGCTTTACCGAAGCTAGATATTTATATCGCAGCCATTCACAACGATATTGAACAGTTACATCTCACTAGGATCTCAGAGTTGGCTACAAATCCAATTTCTGTAACATCAACTCAGCAAGCTGTTCGAGAACAAACTCCTGTTTTCACACAACTAGATCGAATTGCCCGTGAAATGAAATGTCTGCATTGTGCGATCGATCGCCTGCAAGCATCAGTTGATAATAGTTCAACTTAAATATTCAAATACTTTACTAAACTTACTCATATTTTTACAGCGATATGTAGTTTTAGATTATAAGAGGATGTTTTAAAAGTCCGGTCAGGTATAATTTAGCCCTTCTGATTGGGCTTAACTAAGACGATAAATCAAGCTTTGGGCCCATGCTTAGATGCTTCTTTGTGCCAACTAGGAGGTCAAACGACCGTTTTAAAACATCCTCTAAGATTAAGCTTTATCTTTGAGTTCCGCCACCATCGCATAGTAAGAAGTAGACACATCTCCACCACCCATGAAAAAGTACATCAACCTCGCCACCGCCATCCTCGCATCACTCAAGCCCAAATCCAAAATACGCGTAATCGACACCTACGGTCAATCAACGCTTAACCAAGACGAGCAGCAAGCTCTCATGGAATGGCTTTTTGCTAGTTTGATGGGTGCGGGGTACTTCGGCAAAGCTCATCTGATTTGGGATGATGGCAAAGATAGAGAACGAGAGATTTTTACCGCATTGATGAGAAACGAGCCGATATTCCTGTATCGCCAAGGAGCGTCACCTTCACCAAGGGTTAAGGGATTATTGTTGGCGGCTGATTGGGGAACATCCGAGTTTGAGGGTGTATGAGTTGCAGGTGGAAGTTGAAGGAGATTGAGGGCGATCGATAGCTTACTTGAGAACCTGCTGACAAAATTGCTGTCTTAACCTTTGTTGCCAATTATTAAATTTTAATATGAACTAAAACCACAATGAGCTAGCTGTCTCATAAAAATAGTTTTGGCTCTGTTAAGAAATAAAACGCTTCCGAATAAAATATTGTAAATTCGGATACAAATATAAGGGATAACATCTAAAATTTTTTCATTTCTCTCTTAATTCGTAGGTCTTGCTATGGCGATCGAACTTTCAAATCTAACGTTTACAAACGGGGCTGATATTGTCCCGGCGTCTGGGGTGGAGCAAATACTCAATACAGGTGTTGCTAATACTCTGGGTGGCAACGATAGTATTACTGGTGATCCTATCAACATTCTCAGCGAGGTTCTCAACGGCACCAGCGAGCATCTCCACGGCGTCTACAACAGTGGCACACTGAATACGGATGATGGCAACGACATAATTACTGGCATCGGCAGGAAATACGACCTTTTTGCGGGTACGGGCATTTACAACACAACAGGAACCATTGACACTGGAAATGGTAACGACAGAATCACTGGCCTTAGTTCGAGCCGAGGAATCCAAAGCTTGTCTGGCACTATAAATACTGGTGATGATAGCGACACAATCACAGGTGCGGCCACATCCAGTAGCATTGGTGAGCCGGGTAGCGAGTTCGGGATCGGTATATTTACATCCCACAGCACTCTCGATACTGGAAAGGGCAACGACGTAATTACTGGTACGGCATTGGAAAGTGCTTACGCTGTCGGTATCGACAACTTTCTAAGCACCATTACTACCGGTGATGGTAACGACATAATAATTGGTAATAGCGCGGACGGCAGCGTGGGTGTTAGGAACAGGGGCTCTCTAGAGACTGGCAATGGCAATGACATAATCACTGGTACTGACACAGGCTCTCGGTCTTTCTTCTTAGGCGGGGGCATTTACAATTATAAAGACATCACTACTGGTGATGGCGAGGACATAATTACTGGTACTAGCGATGTCGATGGCATTGTCAATAACGGTACTATTAATACTGGTAATGGCGCAGACTCCATCATTGGTCACGGAGGCTTTTTCGATGAATATGACTATTATTATGGAGGTAGTATTGAGAATAGGGGTACCATCAATACTGGTGAGGGCGCAGACTCTATCATTGCCGAGGGGCTTTTTACTAACACAGGCGGGGTGTTTTTAGGAGATGGTAACGACTTGATTACTGCATCGATCGTTGCTGAGGTAGGCCTTCCTAACCGTGCCATTGAGAACTTCAACACCATTGAGACTGGAGATGGTGACGACACAATCACCAGCAGCGGTTTCATTGACAACCAGAGTGTTATTAATACTGGTAATGGTAAAGACTCCATTATTGCCGATGGAGGCTTTGATGGTAGCGGCAACGTGTTTTTAGGAAACGGTAAAGACTATCTCAAGGCTTTTGGTAGCGGTAATTTCGATGGTGGAAACGGTAAAGACGCATTGGAATTAACGTCAGGAAGTTATACCGTTGGAATATCGGGAACAGCGGTGAATTTCACCAAGGGTAGCATTGTTATGAAAACTTCTGGATTTGAAGAGCTTATAGCTGGTAGCACAACCTATAACTTCGCCAGTTTAACCAACGGTCAGACAATTTTTGTCGCCTAGCAGTCTGTTTGAGAAGTAGGGGACAGCTAGCTAATAGGAAAGTTTTGCTGTCCTGAAAGATTACTTATTCTTTTCTGAGAAATACTATAAAAACCGGATTTAGATAAATGCGAATGGAAGGTATCAGTAAAACAGTTCGGGATTGTTCCAATTCACAGAGATTGTTGAATAACTAAACAGTCCTTAAAAAAGGGCGATTTCTGGCTGTTTGCGTAAGCCTTGTAGAGTATTTCAAGAAAATCCATGAAAAACATTGTTTATCGATATTCACTCTTGTGTACCCTAGGAGTTTTAACCTTCGTGCCACTAACGGGAATACTCTCCCCAGGTAGCAGTAGTAGCCAGCTTTCCCCATCAGTTGGTCAAAAGGAAGTTTCACGTAAACCGGCTCCCAGTACAAAGCTATACAATAATTCTACGTATGGTGTTACCTTTAGTTACCCCAGCAATTGGCAACCTACAAAGGGCTATGAAGAACGCTTCAGCGGGGCGGATGGATTCTTCCAGATAACGGGGCTGTCGTCACCGCCACCGTCAACGATTCAGAATGTTTGTAAGGATGCACTGAATCATAGACTAAATCCCTATGGTACTCGTCCCCAGATGCAGAGGTTACAAATCCAGGGCCGCCCAGCGTGTTTAATTTTGCCGGACTCTGACCAAGATCGGACAATGGAAAAAATGGCAACGCTGATTGTCCGCTACCCCACACCGATTCGCCTGAATGGGACCAACTACAATCACCTCATGTTGTCTGCCGATAAGGAACACATTCGCCAGATTGCTAACGGGCTAAGATTTACAATGCCAAGGCGATAGTATAGCAACCGCCAAGGCTGTTAGGGCATAAAGTGTGAATAGCCGTGCGATCGCAGGGAATCTCTAAAGTTGTACTCTTAAATATCAATACTTGGGACAGTTTTTGATTACCAGCCCTAGAATAAGGGTTTCTAGGCTCCAAGACAATCGAGCTACCAAGGGAAAACCGAAGGTTTCAGACTACGAAATAAAAACAGTCCGGACTATTGAAATATCAGGGTTTATGAATATTACTCGCGTCTAACTTGACTCAGCAGGCAATGAGGGGAATAACGATTCCTTCGATTCCTCCATGTCTTCGGATGGGCACAGAATAGTGTTTTCATCTGATGCCACTAACCTCGTACCGGGAGATACTAACAATACCCTCGATGTCTTTGTTTCTGATATCGGCAATACTCCAGGCAATAACCCTCCTGGTAACAACATCAACGGCACTCTAGGTAATGACGTCCTGACGGGCACCAACGACAACGATATCATCAACGGTTTGCGCGGTAACAATATCTTTACTGGTGGGGGTGGCAACGATTACCTGTCTGGCGGCAAAGGTTTTGACACCCTCAACGGCGGTTTGGGAAACGATATTCTAGTCGGTGGCGGGGGCAAGGATGTCTTTGTTTTAGGTGCCGGATTGGGAGTTGATACGATCGCTGATTTCGCCAACTCTCAAGATACCGTGCACTTAATCAATGGCTTGACCTTCCGACAGCTATCAATTTCGCCGGGAACTGACGGCACATTAATTACAGTAGTCGGCAGCGGTGAAGTTTTAGCTTCTTTGACGGGCGTTGCTCCGAACCTGCTCGGCTCTCAAGATTTCATCTCTGTCTAGAGATAGTAAAGTGGTCAGTTGTGAAATAACTTTTACTTAGAAAACCTGATTTAAATTGGAAAAAAATCCTTGGCATTAATAGGCAAAGTTATTGCAGTCTCTTAACCTACTTTTACCGATTTTTTTTACAAAAAGTCAACACCTAACTGAGCAAACTTCAGTTTTTCTGAGAAGCACCAAAAAGGTTGTTCCCCAT
>NZ_JAUBQN010000107.1:0-1802 GCF_036701295.1 Microcoleus harperi Pol14_C6 | reverse complement strand
TTTGATAATTTTCGAGAACGCGTATTAGCTTGCTTCTCTAATTAGATAAAAATATCACCGTAAGTTCCGGAGAGCCGTACGAATTCGGCATTTATGGAATAAAACTACTCATGAAGTCCAGTTTTATTTGACTAGCGTAGGATTGTGACGCTTGTAAGCTTGGACAGGCAATCCGTCTCCATTGGGGCATTGAGAATGGTCTGCATTGGACTTTAGATGTCACTTTCAAAGAAGATGCTTGTCGTGTCCGAACGGGACATGCACCACATAATCTGGCGTTACTACGACGGATAGCTCTTAATGCTTTAAACCGAGAGCAATCTTTTCGGCGTAGCAATCGGCAAAAATCCAATCGAGCCGCAATGGATAATAACTATATGCTGACTATTCTTGCTGCTTGTTTATCCCACCAAACATGATGATGCCTCTAAATCCCCTTGTCAATAGCGTTTGAGATGCGCTTACCCTGGTATATTAATCGGAACTTAGCGGTTAGTTAATATTCAGCTTTTAGACCTACTTTTTGATTCAGGTAATGCAGAATAAAATCACGGGCTACTTCTAAGGATAAATTTCTTTGAATTTCATACCAATTATCAATCAATGCCTCTGCCCTCATCAATTCTAATTGGACAAAAGCCCGAATTGAACAGAAGAAATGGGTGACAATAGCCGGAGAACTTCTCACCATTAATTTTTTAATCCCACAAAGTTGTTTGATGGCTCTGTGGTAACATTCAATACCCCAATGTATCGAATGTGTGGTCAGCAAATCACTTCTAGTTATAACTTCAGTCTCTTTGAGCTCAGACCAAAACATGATATAGTATCTCTCTGTGTCGTTTTTGAACTTCTTCTGAAATACTTTCACGGCTGCCCGATTTTTTTGAGATGAACAACTTGCCCCTTCGGGGGAATTGCGAGATTTTTCACAGCCGTGTATTTCCCTGGAATCATAGCCACTTGGCGGTTTTTGGCTATCCCCATCATAAAACCTAGTTTTTGATTTCTCAAAAAATTCAAGTTTTCTTTACTGGAATACCAACTATCTCCTGTCACCATCTGTGGCTGTAATCTCCACAATAACACTTCCGCAATCATTTCCCGAAAATAATCATTTTTTGTTTTTCCCTCCGGTTTGTTATATATCCGATAATTTACGGGTACAGACTTACCATTGCTCTCGGTGTAATACAATGTAATCAGATTATTTCCTTTAACCGGACGGTGCTGCTTACCTGACCAAAAATATCCAATAAATTCTGTTAAATTGGGGTCACTATAAGGCTTTTCAATAACTGTGTCATCCCCACTTAATGTCCCGCCTATTAACTCAATATGTGGTTTGACTTCATCAAATAAATCTTTTGGTTCATACCTTTCTCTTAACAAAAAACGGTTAATACTATCGTGAGATAGTCCATCTAAAATGGAGGATAACCGACAGCAACCTGAATATTTAGACTCCGCTAAAAGAAAATATGTGTACTTGGACAGGTCGCAGAGTGCGGTGGATGGCTTAGTTCTGGTTCTAATATTTTTTCTCCCCTGATAACTTGAGCAATTTTACCCAATCCTGTTTTTTTTAGGAATTGAATTCACCTCTATTCCAGATATACACAATAGAGTTATTTTGTCAATGCGTAAGTCCTAACTGCTATAAACAGGGCAGGCAACATGACGTGGCAAGGAATTAAACCGATTATACATTTGGTTGAGACAACTTATAGCCTTTATCAGAAAGATGAGGTATCATGTTACTGACCCTCACGAGTGAGTGTCAAGCAGAGAAGATAAGATCA
>NZ_JAUBQN010000070.1:0-15384 GCF_036701295.1 Microcoleus harperi Pol14_C6 | reverse complement strand
ATTTTAAATCATCCAAATCTTCCTTCAGTCTTGTCTTATGGTACTCTGGCTGCTTAAAAACTGTCCGGAGTATTGCTCAATTGTAAAGCTGAATTATTTTTGTCTTCTGGATTATTTGAAACCAATGAGTTTACAGCCACTCCACCGAAATTACTTATAGATTTAGAGCCGAGACTCAAAGCCCCTTGCATAAATTTTCCAGGGCTTTGCAGAATAAATAACCGGCCTTCTGCAAAAAAGCTACCTAAAGCCTGTAAGAAACCCAATATAATGAATATAAATATCAGCAACATTGCTAAAGATATCAGCGGATGACTCACCAACCAGAAGACTACAGGGTGAGAATCAATCCAATCTTTGACAGTACCATTGATAGCACTTTGAAGAGCATTGGAAGCGGCATCGCTCATATTTGCTGCCTTGTTAAGGCTATCTTCTAATGAAACCTTAGCGTTTTCTGTAGCTTGATTTACACTTTCTACAGCTTGGCTAGTGCTTTGATTCAGAGTATTGCTTGCAGAGTTAGTAGTTTGATTAATACTTTCTTTAGCAGTTGCCGCAGAGTGATAAACAGCATCAACAGCTTTGTTGGTACTTTCACTGACACGACTAACGGCTTAATTGGCGACTTCAGATATAGAAATCCTCGTTTTTTCGGTTTTATCGATTAGATTACCTAAAGCATTGTTCGTAGCTTGATTAACAGTATTAACGGCAGAATTCGTAGTTTGAGTGAGAGCTTCTTTTGCCTGGTACCCAGTTTCGGAGAGAGAAGATTTAGCTTGTGATGTTGCTTCTGAAACAGAATATACTGATTTTCCGAGTTGTTCAGTCCAAACTTCTTTCGTTTTTTGAACGCTTTGAGAAAAATTTTGAGAAAAATCAGGTCGTGCTACTTCCATAGTAAGTTACCTCCATCAAGTTAATTTACTCTTTCCCAGTAATTATAGTATAGCTTCTATTTTTAATAGGGGGACTTTAGCAAAAAATTTAGTGAGAAATAAAGCTAAGATATATAGAGTCAACTTTTGAGGTTAGTCTATTTCCTGATGGAATATTATGAGATCAACAGTTGGGAAATCCATGCTCCCCTGCTTTGAAAGATGATGCCAACGCTTTGACGATGTGTTCCCTACTCAAGCCCAAAGACAGGAGTTTAGACACTATCTGGGGGATTATTGGGAGAAAAAAGAGAAAAAACCTATCCCAGCTCGCGCAGAACCCTGTAAAGGTTTCTTAACAAAGCTTACGCTTTTTTGCAGTCAGAGCTTCCTGCTGCGAACAAACGCTCAACCAAGGGCGAAGCTATACGTGATAGTGTGACCATCAGATGTATTCCCCAAAAATAGCTCGGACGCTCGCTCGGGGAACAACCGAGGAATTTGATGCACCTGAAAAAGCAGGAATTAAGTTGAGAAATATGGCATATTATCCCACGGGCGATCGCGGGGTAACAGGTGATCTTCCGTCAAAGCTCGCTCGACGTTGTAAAAACTGTTTAATGACCGCAAAAATAATTACATATTTACAAAAATTAGCGCAAGTTACCAGACTTTATATCCCCGAAAAAAAGCGATAAATTTTAAGTAGACTGGGGCTGTTGGCTTAACAAACCTGACGCTGCCTAGAATTTTGTTGCGGCAGCTTAGCTGGTGTATAATGTATGAGATATTTGCCAATTTTTTACTTTTCATCCCAAGCTCAAAATATGCTAGGCTAGAATGTTTCCAAAGTTTAAGATACACCAGGACGTATGTATCAATCATTAGAAGAGTCAGCCATTTCGACTAACCCATCTACGGAACCGTCCTCTCTAATTCTCATCGTGGATGACGATGCCTTGATTCGTTTGCAACTTCGACTTTATTTACAAAAGGAAAAATACCGAGTGGCCGAAGCTAGTGATGGGTTGACAGGGCTAGCAGCTTATGAGGAAGTACATCCAGACCTGATCCTACTCGATGCAGTGATGCCTACTATGGATGGTTTTGCTTATTGTCAAAAATTATCTGAAGTGCCTGAGGGCGATCGCCCGCCTATTTTGATGATTACTAGCTTGGAAGACAAAGAATCTGTAGATCGAGCGTTTGCAGCGGGAGCTGCTGACTATATCACTAAGCCGATTCACTGGGCTGTTCTGGGACAGAGAGTGCGACGCTTGATTCAGCAATTCCATTTGCAACAGCAACAAACCCTACTTTACCAGCAGCTAGAGGCCGCCAATCGACAATTAAAATACTTAGCGTCAATTGACGGTTTGACTCAGATTGCCAATCGCCGTCAGTTTGACCAACAGCTAGACGAGGAGTGGCGACGCATGACGAGGCAGCAAACTCCTTTGTCACTGATTTTGTGTGATATCGATTTGTTCAAGCCTTATAACGATACTTATGGACACCAAGCAGGGGATCTATGTTTACAGCAAGTTGCGGCAGCTCTTAATCGCAGTATTAATCGAGCTGGAGATTTAGTCGCACGTTATGGAGGTGAAGAATTTGTAGTGATTTTATCCGATACCGAGCTTGAGGGAGCAGTCCAAATCGTTAAGCAAATGCAGGCTCGTATTCAAGCTTTAGCAATAGTACATAAAAGTTCTCCCAGTCATTACATTACGCTCAGCTTTGGTATTACCAGTGTGATTCCTACCCAAGAGATCCGACCAGAAAATTTAATTACTGCTGCTGATGCAGCACTTTATGAAGCTAAAGATCGAGGCCGTAATACTTTTTGTACCAAGGTTCATACAGTTAATAAATTCACCCGTTAAATCATAATGATAAAAACTATGCCTCTCTTAATAGGTAATAATTATTTATTAAAATTATAGCTAAATATCAAGCCCTGCATAAGTAAGCCTTGATTTTATCATTAAATATTAAAGCCTAAATAATCGGTTGTGCGACATTCATGGAAACTGTCAGAGATAGAACGAGAGTGTCTCTACGACGATTTTTTATCACAATTAGTTTATATTCAGCAAGTACAGATTTTAGAAGTTTATCGGAGGGGGTAGCTCAGTGCGTGATCAAAGATGGTTTGGTGCGATCGGCCTTCTCACGGGTGCGGGTTTTCTGGGCAACTATTTCAATTTGTCTCTCTTTTTTGGGGTTGATTTCCTCTTTGGCAGTATTGCAATACTGATTATTACTTACTACTTCGGCTGGGGCTGGGGAGGCTTGGCCAGTCTCATAGCAAGCAGCTATACTTATGTCCTTTGGAATCATCCATACGCCACAATTATTTTTGTAATTGAGGCTCTATTTGTAGGGTTTCTTTGCAAGCGCCAACATCCGAACCTCCTTTTATTTGATGGGATTTACTGGTTTTTAATTGGAATGCCTCTCGTTTGGCTTTTATACGGTCAAATGCTGCACATGGAGGCCGCTCAAGTCCTGCTAGTTATGTGCAAACAAGCAGTTAACGGCATTTTTAATGCCTTAGTTGCCAGCTTAATCATTTCTTATGCGCCAATTCATCGGTGGGTTAGGCATTCCAAGCATCTCCATGCCCTCTCTTTACAACAAACTATTTTTCATCTGTTGGTTGCTTTTGTTTTTCTTCCAGCACTGCTGCTATTAGTTTTTGATGGTAGATACTGGGTCGCTCAAATTCAGACGACTGTGCGAACGGAGTTACAAATAAACGGGACTAATCTCAGTAGTGCTGTATCTAGATGGCATGAGCGACATCTATTAGCTTTGAATACATTAGCTGAAAAATCGCTTATTCCAGAAGGCGCAAGTGCTGCAAATCAAGCGATTCAATCATCCGAAAAACTACAACAAAATATTAGCTTGATCGAGGAGTTGTTTCCAGATTTTGACAAAATTTATATTGCCGATGCCTCGGGAAAAGTTTTAGCTGCATCTTCTCCTTTAAATCAAACCCCTCGGCGGTTGATAGAACAAATTACTGAACATAAATCTTTAATTACCCTGGCTCAAGAGCCGTTGAAACCTTGGATTACTCCTATCCACAAAGATATATTAATCGACGAACCTCATGTCGGGTTGAATGTGCCACTGCAAGTAGAAGGTGCTTTTACTGGGCTGATCCATGGTTCATTAGCAGTGAGCCAGATCAAATATCTATACTTTTTTCCGAAACACAATCAGCAACTACGCATTACATTGCTCGATCAAAACAACCAAGTTATTGCGAGTAATCAATCCGACGAAAAGCTGTTGACCAGTGTTCAAGAGTCAAAGCACGGCAGCACTCGCACCTTAGAGGGAACCTTGCAGCAGTGGGTTCCTAGCAAGGGCAACTATCCGATGATCCGTTGGAAAAACTCTCTATATATACAGGAATTTACGATTACCCCAGACTTGGAATGGAAATTACGCTTAGAAATTCCAGCAGCTCCCTATGTAGAAAATTTACAAAATCGCTACAAGATAGATCTGATTATTCTTCTCGTCATCACAATGTTGGCATTTTTGTTTGCCAGGGTGGTGAGCAAACGACTGGTCAAGCCGTTATCATATTTAGCTCGTGCGACCACTGACTTACCCAACAAGCTTTCAGAAGAAACATTTGAATGGAAACATAGCTCTGTTACGGAAATCAATGAGCTTGCTAGCAATTTTCAATTAATGGCGATCGCACTCAATCAAAAATTTAGGGAAATTAAACACGTCAACGCTACATTAGAACAGCGGGTTCAAGAACGAACGCAAAGATTATCCAAAATCAATCGATCTCTGAAAGCTGAAATTAAGAGACGTAAACAAGCCGAAGCTGAACTAAGAACAAGAGAGGCGGCGATACGAGCTTTATATGAAGTCACTGCTACCCAAAATCTCAATTTTGAGCAGCGAATCCAAGCGTTGATTGACATGGGATGTCAGACCTTTCGGCTTGAATGTGGCATCTTGGCTCGTGTGCAAGATAATCGTTATGAGGTGATGGCTGTGCGATCGCCCGATGGAGTCCTAAAGCCAGGTGATGCCTTTGATATTAAGCAAACTTTGTGCTGCGAAGTTTTAGACACCGATGAACCCCTAACCATCCAACATATAGGTACCTCAAAATGGCGTTACCATTCTGCCTATTTTGCCCTTGGCATCGAAGCTTATATGGGAACACGAGTTTTAGTTGCAGGCCAAGTTTACAATACCCTCAGCTTTTTTAGTCCATCTCCCCGTGCAGTCAGCTTTAAATCTGCCCATGTGGAATTGCTGAAGCTGATGGCTCAATGGATTGGTAGTGAAATTGAACGGCATCAGTCAGAAGTCGCTCTGCAAGCCAGTGAAGAGCGGTGGGAACTCGCTTTACGTGGTAGTAATGATGGGGTATGGGATTGGAACGTCAACACCAATGAAGTATTCTTCTCGGCTCGCTGGAAAGAGATGTTGGGCTACGAAGACAATGAAATCCCTAATCACCTACATGAATGGAGCAAGCGGGTGCATCCCGATGATATCGGTTGGGTGATGCAACTAATTCAAGATCACTTTGAGGGCAAAACTCCCTTTTATATTACAGAACATCGAGTGCTTTGCAAAGATGGGAGCTACAAATGGATTTTGGCTCGAGGGCAAGCGCTTTCGGATGAATCGGGCAGAGTTGTCCGTATGACTGGTTCTCACAGCGATATTACCAACCGCAAACATTTAGAGCAGGAAATTCAAGCCAGAGAGCAATTATTGAATGCTTTCTTTAAAGGATCTTCCCTAGCAGGGGTGGGGCTGTGTATATACGATCGGCAGTTTCGATTTTTACAAATCAATGAGGCACTAGCTGAAATTAATGGCCACTCTGTTGAGGCTCATTTAGGTAAGACAACCGATGAGATTTTGGGGGAATTGCCTCCTGGTGTAAATGCACTGTTACAACAGGTTTTAACGACAGGAAAACCTTCCATCAGCTTGGAAATGAGCTCAGAAGTAACCTGTCAAACTGGTGCCAAACGCTACTGGCTAACTTCTCATTTTCCCATTTTCAAAGATGCAGAGCAGCCTGTAGCAGTGGGTTGCATTCTGATTGAAATTAGCGATCGCAAACGCGCCGAAGCGGAACTGCAACAAATGAGTGCAGCGCTACAAAATGCCGTGGCAGGAATTTCTAGGCTCGACCCTCAAGGAGGCTATATCTTCGTTAACGAAACTTATGCAGCCATCTGCGGATATCAGCCAGAGGAAATGCTAGGGATGGAATGGCAAAGAACCGTTCATCCTGAAGATCTTGAGAAGATGGCGGCTGTTTATCAGCAGATGTTGAGAGAAGGCAGAGTCGAAGTGGAAGCCAAGGGGATGCGAAAAAATGGCACGATGTTCTATCAACAACTGGTGATGGTCTCTGCTTATGACGAGCAAAATGTGTTTGTGGGGCACCACTGCTTCATGAAGGATATTAGCGATCGCAAGCAAGCAGAAGAAGCACTACAACGACAATTGGAAAAAGCCTTACTGCTGAAGAAAATTACCCAAGAAATTCGTCAAAGCCTCAATGCTCAGCAGATATTTGAAACGGCTGCTGTTCAGATTGGGCAAGCTTTTGAGGTCAGTCGCTGCTTAATTCGCACATACCAGGACAATCCACAGCCTCAGTTTCCTGTCGTTGCAGAGTATCTAGCACCCGGATCGGCCTCCAGCGAGGAGCAGGACATTCTGGCCGCGAGTCCTGCTTATACAAAACAGTTGATGGCTCAAGATGAAGCCATCGCCTCTCCGGATGTCTACTGCGATTTATTGCTCACCTGTACTCATTCAATTTGTATTAGTCTCAAACTAAGATCGATGTTAGCAGTGCGAACTTCTTACCAAGGAGAAGCGAATGGTGCTATTTGTTTGCACCAGTGCGATCGCTACCGTCGTTGGACTCCCGATCAAGTAGAGTTGCTAGAATCCGTCGCGACTCAAGTAGGAATTGCTCTCGCTCAAGCCAAATTACTAGAGCAAGAAACTCGACAACGAGAAGAATTAACTCTGAAAAACTTTGCCCTGGAGCAAACTAGACGGGAAGCAGAAGCTGCGAACCGAGCCAAAAGTGAGTTTCTGGCGATGATGAGCCATGAAATTCGCACTCCCATGAATGCGGTTATTGGCATGACGGGACTGCTGCTAGATACAGAACTCAAGGCTCAACAGCGAGATTTTATCGAGACGATTCGCAATAGTGGGGATACCCTCCTGAGCATCATCAACGACATCCTTGACTTCTCCAAAATAGAGTCGGGCAAGCTGGAACTAGAAAAGCATCCCTTGAGCTTGAGAGATTGCATAGAAGGTGCGATCGACCAACTTGCAGTTAAAGCAGATGAGAAGGGGATTGAGTTGGGCTACCTGATCCAGCCTCAGACTCCTAAGTTGATTTTGGGTGATGTCACCCGTCTGCGTCAGATTCTAGTTAACTTGCTCAATAATGCGATTAAGTTTACTGAAACTGGGGAAGTTACCATTTCCGTGGAAGCCTCTCTAGTTGATTCTGACAAAACGATTTCTGAGCCGGGGAACTTGCCCGAAAGCTTCTATGAAATTCAGTTTGCCATTCAAGACACAGGCATTGGCATTCCAGCAGGACGGCTCGATCGACTATTCAAATCTTTTAGTCAAGTAGATGCTTCGACGACTCGGCAGTATGGAGGGACAGGTTTAGGTCTGGCGATTAGTAAGCGACTTAGTGAAATGATGAACGGCATGATGTGGGTTCAGACCCGAGGTCACGTCGGAGGAACCCCTTCCCCAAAATGGCAAGCCGCTGAGTCTCATCGAATCACAATGGGTTCTACCTTCTACTTCACGATTGTCGCACCCGCTGTTGCTAGTGAGTTAGCGGAACCGATTGAAATGCTACCAGAACTATCTAGCAAGCGTTTATTAATCGTAGATGACCAGCCCACTAACCGACAAATTCTGACGCTGCAAGCCCAGACTTGGGGGATGGAGATTCGCGCTGCCCAATCGGCTGTGGAAGCGCTCAACTGGCTTCAAAGTGGAGAAACATTTGATGTCGCTATTTTAGATATGCAAATGCCAAAGATGGACGGCTTGACACTCGCCTCAGAAATCCATCAGCTTCCTAAGTGCCACCGTTTACCACTGGTGATGCTGACTTCAATGGGCAAACCAGAAGGGAGTTCTTCAGCACTCTCGACCCACTTTGCGGCTTGTTTAAGCAAACCCATCAAACAATCCCAGCTTTATGAAGTGCTGACTCAGGCACTACAAGCTCAACCGACAAAAGTTCCACAGCGACCCCCTAGCTCTGTTGAGGATGATATTAAATTGGCTCAGAGACTCCCGCTGCGAATTCTGTTAGCAGAGGATCATCTGGTGAATCAGAAGGTGGCACTGCTGCTGTTAGAGCGTTTGGGATACCGGGCCGATGTTGCTGCCAATGGATTAGAAGTCTTGGAAGCCCTGCATCGCCAGCCTTATGATGTAGTGCTGATGGATGTACAAATGCCAGAGATGGATGGGCTAGAAGCCACCCGCCGTATAGGTGAGGAGTGGCCGGCTCATGCTCGTCCCCGAATTATTGCCATGACGGCGAATGCCATGCAGGGCGATCGCGAGCTTTGTCGGGATGCCGGCATGAATGACTATATCAGTAAACCAATTCGAGTAGAGGCTCTCATCCAAGCGCTGAGTCAGTGTCCACCCAACCCGGAACCGCAGCAGACCCAAAAAGATGAATCAGATAGCAACAAGCCAGAAATTGATATGCCAGCGGTTAACCTTGCAGAACTGCAAGCCTTCTGTAGCAGCATCGATGAAGATTCAACCCAGATTGTGAGCTTGCTGGCGAACTGCTACTTGGAGGAATCTCTCAAGTTGCTACAAGCTATGAAATTAGCGATCGCCCAAGGGGATACTCCAACCCTAAAGCGAGTGGCTCATACCCTCAAAGGCAGTAGTGCGAATCTAAGCGCGGCTCCTCTGGCCAAGCTTTGTGGCAGGTTGGAAGCCATGAGTACCTCTGGTGAACTAGATCGAGCCTCAACCCTATTGGCTCAAATCGAGGGTGAGTACGATCGTGTCAAGAATACTCTCCAACAAGAACTACAAAAGAGCGAAAGTAATCTATGAAAATCCATTAAATAGGCTTCTTTTGGCATCAGGACTTAGGCAACTGTCAGACGCGATGCCACAAGGCGGCTATGCGATCGCCTACCCACGATCAAGCCTGATTGCAAATCTGCTGTTAGCATCGGCATTATTCATATATCCCTTCTTTTCATCTGCGTATATCAGCGCCAATTGCTTGTCATCTGCAGTTCATAGATTCTCTTTTTTTCACCGCAGATGAGGGCAGATAAACACAGATTAACGCAGATTAATTATATCTCTTCTCGTTGCAGCCTCTGTGATTGTTGACTGTTGAGTGTTGACAGGATTTTACAATAATGACTAATGAGTAATGACTGCTGGCTGCTGTCGAAGTGGAATCTCGATCACAAACTCAGTACCCTTCCCCAGTTCCGAATTGCATTTTAAAACGCCGCCGTGTTTGTCTACCACAATTTGGTAACTAATTGACAGTCCCAATCCTGTACCTTTACCCACCGATTTAGTGGTAAAAAAAGGGTCAAATATGCGTTTTCTCATAGATTCCGCAATTCCCGGGCCGTTGTCAGAAATCCGAATCACCGCGCTAGGAACAGTATCATTAAGTTGACCGACAGCAGTAGAGATTTTAATTTGAGGAACTACAGATTGACCAGCCAGCAACTTGTGCGATTCTAAAGCATCGATTGCATTGCCAATTACATTCATAAATACCTGATTTAACTGTCCAGCATAACACTCAACTACAGGCAAAATGGCGTATTCTTTCAGTAGCACAATGTTTGCGCTGTCCGTATTAGATTTCAGCCTGTGCTGTAAAATTAACAGTGTGCTGTCAATGCCCTCGTGAATATCAACCGCCTTCGTTTGACTTTCGTCAAGACGAGAGAAATTCCTTAACGATAGAACTATTTGACGGATGCGATCGGCTCCCACCTTCATTGACAATAGCAATTTGGGCAAATCTTTTAGCAGAAAATCCAAGTCAATATCTTCACTCAATTTGTCTATTTCAGCACTAGAATCGGGATATTGCTGCTGGTAAAGTTCCAACAAACTCAGTAAGCTAGCAGTATATTCACTAGCGTGATTGAGATTACCGTAAATAAAATTAACCGGATTGTTAATCTCGTGAGCAATACCGGCTACCAGTTGCCCCAAACCAGACATTTTTTCAGTTTGAATCAATTGAGCTTGAGTGTGCTGCAAATCCTTTAAACTTTGAGCGATTTGTTCTGCTTGGCGTCTGGTTTGAGCCAGCAAATCAGCTTGTTGAATAGCTACACCTAACTGATTGGCAATCTGAGCTAAAAAGCTAACTTCTGAACTTTCCCAACAGCGGGGTCCCGAATGTTGATACGCTGTCAGCAAACCCCAAAGTTCTTGTCCTACAAAAATCGGCGCGATCGCATAAGCCTTCACCTGAAATTTCTCTAAAATACCGACAACACATTCCGAGTGACAAACTTGATAGATATCGTCAACAGCTAGAGTTTCATTATTGACATATCTACCGCCTCGGTTTTCCTGCAAATAAGTATCTTGCCAAACCGTACTGATACCTTCCCCTACTAATTTTATCCAGCCATCTTTCACAAACTCGGCAACATAATGGCCACTCCAATCAGGATAAAATTGATATACCGCAATTCTATCAACTTGCATAAACTGACAAACTTCTTGGGTTGCAGTCTTAAAAATTGCGTTGATATCGAGAGATTCTCGAATCTTGGCTACCACTTCAAACAGTATCCGCTGTTGCTCGGCGGCCCACTGCAAATCGATAGTTTGCTGCCGCGTTTTAGCAAGCAAATCTGCTTGTTCTAATGCTACGCTCAACTGAGCTCCTACTTGCGTAGCAAATTGAATTTCCGAACTGTTCCAATTACGGGAAATGCCGCACTGGTGCACGCACAGCAAACCCCAAAGTTCGCTGCCATTCATCAGTGGTATAATCACTTGAGCTGTTATTTGAAATTGAGCTAAAAGAGCAGCGTGGCAGTCGGAGAGTCCCGCACTTTCGATATCAGGCAGCACTTGAATGCGTCCCTGGCTGTATTTATAGGCATAGTTCTCTCCAAAAAAATTATCGCGAACTTTCACATCCATTGCTGAAGGAAAATCGGGCAACACATCTTCGGTAATAAATTCGCCTTCATTAAGCTTTGAACTTATATCGAAACGATAAATTCCAACTCTATCTGCATTTAAAATCCGCCGCAATTCTGTAGTTGTTGTGCTAAAAATTGTATCTAAATTGAGAGATTGTCGAATCTTAGCAACTACTTCAAACAGTATTCTCTCCTGCTCTGCTGCCCGCTGCAACTCAACTGCTTGCTGCTGAGTTTGAGCGAGCAAATCTGCTTGTTCTAAAGCGATGCTGAGCTGAACGGAAATTTGGGTAGCAAACTTAATTTCGGAAGATTCCCAGTTGCGGGGAGCCGAACATTGGTGTACGCACAGCAAGCCCCAAAGGTCTTTGCCTTTCATCACCGGTGCAACTAAACTAGCTTTGACCTGAAATTGCTCTAATAGTTGCTCATAGCAATCTTGCAGTCCGGCTTGTCTAATGTCGGACATTGTGTGAACTCGTCCCTGAGAGTAGAGATTGGCATACTTTTCTCCAAAGCAGCGATCGTGCACTTTGACTGCCACTGCTGGCACAAAAGCTGGCAAAACATCTTCGGAAACGAATTCACCGTCGTTAAATGCTGATGCGGAATCGAAGTGGTAAACTGCCACTCTATCGGCATTTAGAGCCCGCCGCACTTCCTGGCACATCGTGCTAAAAATCTTGTTCAAGTCGAGGGATTTCCGCATTTTTGCGACCACTTCAAACAGGACTCGCTGCTGTTTGGTCAACTGCTGTAGTTGAGCGGTGCGCTTTTGAACTTGATTTTCTAAATTTGTGTTAAGTTCTTCTATTTGTTGATCGAGTTGGTAGTGGTTAATAGCATTAGAAAACTGGGTGCCCAAAATTTGAACCAATTCAATTTCTTCTATTTTCCATTCGCGAATTTGGGCAGTTTTTGACTCTTTCCACGCTTCAAAAGATATCCGAGATTGGGCGAGCCGCCCGTCACTATCAAACTGTCGAGCCCAGAGAGTTTCGGTGTCAAATTCTTCTCGAAAAATGCTCAAGTAACCGAATATTTGCTGGCGGGTTTTGAGCGGTACGATTAAAATACTGCGAATTTTGGTCGATCGAAATGCAGGTTGCAGGCTTCTCAAACTGCTAATTTGGTACAAGTCGGGAATTACCCAAACCTGTTGCTCGCCGGATTTAAAATATTCGTGCCAGACGCTGTATTGCTCAACCTGCGGGTATTTTGCGGAAATTCCCATCTTCGGCCCTGAGCCACAAGTGTAGACTGTGAGTTCTAGATTCGAGTTATCCGAATAGGGAACTAGATTCGTAACCTTGCTGCTTTCGGAGATGAATGGCGTGGCGAAAATACACAGCCTGCCGCCGCCGGCGTCTAGTGCTGCTACCGATTCTACCAAAGCTGTTTGGAGTTCAATCGCCGGCTGGGAGTGAAGGGCTGCGGCGACGCGGTTGACGGCAGCTTCCCGTTGAGCTTTCGCCCTCGCTCGGGCGAGGAGGGTTGATTGGGCTATGGCGACGCCGAGCTGATCTGCCACCATCTGAACGCCTTGGAGTTCGTTTTCTGTCACACTCCGGGACTCGGAGTGGTGAGATACCAACAACCCCCAGAATTCTTCGCCGTGAAAAATTGGTACTACCAAGCAAGCCTTGACCCCTAGTGCAGTCAAGTATTCAGCATGGCAGGGGTCAACCGCACGAAAGCGCATTTCGTCGGGCAGCAGTTCGCCCGAAACCGCCTCGCGGCGAGGACTTTGGCCTAGCTGCCCGGAATCTATATCGACGATCGATCGCACCTGTACTTGCGCGAACAGTTCGCGGGCGTGAGGGGGAATATCGTCTGCTGGAAAATGGAGGCCCAATAGGGAGGGCAAGCGGTTGCCGTTAATTGATTCGGCAATCACTTCACCGCTACCGTCGCTATGAAATTTGTAGATTTTTACTCTGTCTGTTCCCAAAAAGGATTGAACTTCCGCTGCTGTTGCACTCAGAATTTCGGGGAGTTCTAGAGAGCGGCGAATGCGGTTGGCGATGCGTTCGAGCAAATTTTCTCGATCGAACCTCACCTTGACATTTTCGATCTTTAATGAGTCCATTATTAATCTTTTACTTTCCTAGCAATAACAGTAAGCGGCCCAAAAGTTTTGTGCTTGTTAAAAAAATCGGCAAGCACAGCCATTTAATAAAATATAAATATCCTGAGGGCAATGGTCGATTAGTTGTGCACCTGTAGCGATCTGCCTTCAAATTACCACTTTTAATTGTGTGGGATTAAAACTTTTGTACTTTAAATATAAACTTTGTAGACCCTGCCTTGCAAGCTCTTTACCCCAACGGATTAAAATTGTCAATGTTCAAGACTTGTAGAGTCATTCACCGCCACCGATGAAGGTCGCACCGCAATATCTCCGTCCTGGATGCAAAAGCTCGCTGAGGAACGAGCTGACGGAAAGAAACAGCATGGAGTTAAACAGATTAACTCACAAACCGGGTTTCTACGTCTAGGATTGTATCTGCTGGTAGGGGGCTCGGAGAACTGTCGATCGACAATCCGCTGCTTTTTTAGAGATTATCAGATCAAAAAAAGCTCCTGCGTTAAGCAGGAGCCTTTTTCAACTAGACACTCAAATCAGAAATAAATTCGATCGATTAGTCTAAGTCTGGCATAGAAAGTACCGCTTCATTTTCGCGATCGATACCCTTCTCAAAGCCAGCGACAGCCGCGCGAGCGCGACCAGCGTGCCACAAGTGGCCGACCAAGAAGAAGAAACCCATCACAAAGTGGAAACAGGACAGCCAAGAACGAGGAGAAGTGAAGTTAAACGAGTTAACTTCAGTCGCCACACCGCCCACAGAGTTCAAAGAACCAAGAGGAGCGTGAGTCATGTACTCAGCCGCGCGGCGAGCTTGCCAAGGCTGAATGTCATTCTTGATTTTGTTCAAGTCCAAACCGTTAGTACCGCGCAATGGTTCCAACCAAGGGCCTTGGAAATCCCAGAAACGCATCGTTTCACCACCGAAAATGATTTCGCCAGTAGGAGAGCGCATCAGGTATTTACCCAGACCGGTGGGGCCTTGTGCAGAACCGACGTTAGCACCCAAGCGTTGGTCGCGGATCAGGAAGGTCAAAGCTTGCGCTTGAGAAGCTTCCGGGCCTGTCGGACCGTAGAATTCGCTGGGGTAAGCAGTGTTGTTGAACCAGACAAAGCAGCAAGCGATGAAGCCCATCAGGGACAAAGCGCCCAAGCTGTAAGACAGGTAAGCTTCGCCAGACCAGATTAAGGCGCGGCGAGCCCAACCGAAAGGCTTGGTCAAAATGTGCCAAACACCGCCAGCGATACAAATCAGGCCGAGCCAGATGTGACCGCCGATAATGTCTTCCATGTTGTTGACGCTGACAATCCAGCCTTCGCCACCAAAAGGAGAGCGTACCAAGTAGCCAAAAATCACAGCCGGATTCAGAGTGGGGTTCGTGATAATACGCACGTCACCGCCGCCCGGAGCCCAAGTGTCATAGACACCGCCGAAGAACATGGCCTTAGCTACCAGCAGCAGAGCGCCGCATCCCAACAGAATCAGGTGGTAGCCGATGATATTGGTCATCTGGTTCTTATCTTTCCAGTCGTAGCCGAAGAACGAAGAGTATTCTTCGAGAACTTCTGGGCCGCGAACGGCGTGATAAATGCCGCCCAAACCGAGAACAGCAGATGAAATCAAGTGAAGAACGCCGACTACGAAGAACGGGAAGATATCCGTAACTTCACCGCCGGGGCCGACGCCCCAACCCAAAGTAGCGATGTGGGGCATCAAGATTAAGCCCTGTTCGTACATGGGCTTTTCTGGGATAAAGTGAGCGACTTCAAACAAAGTCATTGCACCGGCCCAGAAAACGATCAAGCCAGAGTGAGCGACGTGGGCGCCCAGCAGTTTGCCGGAGAGATTGATCAAACGAGCGTTGCCAGACCACCAAGCGAACCCGGAGGATTCTTGGTCGCGACCGCTTGCGTAGGAATTAGAGAGCGTTACCACCCGGTAGAACCTCCAACGATTTTAGATTTTGGATTTTGGGTTTTTTTGTTCCCTAGTAGGGCACGGGAGAACCGCGCCTGCGCCGGGGAATAGGGATTTGGATTTCAGATTAGTTTAAAAAAATTAAATTAATCTGAAATCCAAATCCTGATTTTTTTAAAGTGCGTTACCGCGAGGCAGAACTTCTTCAGGGAAGATGAAGTTTTCGTGGGGTTGGTCCGTAGGAGCCATCCAAGCACG
>NZ_JAUBQN010000069.1:0-15521 GCF_036701295.1 Microcoleus harperi Pol14_C6 | reverse complement strand
TTCTCAATTTTCTGCCTTTAGGGAGCCTGTGCCAATCACAGGCTCCCTTTTCTTTCCCTTGTTAGTCTAAACTCCAGAAAAGGTGGCGCTCGCATTTTAGGAGAGAATGCTAACGACATTCTCGCTGGCAATAAAGGTAATGATTTCGTCTCAGGAGGGGTTGGAGATGATTTAGTGAGGGGAGGAAAAGGCAACGATCAGATATTTGGCGATGATGGAGAAGATATCTTAATCGGTGAAAGAGGAACGGATCGCTTGACTGGTGGAGGTGGAAGCGATATTTTTATCCTGAGAACAGACACAGGTACAGAAGAAACTAATCCTGCTACTGGTGATTGGTTAATTGACTTCAATGCTAGCGAGGGCGATCGCATTGGTATCAATGGAGGCGTGCCTATAGACATTCTCACCTTCACTCCTGCTGATGTGAATCAAGATGGTATTGCTGACACCATTATTCAGTACACAGAAACCAGTCAAATTTTTGGTGTATATACAAATATCTTTGGTGTCGTCATCAACACGCCGTCCGATATTGTGAAAAGTTCCTCGTTCAGTATACCCTTGAACGACCCAATCACCCAGATAGGAATGTTGTAGGAAAGTCGCCCAATAGTTCAGTCACAGCAATATTAAGAAGTGCGATCGCCCTTACGACAAAAAGTGCGCTCGCCCTTACGACAAAAAGTGCGCTCGCCCTTGCTGCATCTGCGTTCATCCCCGTTCATCTGCCTTCATCTGCAGTTGCTAAAAAGAGCGATCGCCCTTACGACAAAAAGTGCGATCGCCCCTTTCAAATCCTAACCAGAAATCACCTCACTCAAAAGATGAGCCTGAGAACCCTCAAGCCGAGGCCCGTGAATCTGCACCACCCTAGAAGCCAAGAAATTGCCCCAGCGAGCCGCTTGTACAGAACTCAAACCGTTAGTAATTCCAAACAAAACACCGCCAGCAAAAGCATCGCCAGCACCCACAGTATCGATCGCCTTTACCGGAAATCCAGCCACATCAACAATCTGTTTGTTCTCCACCACCATGCAGCCTTTATCCCCATTAGTGATAAAAGCCAAATCTGAAATCTCGCTCATTTTCCGAGCGCACTCTTCCAGAGATTCCTCCTTAAAAAAGCTCCGAACTTCATCAGCATTGCAAAAAATTACATCGCAATATTCCGAAACCACCTTGTGAAAATCATCAGCAAAGCGATCGACTAAAAAGCCATCCGAAAAAGTAAAAGCCACCTTCACGCCCAGACGCTTAGACTGTTCCATCGTCTCAATGCTAGCCTTTCTCGGATCGGGAGCATCCCAAAGATAGCCCTCAACATAACTGTACTTGCAGTGACTCAGGCGATCGACATCAATATCAGTCGCAGCCAGAGTAGTAGAAACCCCCAGATTAGTACACATCGTGCGTTCCGCATCCGGCGTAGTCAGCACAACACAAGTACCCGTAGGCCCGTTCGAGTCAGCAGCAGGATGCACGTTAAAATCAATCCCCGCCGCCAGCAAATCTTGGCGGTAAAATTCGCCGTTAGTATCCTTAGCAACCTTCCCCGAATAATAAGCTTTACCGCCACTCTGAGCCAAACCAATCATTGTATTTGCCGCCGAACCTCCCGATCGCATTTGCAGCGAATTGTGCTCTAAATCGTGCAAAATACCCCCCTGCGTTTCCGAATTCATCAGCGTCATCCCGCCGCGATTCAGCCCGTGAGCGAGTACAAATTCATCTTCTACCAATGCTAGGATGTCTACCAGGGCATTTCCCACGCCAAACACATCCACGGAGCGGGAATCTTGATTGTTTTCTGTCATCGCTGCTTTTTTTTACACTAACTATCAACTCTATAATAAATCGGATTAAAGTCAACATCCCCATTCCCAATCTAAAGTCCCCAACTTAAAATCTAAAATTCAAAATCCACAATTCCAAATCTAAAATCTCAAATCCAAAATCTAAAATCGCTATGACTTATCTCCCACCTCTGATTCAGCAAATGTTGCATCCCGGTTTTTACCCGCACAGGGTGACAGAACCAGTGCAGCTAATTCAGACTCATGCTTCCTTTGTTTTGCTGACAGGAGATTATACTTACAAAATCAAGAAACCCGTCAATTTTGGTTTTTTAGACTATTCAACCTTGGAGAAACGGCAGCATTTCTGCACCCAAGAATTGCTGATGAACCGACGCACTGCACCGGAAATTTATCTAGAAGTTTTGCCCATTATTAAAATAGGGGACTCGTTTCAATTTGGCAGCCACTTGCCCGCACTAAAATCTACAGAAAATGCTGTAGAATATGTGCTGAAAATGCGGGAGTTTCCTCAAGATGCGCTGTTGCTTAGTTTGTTGGAACGCGGACTGTTAACAGAGCAACTTATGGCAGACTTAGGGCGCGAAGTTGCCAACTTTCACAGCAGGGCAATTAGTAATAGCTATATTCGGACATTTGGCGAAGTCAGTCAGATTCGCACAGCAATAGATAACAATTACCGGATTTCGCAAAAATATATCGGCGGGCCGCAGACTCAGAGACAATATCAGGAAACTAAACATTATACTGATGCGTTTTTGGCGACCAATCAAGAGTTATTTAACCTGCGGATTGCCAATGATAAAATTCGCGAGTGCCACGGAGATTTGCATTTGCGGAATCTAGCATTCTGGCAAGATAAAATATTGCTGTTTGACTGCATTGAATTTAACGAGCCTTTTCGCTTTGTTGATGTCATGTACGATGTAGCTTTTACAGTAATGGATTTGGAATCGCGGGGGCGCAGAGACTTGGGCAATGCTTTTCTCAATACTTACATCGAACAAACAGGAGATTGGGAAGGACTGCAAATGTTGCCTTTGTATTTGAGCCGTCAAGCTTATGTTAGAGCGAAAGTAACTTCGTTAATGTTGGACGATACCGCTATTTCAACTGCCCAAAAAGCAGAGATTTCACAGACAGCAGCTCATTACTATAAACTGGCTTGGCAATACACGCAACCGCGCCAAGGCAAGTTAACTTTGATGTCGGGTTTGTCGGGTTCTGGCAAGAGTACAGCAGCTCGATATTTAGCTCGCCGCACAGGGGCAATTCACATTCGATCCGATGCTGTTCGCAAACATTTAGGCGGAATTTCTTTAAATGAACGCGGGGGGGAAGATTTGTACTCGCATGAAATGACCGCGCAGACTTATGGTAGATTGTTAGAGTTGGGGATAATTCTGGCTGACAGAGGTTGGGATGTTATTTTAGATGCAAAGTTCGATCGCCAAAAATCGAGAACCGATGCAATTAATCGGGCTCAATCCCACGAGTTGCCCCTGCAAATCATTTACTGCACCGCACCAATTGAAGTATTGCGAGAACGACTGCAACAGCGCAGGGGCGATATTGCCGACGCGACAGCCGAACTATTGAGTTCGCAGCAAGCAGCTTTTGAACCTTTTACAGAATTAGAGCAAATTTCTGTAAAGATTGTAGATACCGCGCAAGAGGTAGAGGTACAATTAAACGTGATTTGTGGGGAGTAGTTGCAGAGTGATCGCCCTTGGCAATCTTACTTATCTGCTAATATTGTCAATATCTTTCTGTATTATTAAAAACAAAACTTACAGCTCATGCCAAAATTTACTGGAGACTCCAAGGGGTTTAGCCCCGCGCTGATATGGTTTGTGTTGTTTACGGTTGGGTTTCGCTTAGTAGGATGTACGCTGCCCCTGAGTCTGGGCCTTGGTGTCATCGGTGGCGTGGCAGCAGGTTTAATTGTCGCTTGGTGGCACAACGAATTACTACTCAACCCGAATATGAATTCCAAGGACAAAACCTCGGATGCTATCCTCAACAAAGAAGTAGTGCAAAGGGAGGGCCATAAATATAGCAAAACCTCTAGGGGTGATGCAGCTACATTGTTTGGCTGGTTATCTGGACCAGAAGATCGTCGCTAGCACCGAAAAGAGTTTTGAGTATTGAGTTGTAAGCTTTAAGTTAAAGAGTTCATAATTCACAACTCTATACTAAAAATTAATTACTCCCGCCAGTTAAATTACTAATTACAGATTAGCGACTAACGATCTTTCATTTCCCATTACCCATTACCGCTAACGAGCAATTTGAATTACTTGCTTAATGTTTGTATTTCTATCGAAACTCCTGCCGCTGTTTATTTATCCTTTGGGGTTGAGTTGCCTGTTAATGATGGCAGCTTTAATCACACTTTGGAAGCGTCCCAAATGGGCCGCGGCTCCAATTGCTGCGGCTCTAATTATTTTACTGCTCGGAAGTAGCGGTTGGGTTTCAAAATCGTTAGTTCGATCGCTCGAATGGCAAAACTTACCAACGGCTGAACTCCCCCAAGCTGAAGCGATTATCGTCTTGGGCGGCGGTGTCAAAGCAGCTTTACCTCCCCGCCCTTGGGTAGAATTAGCGGAAGCGGGCGATCGAATAATCTACGGTTCCCGACTTTACAAGCAAGGCAAAGCTTCCCTGCTAATTCTCAGCGGCGGTAGAGTAGATTGGAAAGGCGGCGGGGCTCCCGAATCGGCAGACATGGCAGAAATTGCCCAAACAATGGGTGTGCCGACATCAGCAATTCTGCAAGACCCCGATTCACACAACACTTATCAAAATGCCGTCAACGTGCGGAAAATTTTAGATACTAAAGCTATAAAAGGGCCGGTTTTGCTAGTGACATCGGCGATGCACATGACTCGATCGCTCTTAATTTTCCAGCGTCAGGGAATAAAAGCAATTGCCGCACCAACAGACTTCCAGATAACGCAGCAGGATCTCGCAGCATCCGAAAGCAATTGGCAAGCAGTCGCCTTAGATTTATTGCCGGATACCTATCAGTTAAACCAGTCAACTAAAGCTTTGAAAGAATACATCGGCTTAATCGTTTATCGGCTGCGGGGATGGCTTTAACAGAATTTTAGATTTGGGATTTTGGATGAAAGAATTTAAGTAGTCTCAACCGTTAAGTCACTTCCCAAATCCAAAATTGATTCAGTGTGTTAGCTTAAAGTCATTACAGCAAATATTAGCCACACTCGCCCCCAAACAATCATGCTGCCCCACGAGTTGCAAAACATTGCCCCAGAACCGACTCCCGCGGCCGAAATTTTTCAGAGACACCAAATTGTCCGCGAGTTTTACGATGAAATTAAGTACCGTCAAGAACTAGAACTTCACTGCCAGTGGTATTACGCTACAGCCAAGCAGCATCAGCAGGAATTGCAGAAAATGCAGGGAGATTTGAATATCTTCGGCTGGTTCAGCCGGGGACGGTCGAAAAATTAAGGAGTCAACAAAAAAGGTGGTTTGTAGTAAGGGCTTTAGTCCCGCCGAGCGACTAAAAGCTACAGAAAAAACTGAACTCCTCACTACAAACTCTACAACAGTTATAGGGTCCCCGCCCAAAAACGGATACTTGCTTTCCTACAGGAGGATCGATCAGCGCAAAATTTTAGACACTATTTCAGCCTTCCAGATTCATCTTTGGAGTAAATCTAAAATCTAAAATCTAAAATTTAAAATCGACTGACGGGATTTGATATTGTCTTTGGGCTCCGGCTTCAACTTTTGAGACAGCTAGACTTCCGAAGAGATCAATTCGACCTCATCCTCTTTCAGGTGAGCTCGAAATTTTTTGTCAAATTGTACTAAAATCGGCCAATTAGCACTGACAGGTCGGCCGTGCCATTCGTGAACGATCGCCACGACTTCTCCTTCCATACCCTTAATATCAAATGGTTTACTGCGATTTTCAGGGTGGTGGTAGACAACAACAGAGTTTTTAATGCAAACGCGATCGCCAACTTTCATAGACTTATATTTAGTGTTCTCTCTTCAAAACTCTGCAAAGCCTACGGGTGCTTAACACTTGTAGGCTTTGCCGACAGTCTTCTTATCTTCCCACAAGTAGAGCGAAAACTTAAACAAAGTTGGCGGTTCCCTGTCGCTGCTTCGATCCCCAGCCGCGATCCACCTCAGCCGAAATGTCGATCCATTCTCGCTTGAACCCGCAGGCCCGATCGAGCTTTAAATCTCGATCGGGCGGATTCTCAAGGGCGGGAATTGATTTGGCTAATCGGGAAACTATTTACTTAACTGATTTAACCAACACTCAACATCAACGGCCAAGGTTTGACCCAACTCCAGCAACTGTCGGATCGAAGACAAGTCCCAGCCGACGCCGGAACCTGCAATCCCCAAGGCAACGGCAGCGACCACACTGTCGCCCGCCGAGGCATCTTGCAGTTGCAGCCAGCCCAAACACAGAGGCACAATTTGACTGTACAGAGAATCGAAATACAGTTCCTGCGATTTGTCCAGACACAAACCCAGACTCAGCCGATCGCCCACCGCAATCAAACGCTCGATCGTGCGGATATCAGCTTCTAAATTGACAGGCGAGCGAGCCTCCGCGCCCGATCCTGGTTGCAGCAGCGCGTCAAGCGATCGCCAAACCATCTTTTCCAAAATTTCCTTGACTTCGGGAACGTTCAACCGACAGCGGAGATGGCCGCTTTCAGTGGCGATCGCCTCAATTTCGGCCAGCAGCGTTTCCACATCCTCCGTTTCCACTTCCAGGGCCTTGGCCGCCGTCAAACAGCGGTGTCCCAAAGCCACCTCAGCAGCCACCTGCAACTCTACCGGCACCTGCAACTCGTCGCGGTGGAACGCCATCATCACCCCGTAATTTTCGCGGTAAACCTGAGTGTAAAGCTGATCCAAGCGAGTCAAATTTTCCTGACTCAGCAACTGCACGATCCGGTGGCGTTCCTCAGCGAATAAATCCCGCAAGCTAAAGGACTGATCCCCAAACAGCCGCACCATTTCCAGAATGGCGTGGGCCGCCGAAGCTTCTTGCATAACTCCAAACAACCGCTCTTTGAGCATAGTGTAAGACCGGCGGCTGCCAAAAGGCTGAATGCAGCAGTGGAAGTCCCAGCCGCCGAGGTGCAACGCAGCAAACACAAAAACCTCTGTTTCCCGCGTAATTTCCGAGGTTAACTGCAATTGACCCACAGCCAGAGTCATCGAGCCCATGCGCTGAATTTGGAAATCTTGCTGCTCGGCCTGATAGCAGTAAACTCGCTCTTCGCGGGGAAATTTGGCAAACAGAGAACTGATCGCGTAGTGGGCCGCCACTTGTCGGAGACTAATTTGGGCTGTCACCACCAGTTGGCGGTAAACTTCGGCCCCTGTTTTAAAACAGTCAACGTTGCTGGGTACGAGGGCTAGTTGAGCGACAAAATCCTTTTCTAGCTGGATGCCGGTAACTTCCCCCGCCAATTCCAGCGCCCGGGCCGCGTAGCGCAGAATTTGCACGCCTTCGGGCCGCGAGATTTCTTCAAAAAACCAGCCGCAGCTAGTGAACATTAACAGGGCGTGGCGCTGCATTTCCAGCAGTCGCAGGGCGTCCACCTGTTCGGAGGCATCGAGTTGGCGCACTTGATGGCGTTGGAGGAAACTGTCAACATTAGTGGGCGATCGATCCCGGATGACCTCAATATATTCATCTCTGGCTTTCCAGGGATCGCACAACAGCTTGCGCCCTGCTTCTTCGTAAATCGGAATCAGTCGATCGCGCAGCCAGTTGAGAGTATCCCGCAAAGGGCGGCGCCATTTTTGGTTCCACTCGCCGCCGCCACCGCAGCCGCAATCATCTTGCCAGCGATCGACCCCGTGAGAGCAACTCCAGGCCGTCACGGGTTTGAGTTCCACTTCCCAAGCGCTGGGATTTTGACTTAAATAATGAGCAAAATTCGTCACCGTCCAGCCTCGGCGGGGAAACTCTTCTGTGAAGGCGTAGGCGAGGCATTTTTCGGTACTGTGTTTGTGGTGGCCGAAAGTTTCGCCGTCCGTCGCCACGCAGATTAATTGAGCCGGTCGGTGGTCTCCCCGTACTGCTTGACCCAAGCGCCCGGCCAAGTGGTGGCTGCTGCTGAGAACGTCATTAAAGCCCATATCCCGCGAGATCGGGCCGTCGTAAAAAAAGATATCAATGTAGGGAGTGTTGGCAGGTGGGGTAGCAGAATTTTGGGAGTGCTGGCGGCCAAAATAGTGAGTGCTCAGCGGCGAGAGTTGGTCAGCCATCAACCGCATTTCTGGTTTCAAATAGCAGCGGTACGGGCGAGTCGGATCGATTTGACCGCCGCCGACTTCGTGCCATTCGGAATTTTCGGCTGGTTCCCCTTCGTGGTTTTGCCCGATTAGCGGGCGGCAGCGTTCGGCTTGGGAGGGGGCTAAGACAATGAAGCGGATGCCTTCAGCCACTAAAACTTCGAGGGTGGCGTAGTCTACGGCGGTTTCGGCGAGCCACATTCCTTCGGGCTCGCGACCGAACCGGGAGCGAAAATCAGCGATCCCCCAGCGAATTTGGGTGTATTTGTCTCGCTCGTTAGCCAGCGGCATGATGATGTGATTGTAGACTTGGGCGATCGCGTTGCCGTGACCGTTGAGGCGCTGACAGCTTTTGCGATCGGCTTCCAGAATCCGCTGGTAGACTTCCGGGTCATAGCGTTCGAGCCAGCTCATCAGGGTCGGCCCGATGTTGAAGCTCATATACTCGTAGTTGTTGACGATCCCCGTGACTTCGCCGCGATCGTTGAGTATGCGGGCAAAGGCGTTCGGCCGGTAGCACTCGATGTCAATGCGTTCGTTCCAGTCGTGGGCGGGAGAGGCGCTGGCTTGGCGTTCGATCGCGTCCAGGTAAGGATTTTCCCGGGGTGGCTGGTAAAAGTGACCGTGAACCGTCACGCAGACCCCAGTTGCTGCAGCCACGGTGCTTTGGGTTGCAGCCGTTACGGTTGGCGAAGACAAAGGTAGCCGATCGGATTGAGTTGTAGAAATCGAAACCATGCGAGCAAATCCTCACTCAAGTAGTTAAAGACAATAAAACGAGCCTAATTAGAAACTGAAACCTTACGCAGCAAGAGTTACAGCTAGGCATCTGTTAGGACTAAATTTGGCTGACAAGTTTTGATACATTTGTAGTATTGCGAGCAAAGCATTCGTTCCAAGATGCCAACCGTCGATCCCTGGGTTTTTCTGCCAATGCTTTGCTGTTGAAAGACTTAAAAAAGGTAGCTTTTGCTGCTTTTTCGCACTTGCGACCCCTTTCGGGTTTGTGCTTGCAGGGCTGCTCATTGAGAGTTTGATTTACATAGCTGGATTTTAAAGTCTTATTCAGTAAATAGCAAGTTTTCGCCGGAAAGATTTAATTTTTGGCACTAAATCTTGGCGGTTGTGGATATCGGTTTAATGCCCGATGGATTTATAGAGTAAGAGTTTTGCCCGAGTTTCGCATCATACTTTAGGTGCTTTTTACCTAAGTTCTGGAGAAGTTAGGCCAGTTGGGTTAGGGCGGGGCAGATTTGCTGCAAATGTACTTTCCAGAAGAGTTGTAACACTTCTGCGGAGTCAAAAGGCAACAAAAAAAGCAAAACGGTAAGTGTTAGGTTTTAACTCCTCAGAGGTATGTGGGGGCGGAGGCATTGGAGGAGGAGGGTTTGGACGAGAAGATGCTGCATTAGACGGCGAAGTTGGAGAGGCAATTTGCCGAGAGTGCCAAGTTAGAGGCGATGATTCGGGAAAATCGGCAGAGGGTGGGTTCTGGCGGATAGTTCGTCAATTGCTGAAGATTATCATGATTTTTTGCGATAACTTAAGGCACGTATTGTGCAATATCAAGTGCGGGCCGTACTTTTTATGCCTAGAAGCGCAATAGCGAGAATTAGAAAAAGCTTTAATCGATGGCATCCCCGATTTTTTGCTATAGTTGCGTGTGGGATTTGCCTTTGTGGGCAGTCAGTATCTGGAGGTTGAAGGGAAATATTTTTATATTGATTTATTGTTTTATCATTTATGTTGGTCGTGTTTTGTGGTTATTGATTTGAACGTAGAAGCCTTTAAACCGGAGTTTTCGGGGAAGATGAGTTTTTATGTTTCAGCGGTGGATGATTTACTGAAGCATCGGCATGATATGCCGACTGGTGGAATGATTTTGTGTAAAAATAAAAAGCATAGGATTGTCTAATATGCTTTGCGGTATCTGAATCAGCCCATCGGGGTTTCGACTTATCAATTGCCGGAGGCTTTGCCGGAGCAGTTACAGGGGAGTTGGCCGACGATTGAGCCGTTGGAAGCTGAGCTAGACTCTGTGAAGATTGAAATTGAAGAGTAATGATCACATGGGAGAGTGGGAAGCTAGCTGAAAGCCTCCGAAAAATTAGTCAAAATTTTAACATGATTAAACCAACAACAATAAGTGAAAAGCTCCTTTTCAGTACCGTTCGGATAGCAGTCCAATTGTCTTCAGGTGAGGAAGCCACGGGTACTGGCTTTTTCTTCAACTTTCTAGTCGATGAGCAGACACATATACCTGCAATAATAACTAATAAGCACGTTGTGGCTGGCGCTGTAACAGGGAGTTTTCAACTGCATGAATTAGATAAAACTATAGAAGAACCACAGCCATCGGGCGACTTCTTTACTGTGGGTTTAGATGATTTTGAAAACCGCTGGATTTCTCATCCTGACAATAATCTAGATTTATGTGCCATGCTATTTCAACCTCTACGGAGTGAAGCTGAAATACAGGGGAAATCTATATTTAACTACGCGATTGACAATAGTTCTATTTTATCTAAGGCTGACCTTGAAGAACTTAGTGCAGTGGAAGAAGTGCTAATGATAGGCTATCCTACCGGGTTGTGGGATGAGGTTAACAATTTACCGCTTATTAGAAGAGGAACTACTGCAACTCATCCGGCTGTGGATTTTCAAGGAAGAAGCACAACTGTAATTGATGCAGCCTGTTTCCCTGGTTCTTCTGGCTCACCTGTATTGATTGTAAATGAAGGAATGTTCACCACCAAGTCAGGGACATTTGCGGGATACACAAGAGTTTTCTTACTTGGTGTACTTTTTAGTGGCCCTTGCATGACCGCGCAGGGAGAAATCGTAATTCAAACAATACCTACCAGTCAACAACCTATTAGTCTGACAAATCTGATGATCCACTTGGGATACATTGTTCAGGCAAAAGAAATAAAAGTTTTAGGAGAACACATAAAGCAGATTTTGCAGGCATCTGGGAACCTTTAATCAAGAAATAGGAATGCAAGTGAGCAACTCTAATAATCGAAAACTATTGAAGTGGACATCAACCAACAAAAAGAACAATTCAGCAACATCTACCTGCAAGCTGTCACCACCGTTGCCGGCTATTCCCTCTACAAACCATTCGTAGACGATGACAGCGTAGACTGGGAAGTAGCTGCCAAAGGCGGGACAGGCCCCATTAGAGCACCTCGCTTAGAATTGCAATTAAAATCTACATGAAGAGATATCGAAGACGATAACTCCATCCGCTACCCCCTCAAGCTCAAAAACTACGACGACTTAAGAATGGATAACTTCGCCATTCCCCGAATTTTAGTTGTCGTTTTAATCCCCGAAACACCCGAAGACTGGTTAACCCAGTCGGAAACAGAACTCTGCATCAGAAACTGCGGATATTGGATCTCGCTGCGGGGAAAGCCAAAAACACAAAACACAAACGCTGTCACCGTCGCCATCCCCAGAACCAACCAATTTACAGTCGCCGCCCTTCAATCAATTATGGAGGGAATTAGCCAAGGAGTTCAACCATGAAAGTCACCTTAAAAGATAGCCAAACTCTCGAAACAATCGAGCTAAATCAACTGAGAAATTACTTACAAACTCACGGCTGGCATGAAGACCAACCTTTCTTAGATAATGCCACACTTTGGCACAAACTAACAGCCGATGCAGAAGAATTTGAAATATTGCTACCTAACCGGGAAAACCTGGGAGATTATGCAGCCCGCATCCGCGAGGCAATCCAAACCCTAGAAAACGCCGAAAATCGCCCTAAAATAGAAATCTTAAGCGAACTGCTTACCCGCATTCCCAACACGATAATTCAGGGAATTGTTATGCAAATTCACACCCCAAATACCAAAAAATTAAGTGGCAAAATTACTCTCCTCGGCCTTGTAGCTGACAAATTGCGGAAAATTCAAACTTCACTCGCAGACAAAGATTATATCCTGGCGATTAAAGCTTATCAAGAACGCTTACCGATTCTCTGTAGCGGTGACTTAATCAAAGACAACAACGCCTTCATCCTCAAAAACCCCCACAACTTAACCCTCGATGAATCGTGGTAAAACTAACAGATTTTGTCCAAATCTATATTAAACACCTTCCAAACAGATATCGATCGCCCTAGCAAAAGCCTCTGGCGCATCCAGCATCAGCCAGTGTCCGGTATCGGCGATCGTAGTTGTCGTCAGTGTGGGACGGAGGATGTGGAGGCTGAAGGGAAAAGTGTTTGAGGGAGCAATAATGGCGTGGGCCCGTGTTCCAGGGGCTGCTAGGTAGCGATCGAGAGCATCAACTGCATCAAAGGCAAACATCCCGCGAGACATTCCAGACAGACAATCCTGTGGAGTCGCCGCTAACCAAGCGAGAATCCGATCGCGCGTATCGGCCGTGCTTCCTGTCAGCGCCTCGTTGAAGCTGGTTTCCACAGCAGCCCGCCAATCCTCCGTCTCCAGAGCCCTCTGGTAGGGGACGATCCGTGCCTCGTAAACTTCTGCAGGCACCTTGGTAAAATCTCCAGGTGGGTCTGCCAGGATCAACTGCGTGATGCGGTGCGGTGCGCTGGCTGCTGTGGCGAGGGCAATACAAGCACCGAAACTGTGCCCGACGATCGCCACTCGATCGAGTCCCAGCCCATCCAGTACCGCCAAAACATCCGCTGCACAGGAGGCGGGCGCATAGTTGCCGTCCTCCGGCGGTGCGGAATCACCGTGTCCCCGCATATCAAGGGCGATCGCGCGTCGGCTACGGGCGACACCGGCAAGCTGCGCCTCCCAGATACTCGCGGAAACCGCCATACCGTGCACGAACACCACCGGCAGCGACTCCGACTCCCCAGCGGCGACAGGGGGACTGGCTTCGATGATGTGAATAGTGCCGATCGGTCCTTTGATAGTTGTCGATCGCATACAATTTTCTCCTAATTTTTAATTTCCTCTTTTCACACAAGCAATTTTACCTGCGTTACTCCTTGGCGCAATTCATACTGTCCTTTTACCCAAAATTGTTTAATTTTTTCACCCAAAAACGGAGCCGCTTGCATCATCAACAAACGCAATAATCCATTTTTTCGCAGTTGTTCGCCTTTCCACGCTTCTTGTGCTTGAAGTTGTTGGGCGCGAATAATTTCCGGTTCGCGTTCTGCCTGAATCCGCGATAATGCTAAGTCAATATCCTCGCAATTAGCCCCTGCTTTCAATAAAGGTACAAGGTGATTGGCGCCAACAATTACATCGCGCAAAGCCATGTTAATTCCTTGAGCGCGAACCGGAGACATGGGATGTGCAGCATCCCCCAAAAGTATGATTCCTGGTCGATGCCAGCGCGGACAGCGACCAACCACGACAGATAATCGCATCGGAGATTCGATCGTATCGGCACAGTTGCGGAAATGTTCTGCCATCCACGCAGGAGATAGCGATGCGAAAGTTTCTGCCCAGTCTGCGTGTTTCCGATCGGTTTTGTCATCGGCAGATAGCACCCAAGCCAGATGAAGTTTTCCTGATTCTGCCCCATGAAAGACACTAAATCCGCTACCGCCATTCAGGATGGAATAAAATACATTATCCGCCACAAACCGAGGATGAGCGGCAAGTTTAAACCACAGAACATCTATACTATTCTGCTGTTTTACTAACTCTAATTCTGCACGTTGTCGTACAACCGAGTTTCTACCATCTGTACCAATCACAAGTGCAGCAGGAATCTCTCGCCCCTCTCCTAGCTTTACACCCGCAATGCGATCGTTGCTGTACAGTAAATCTTTTACGGGAACACTTGGGATAAATTCAAACTCTGGATGCAACTGAGCTTCTGAAATTAGTGTTTCTAGCAAAGGCGGTTGCGATACCAGCGTACAAGGTCGAGTTGACCCCATTGGCTCATCAACTCGAAATAGTTGCCGATCGCCCACAACGAACTCCCAGGCATCAATTTGTCGGTGTGGAACACTTTCTAGCATAGTGGATAAGCCCATTTGGGCGATCGCATCCAATCCGCTGGGCATTAACCCTTCACCGCGAAACACTCGGTAGGCATCTTTTGCCGCCTCAACCAAGGTAACAGCAATACCTCGTTTCACCAGCAGCAAGGCAAGTGCCGCACCAGTTGGCCCCGCTCCCACAATTACAACTTGCCTCATTGCCATTCCCCATTGCTTTTTAAGGTATTTCCCAGCTTAATTTCCATCCTAAGAGATCAAGCACTGCCGCAGCTCTTCATCAAGTAGCATCCTCCACTGTAAATCCGATTTCTTGCCCGTAGGATAGTTCCAGCGTGTGACCGTCCGGGTCTCGCAAAAAAGCCCAGTAGCCGATCGGATATCCAGAATCTTTTGGTTCTTCAAGCAATACGCCTTCTTGACGTGCTTTGTCGCAGAGTTCGTCCATATATTCGCGGCTTTTGCAACCTACTCCGAGGTGTGCAAAGGGAGACAGAACGGGATGTACGGAGTCTGTTTGAATTAGAACAATTACAAAAGGGCGAGTACGGTCCCCAAGCCAGACCACAGCAACACCTGCTTCTGCATCGATGCGGCGGTGAATGACCTGCATTCCAGCATACATGGAGTAGAATTCAATACTGCGATCGACATCGGAAACGGGCAGTGCGATGTGTGTGATACCGATATCACTCATATGTTATGTTGCTCCCGTCATATTAGGCTTAACATCAAGAATTGCCACTTCCAATATCATAATTTTAATGAGATGCTCGCCACTTTGCCGCTTTCATATCCATTGCTTTAATGAACCCATCTTTTCCGTCCATGTACCCCTGAATATTATCAGGGTATTTGTTTGCGAGTTCTCGTTTGAGTTCGCTGTATTGCTGCGCGTCCTCAGGATGGGAAATCATATAATCTCGAAACGCTAAATGGCGCTCTATCTGCGCTGAGTTAACTTCAAACCCGTGAAGGTGGTGTGTTCTAATCCCTGCTTCATTACCCTTGCGAAAAAAACGACGACCGGATATCCCAAACTCACCCATTGCTTGATAACCTAATGCCTTTATTTCTGAACTCTGTACATCAATTTTAGTAATATCTTTAACCTGAACTAACATATCGATTATCGGCTTTGCATGAATTTGTGGAATGGCTGTGCTACCAATGTGATGTATAGCAACCACATTGTCCCTAAGTGCAAGTGCAATCAGTTTCGACTCTGTTTCAAAGGCGCTGCGCCAATTTGGATCGTGCGGGACGACTTCTACTTTGAAAAAATCTAGTTTTCTTGACATGGCTGATAATTCTTTGCTAGTTTTCTGCTTTCAGATTGGTTTACGATCGCATTTAACCGACACTGATTTTACCGTTATACCAATTTAATATGAAGCTGCATAGAATAAAGCCTCAAGAATGAAATTGTAAGAAGATAGCGAAATGATTTG
>NZ_JAUBQN010000068.1:0-15701 GCF_036701295.1 Microcoleus harperi Pol14_C6 | reverse complement strand
CAGATAGCACTCAGTTTTTTCGCTTCTGTGCTTTATTGCGTAAGCATCCCTATTTAAAAACTGTCCGGAGTATTGTTATATAAAGACGACTAATTATCAACAGTTACTAAAAGGCATAGACTGTGCATTTAATGAAGTTACCGAGCAAAAATATTTGGAATTGGTTTACTCACTCCTGTTATTGTACCTCATCTTTATGAGAAAGGCTATATCTAAAAAATCTCACGAACCAGCAAGATAAAATGTTCTCAACCCTAGGTCGATCAAAATCTATGCTTGAGCAAACTACTGATCGAAACTTATATTTTACCGAAGTTTTATCTCCCTTAATTGCTAGGAATGAGGAACCCCGAATTATTCAGCCCAACCTCAACCTTCAATAAATAGCGAATTTTTACCTGCCATATTTGCGCTATTTGCGCTTCGCGGTTCCGAAAAATATAATTGCCGAATTGCCTAAAATTTTCCCAAATCAACTTAAAATCAGTAGAGTGGCATTTACCTTAAAACTCCCTATGACAAAAGCCGAAATTAGCACCAAAAACATCACGGTTCCTAACGGGGATTTGCAAATAGCTGCATATCTAGCCCAGCCAGTCTCCCCAGGGCAATTTCCTGCAGTTATCGTAATTCAAGAAATCTTTGGCGTCAACTCGCACATCCGCGAAGTTACTGAAAGAATAGCAAAAGAAGGATATGTGGCGATCGCCCCAGCCATTTACCAACGTCAAGCCCCCGGCTTTGAAACCGGCTACACACCCGAAAGCATCCAAATCGGCAGAGAATACAAAGAAAAAACCACAGCTTCCGAACTTCTCAGCGATATCCAAGCCACCATCAATTACCTCAAAACTCTACCCTCTGTCAAACCAGAAGGTTTGGGCTGCATTGGTTTCTGCTTTGGAGGACACGTCGCCTACCTCGCCGCTACTTTGCCCGAGATCAAGGCTACAGCCTCGTTCTACGGCGCCGGTATCGCCACCCAAACCCCCGGCGGCACCCCCACGATCGCCCGTACAGCAGACATTAAAGGCACTCTCTACGCCTTTTTTGGCACTCAAGACCCCAGCATTCCCTTAGAACAAGTTGACCAAATCGCCGCAGAATTGCAAAAACACAGTATTTCTCACCAAATTTTCCGCTACAATGCCGATCACGGCTTCTTCTGCGACCACCGCGGCAGTTACGACGCTACGGCAGCAGCCGACTCGTGGTTGCAGGTGAAGCAGCTATTTCATCAGCAACTTCAACCAGCTTAGAGAGTGGGAGATGGGGAGATAGGGAGATGGGGAGAGTGGAAAAATTTTTTCTACTGACGACTGGCAACTAAATTACTGACAACTGACAACTAAACTGACATGAATTCCAAATCTACAGGTTCTCAAAGCGCAAAAGCATCCTTTTCAATGGATGATTTTGCTAAAGCCCTCGAACAGCACAATTACGAGTTCCAGAAGGGACAAGTAGTGCGCGGCAAAGTGTTCGAGTACGACTCAAACGGCGCGTATGTTGATATCGGTGGCAAGTCTTCGGCTTTTTTGCCGATCGAAGAGGCTGCTTTGAGAACAGTAACGGATTTGTCGGAAGTGGTTCCGCTGGACGAGGAACGAGACTTTTTGATTATCCGCGAACAAGATGCAGATGGCCAAGTTACCTTGTCCCTGCGGCAGTTACAAATTCAGCAAGCTTGGGAAGATTTAATTGAATTGCAGGAAACTGGTAAAGTTCTTCAGGTGCGGGTTTCAGGGGCGAATAAAGGCGGCGTGACAGTAGATGTTCAGGGAATGCGTGGTTTTATTCCCCGATCGCACTTAGTGGAACGCGATAATCTAGAATCGCTGATCGGTCAATCTTTGAGCGTTAATTTTTTGGAGGTCGATCGCGAACGAGAAAAACTCGTACTTTCCCAGCGAATGGCCACTCAATCGAATGCCTTCAAGGATTTGCAAATTGGTCAGTTGGTCGAAGGAAAAGTCAGCAGCATCAAGCCTTTTGGCGTGTTTGTGGACTTGGAAGGAGTTAGCGGTTTGCTGCACATCAAGCAAGTTAGCCAAAAATATATTGATAACCTTGGAAAGGTGTTTGCTCCCGGTCAACCCCTGAAAGCGATCGTGGTTGACCTCGATGAAAGTCGCGGCCGGATTTCGCTTTCTACTCGGGTACTGGAAAATTATCCAGGGGAAATGGTGGATAAAATGGCGGATGTTATGGATACGGCAGAAGAGCGATCGGAACGTGCTCGAAAGACTCTTTCTTAAGTCTTGATATAATTACCACTCCGACTTCTTTAAGAAGTCGGGGATCTAAGAGCGCGATCGTTTTACGTTTAATTAGCTTGATTTACTTATTTTGCATTGTACATCGACTTCTTAGACCAGTTTCCCAAAAATCCAACTATAGGCTAACTCCAAAGGCTCTCCTGAGTTTATGGTGTAAAATAGATCGATAAATACAATTAATGTGATGAGCTTTCATTTAGATTATTTATTAGACTTGCCTAGACTCAAGGTTGAAACTTGTACTCCAATTGAGGGACAAATTTACTTTCAACGCTCGTGTTGTAGCGTCAGGAATCATTTGTCCTCACTGTAATAATTATACAGAAGAACTTCATCAAAATCTATCTATATTAGCCAGAGATTTGTCAGTTTTCGGTCGTTCTGTGTATTGACAAGTGCCTCGTCGGCAGTTTTACTGCCCTAGTTATGAACGTTACACTATAGAACCATTAGAATTTTTGGATAAAAAAAGACAACATACTCAAGGATACGAACAAAATATTTATGCACGTGTTCAAAAGTCGAGCATATCATAAATTGGGCGAGAAGAAGGATTGAGTTATGACGAAATTAAAAGTATTTTTACTCATGTCCATTCCTCTCAAAAAAAACAGTTGGGATTCATCACTCGCGAGTGAGTATAGATGAGATAAGTATGAGAAAAGGAAAAAAAAGTTTAGTAACTGTTGTTAGTGAGATATAGCCTTTATCAAAAAGATGAGGTACAATAACAGCAGTGTGTAAACCAGTTAAAAATATTTGACGATGTAACTTGCCCAAAGGCAGGCGTTGCTGATTTACGGTATGAAAGGCTAAATATGCCACTCATAGAAACCAGTATCGACACAGCTTGGGGATTTTTAACCTATCTTTTTCATACCCTGATTAAGCAACGCCGCCCAAAGGCAAACTCTATGGCTTTTCCTAATTCTTGATAATTAGTAGTCTTGATAGAACGGAGAATGATTTTAAGTTTTGATCACAGATTTTGAATTGGTGAAAAATCTGGTGAAGAAAGTGATAAGTATATTAATTTTACCCTTTTTTTTAATCGCTTTTTTCACTTCTTCTCCCAAGTGAATGGGACAATTATCCATCACTACACAAACCGCTTTCCAGAGTTTTGGCACAAGTTTTCTGATAATAAAAGCTTCAAATGTAATTGCATCAGTTCCGCCTATTAGATTAACCGATGTCAAAATCTCATTAACTGACCTTGCTCCAATTATTGAGACATTTTTGCCACGTTTGGTTGGTTTTTGCCCCTTGGTCCTTTCACCTTTTAAAGACCTAGCCTATAGCCTAATCATTGCCAAATTAACCGCCGATTCGTAAATGAATATTAAGTCTTTCAAACTAATCTCTTTAATTGTTTTCCAGAACTCACATCGCAGGATTTGAAATCGCTCTGTGCCTTTACCCGAAGGGAAAAGAGTTCTTTTTGACAGTAATATCTAAGAGTTTTATCATTCTTCCTATTGTTGCTCTACTAACGGAAAATCCAATTCTCCCATAAAGTAAATAACGGAGTTCTTCAAGAGTTGCATCATCCGAAGCTTCAACCAATTCCGCCAACATGAGTAGTTGCTCTGCATTCAGTTTGCCTTTGACTCCACATCGGTCAGTTCTCGGAGTAATATTTTTTGTTTGACGTATTGTTTAAGTAATTTTTGTAAAACGCTCAACGCTACATAAAAACGCTTAGCTATTGCTTTGTGTGAAATGGGTTCAGCATGATAAGTATCAAGGATTTTTTGCCTAAAATCAATCGAATAAGCTTTCATTTTTAATAATGTATGAAGTTGGGTACAAGTAAAGGTGTTGTGAGTCAAGCATCGCGTGCTTTCAAAAAAATGCTATTATGTGTGGTATCGCAGGCGAGGCTTTACTGAACCATGTAATTATAGTTCCTTTGCTCTGAGCTTATCTGTTTGACCCTCATGAGTGAGTGTCAGTAACAGGATACCTCATCTTTTTGAGAAAGGCTATAGCTTGTTTTTCTGATTAGGTAAAAATATCACCGTAAGTCCTAGAGAGCCATTCCAAACCCCTATCTAGTAAGTTAGATCAAATCCGGTGGCATCGGAATTATGAGCGTGCGAGCGTCCCCGCTTGCAATCGATCTCGCGAGCGGGGACGCTCGCACTCTCGATCAAAATATATAATTCCAATGCCACCGCAAAAGATATTAATACCTCTCGCCAATCAAAAATTCAAAATAGTCTTACTTCTTGTGTTGGCTACCTAACTCCATTTTAGCGTTCGTTATTTAACCCCATTAGCTACTACTCCCAATACTTTAAATTCTGCTACATTTAGTTGTTCTAAAGCTGTGTTTACCAGACCGCGATCTGTTTTTTCTAGTTTTACTATCAGCACTGTACCATCAGTTTGAGAAGCGAGTAAATGACCGTCTGCTAAACCTATTAAAGGGGGCGTATCGTAAATGACTAAATCAAATAAGGCTAGGAATTGTTCCATTAAATAGTGCATCTTTCTCGAAGACAGTAATTTAATTGGATCGGGGGGAATAGTGCCTGCAGTGAGGACAAAAAGATTGTCATCGTCTGGTAATCGCTGAATAGCCTCATTCAAACTTAAATCCGAACTTAAAACATTACTTAAACCTTTGATATTTGATAAGCCAAGGTATGTGTGCAGTTGAGGCAAACGCATATTAGCATCCACTAACAATACTCGTTTACCAACAGCAGAAGCAGTTTTAGCTAAATACAGTGCTACAGTTGACTTACCCTCACCTTTAATGGTCGAAGTGATGGTTAAAGAACTAATTGGGTGTTCCGCATTTAATAATTGAATATTTGTGTATAAGTAGTGAAATGCTTCGATTACAGGAAAATCTTTGTAATTTGAAACTATTATTCGTTTTAAGCTTGCACTGTTAGTATTTGAACTTACGCTAGTGAATTGAGTGGAAACCCTTTCACCTCTACGAGATTTAATTTTCATCGCTTTGGCGATCGGAATGACTCCCAAAAGAGGGCGTTTGGTTGCGGATTTAATTTCTTCTGGAGTATGGAAAACAGTATTTAAAACTTCTACTAGGAAACCTATAGCAATGCCTAGTAAAGTGCTAATAACGAGTGCGATCGCTAGGTGACGGCGGGTTTGTTTTTGGGTAACTGGGTTGAGATCACCATTTTCGTTTGTGACTAACTGTGGTTTAGATATAATTTGCCAATATCCATCAATTTGACCCGCATCTAGTTGTAAAGTTTTTTGTTTTTCCATGAACATTTTGAGAGTATCTTTAGCTAATTCTAGTTTTAATTGTATGTCATCATAGCGATGTTGAGCTTGGGGCATTTGAGTGATTTTTGCTTGCAGTAAATTTTGACTATTAGTTATCAATCGCTCGCGAGCTTCCAACTGTTTTAGTTGTGACTGCATCTGCAAGAGGACAGTATCAGCTTCTTTTTTCATCAAATAACGCAAACTTTGCTGCTTTTCTCGCAAAGATTGAATGGGAAGGCTATTTTCATAAAATTGAGTAGAGCTTAAAGCTAATTGCGACTCTATTTCATTTACTTTGCTAATTAAATTTTCATAAGATTTGGGGCTAATATCAACAATCCAACGATTATCGCCTGTTAACGCTCTTTTTTTGTAGCTTTCATATTGAAGCCTACTTTCTACCAGTTGTCCTTGCACTTCTAGGCGACGATTAGTTAAAATATCTAGCTGATCTGATAGGCTGCGGCTGCGTAATTCTGGTTGGTTAAAGTTATACTGAATCCTTAACATTTGTAATTCTTGTTGCAATTTATCTACTCTCTGCTGGAGTGGTGGCATTTGTCGAGCGATAAAATCACTACTTTGTTTGCTAACTTTTAAACGCTCTTTACCCATATATTCTAGGTAATATTTGGCAGTTTCATCTAGCACATATTTGATGCGTTTGGGGTCTCGATCGCGGTAGCTAATATCTAGGAGCTTAGTACCACCCTGCTTCCCATCTCGCAAGAAAGTAATACGTTGGATACTCAAGCGGTTATTGAGATTTTTATAGTCAAAATTTGGATACTTTGTTTGCAATTTATTAACTAATGGTAGTAAAACTTCTGGGCTCTTTAAAACCCGCGATAAACTTTGATAATCCACCGAAGAACCTTCTTCCACTGATGATTTAATTTTGTTCAAGTCTGTTATGCCTAAACTGTTATTTTGAGCTTGGACTAAGAGCTTTGATAGCCGATCGTCAGCCGTAATGGGTTCTGTTAAAACTGTAAATTTTCCTTCATACTCAGTAATAGATTTTTTGGCAGCCCTGAGCACGAAACTACCGCTTAAAGTAGCTATGCTAGCAGCTACTATCCCCATCACTAGAAGGCGACGTTTGACGACAGCCAGTACCCAATTCATATCAAGAACTTGGTCATCCTCTGCTGGGGTACTAGCTAGGTAATTAGCGGAGGGTACAGACAAATATTGACCATTAAGATCATTTTTGAGGGAAGACAACAGTTTTTTATCCATAGCAAAAATGTTATTTAATTCCTAATTTCCGAATAGTCTGAGTAGCTCTATGAGTCGGGTGGGAACTAGAATTCCACCAATAATATTATTAACTGGTGAAAGAACAGTGTTAATGTTGTCTAACAAGAGAGCAGTCCTCGAACGTGCCACTATAATTATGTCATTATCTTGAATCAGTGGGTTGCTTTGAGCGTCGATTCCTTGATTCAAATTAATTGATACTTGCGATCTCGATATAGTGCCATTAGGATTCAGCCTAATCAGTTCCACATATTTAGAGTTAGCGCGATTTGATCTGAAACCCCCCGCACTCATAATGGCTTGATTTAAGGTAGTATTAGGAGGTAATTTGAGTCCACCCGGAGTATTGACTTCTCCGATAACACTTACTTGCACAGTCCCCGGAGCAAAGCTAGCAGTAGCTAGAACAGAAACTTCTCCAGGGTCAATCGCCGTCGCTGTCGGCACAAAGATGATATCCCCTTCTTGTAGTATAGTATCTTGAGAGGTATCTTGTTCTTGCAAATATTGCCAGAGGTTAATAGTTCTAATTTGTTGTTTGCCACTTCTAGTATAACGTTGGAGCTGGATTTGGCGAATATCGGCGATTGATGTGATTCCACCAGCTAGTTGTAGAGCCCGAATAATTGTCGGCTGTCCGTTGGTTCTTTGACCATTTTGGGTATCACCACCAATGGCTACATATCTACCGGGACGCTTCACCTCTCCGAATACTGAGACAGTACGCGGTTGCTCTGCTGGTATAGAAAAATTAGATTCACTAAGTTGATTTGTTTCTGCTAAGTTAATTGTTTCTTGAGGGGGAACCAATATTTGATCTCCATCTCGCAACGTGATATCTTGGCTGGTCTGACCAGTTTGTAAATAATCCCACAGATTATAAGTGATAGTTATTTCTTTGTTAGCCGTGAGCCGACGCCGCACAATTACTCGTCGAATATCAGCGCTAGCTCGAATACCCCCAGCTTTTTCTAAAGCTTGAGGAAGCGTGGGAAACTGAATTGATGGTCTAGTTCCACCTCCATTAGCTAAGGGCAATAAGTAGGAGCCGGGACGACTTATTTCACCCGATAACCAAATATTAAGCGGGCGGGCAGCTTGTAAGCTGATGGTAACTAAAGGTCTTTTTACAACCCGGCCATAAGCTCTAGTGATAACTTGGGCTGCCTGTTCTAAAGTTAATCCTTGAAGGGAAATACTACCAATAATGGGGATTTGAATAGCTCCCCCAGCGGGAATTTGATACTCCCCACTAAGCTGGGGCAGATCGTAGATATCAATTCTAATATTGTCTCCACCACCTAGATAGTAGTCAGTATTAATACTTGTTGCGCGGGCGGGCGACTGAGCGAGGTTGGTTTGAGGGTAGGAGAGAGTGAGTACCAGCGCCACCAGTGGCAGTTGTAAAGCAGGGAGAGTAAGCCATTTCATAGGTAGTAAAAAATTTATGATAGAGGTAAAGCCATGAAAGATATTTTAAGAGTGCCGATGTTTGCGTTGATGCTATTGTGTTTAACGCTTATCGTTTTTGTAACTATTTATATCTTAGCTGCACGCCATCCGAAATTGGCTGCCACATTAGAAAAGATTTTTGTGGGGATACTTTTTTTTACCATGACTGGTGGGTCAGGTATCACGGCCATGCCCTTTACCAAACTCCATCCTAACGTTTTCTACAACTTAGACACTACACCCCCAACAATGATTGCTCAAACTGCCATTTATGGGGCAATGATATTAATGCTTTTTCCCCGATTAACAAAAACTACCCAGAAAACAGTTTCTCTCTGCATTAAATGGATAGCAGGAGACATTTTTTTAGGCTTATTTTTACTGATCATGACTTTATCGGGATTGTGGTCACCAACTCCTGAAATTACTTTCCGGGCTATTGGTGCTATGTGGGGAGTAACACTGGTTTCTATTTATGTAGGGAAAGTGTATAGTTGGTTAGAAATTTATGGATTATTGAGATGGCTAACTGGTTTATTAGCTTTATGGGGAGTTGTGAAAACAAATGCAGCACCCGACGGTTGTTGGACAGGAGTTTTAGGTCATAAAAACCCTTTTTCCTTTCAAATGGCTAATACAGCTTCTTTATGGATTTTATATGCTTTTAAGAAGCCTAAGTATCGATATTTCTCATTATTTATCATTTTAATAGCTTTAGTAGGATTGCAAAAAGGTTGTAGTGGTGCTAGTCGGATTTTGACAGTGGTATTAATCAGTTTGTGGAGTTATTTAGCCCTCTTAAAAAGATTACCTGTAAAATGGGCTTTTCTCTGCTTTATCTTGTTTTTGGTCGGTAGTATAGGTATAAGTATTTTGGTTTTAAATAATTTAGAGGCTATTATTGTGGATGGTTTGAAAAAAGATATGACTTTAACCGGTAGAACCGATTTTTGGCCTTTAATTATTGATCGAATTAATCAAAATCATCCCATATTTGGTTATGGAATGCGAGGATTTTGGCAGTCTTGGCGTGGCTTGGAAAATCCCGCTTACGGAATTGTAGTAGTTAAAACTGGTTTTGTGCCACCCCACTCTCACAATGGTTTTCTTGATATACTTTGCGAACTGGGTTGGGCCGGATTATTGTTGTTTATTGGGTCATTTTTTAATAATATATTTAGAGGGATAAAGTACCTAGTTAAAGGAAATTTTCCAGAGTCAGGTTTGCCTTTGTATTTATTAACATTTATGCTAATGACTAATTTGACGGAGGGGGGATTATTTGGGGTTGGTACTTATTGGTGTTGGTATGTAGTTTTATCGGTAAAATTGAGCTTAGATAAAACAGCTAAGGATAATCCACAATGATGATGTCAACCTTTGGTCAGGTCTATTAGGAAAATCTTTAAAAAGAATAGTCATATACCCAACTTCTTAAAGAAGTTGGGGGTTTAAAATTGATTGCGTTTTAGGTTAAGGAAATGGGATCATTTAATATGACTTGCAATTGTTTCACTTTCCACCGTTGCTTCCACTGGCCAAGAATTTTCCATATCTACTGTTTGTTTCGGCTGATAAACTGCCAAATCGAACCAGAAAGTCGTACCCACATTAACTTCGCTAACTAAATTAATTTTAGTGTGGTGCTTGTCAATAATGTTTCTGACAATAGAAAGACCTAATCCGGTTCCTTCTAAAGTGTGTACTCGGTTTTCTACCCGGAAAAAGCGATCGAAGATTGCTTGTTGGTCTTCAGGATCTATGCCAATTCCAGTATCAGAAATTTCGATCCGCACTACCGGAAAATGTTTGGCATCCGGTGACAAGTTTTGGTTGACGGATTGACCGTCTTTGTGGGTGGGCGCCTCCGGCTCTAGCAAATATGCTCGAATGGCCACCTTGCCGCCGGACTGAGTAAATTTTAAGGCATTTCCTACTAAATTTGCAAATACTTGCAGTAACAAATCGTAATGACCCAAAGCAGGCGGCAAATACGGGTCAACTTCTTGCTCTAACTCAATGCCTTTATCCTTAGCATTTAACTGATAAGTCCGCAGGGTTTGTTCCACAGCTTGCGGGAGGTCAACAGCCTCCAAGTGATAAACTCGGCAGGATTCCAGTCGCGATAAGTCTAACACGTCGTTAACTAAACGAGTTAGGCGATCGGTTTCTCGATTGGCAATTTCTAGGAATTCCCTGCGCTCGCTTTCTAGAAGGTCTTCTCCGTACTCGTGGAGAGTCTCAATAAAAGATTTGATATTAAATAAAGGTGTTCTCAATTCGTGAGAAACATTGCTGATAAAATTGCTTTTAGCCTCATTGAGTTCTACTTCACGAGTAATGTCCTGCACTGTCATTGCAATGCCTTTGAGACTTTCTCGGTAATTTCCGGAACCTTGATGTTTGGAGGTTTGCTCGTAGAAAGTACACTCTACAGCTACCGGGCGTTGTGGCTCGGTACAGGTATCTTCCTCATGGCGGATGCAGCTTCTGCACAGCGGTTCGGCACCAGGCGCTTTGTGCAGAATCACAGTAGTTAAAACAATCCGAATTGTACGATTAAGTGGTTCGCTCATAGAGATGCGAAATTCGCCGCCTTCGCGATCGCCGGCAGCTATTTCCTGCAAAGGTCTAGCCAATTCCTGCTGCACTTCCGAAGGTAAAATGTTCAGAACATTTACTCCGATCGCCTTTTTGCCTTCCCATCCAAAAATCCGCATCCCCGTCGGATTAACTAAAATCACCTGCAAATTTGCGTCTAATAAAAGCGCGCCATCAGCAATCGTTGAAACCAAAGTTTCTAACTTAGCTTTTTCCGCTGTCAGCTCTTCAATATTTTGTTCTTCATAGCTTTCGAGTTTCTGGGCCATTTCATTAAAACTGCCGATCAACTCGCCCAATTCTCCCCCTAAAGGCAGGTCAACTCGCTGCTTAAAATTACCGCTGGCAATGTTTTTGACCCCGAAGACTAATTGTTTGATCGGCTGAGTAATTGTCAGGGCATTAAATACAGCTCCCAAAATTACCATCACCCAAATAGTGACAAATACTGCTAAAGTGACATCCCTAGTCAGATTGGAAGAGATAACTGCTGCCGGATTTGGGTTAATGCCGATCGCCAAAACTCCCAAATATTTGTCTTCATGAATTAACGCTACGAATACATCGGTAACTTCTCCATCGGGCGTCAAATGCTGCCGCACCAAAGGCAAAGAAGTTAAATTTCTCGCTTCAATATCGGCGATAAAATTATCGGGAAGTTTGATTTGGCGGCGCAGCGTCAGGGAAGTTTCCACCTCGGATTCTGAAAAGGGTATGCCCAGGAAAATATCCCCCGCTTCGTCGGCGTAAAGCATATAGCGGACGCTAGAAGTGCTGCTGTAAAATTGGCGGGAAAAGCGGGCGACTTCGGAGCGATCGTTTTTGGCAATCAGCGGCGCCACATTCGCCGCCAACAGCAGACCGAGGTCGCGGCCGTAGCGAGTATCGTTAAGTCGGGCGTCTTGCTGGATAGTATTGACGGCCCAGAATGTCAGGCCGCTCATAATTAACGACACTACGAGGGTAGCAGCGGCCATCAGGCGGGTCTGGAGGGTAAAATCCGACCACCAGCGGGCAATAATTTCTCCGATTTTGTTTAGTATGGCCAGCATTTCACCTGTTCACCAGTTCAATATTAAAAGCAAGATCAATTCAGTTGGCTCCCGATCGAATTTTCTGCTGGGACTTGTCCGCTACCGCCACCGCATAGATACCAAACTTCATTGTTACATTTCTACATTGAGATTGCTTGGCTTTCGGATGGCGGCTGATGTCGCAATTCCTAATTTCGATCGCCCAGGGCTCGGCGGCCGATGTCTCGCCGGCAGTAGACGCCTTCAAATTGGATGCAATCAACTGCTGCATAAGCCTTGGAAATAGCTTGTTCCAAAGTTTCTCCCGTCGCAGTGACGCCTAAAACCCGGCCGCCGTCGCTCACCAACTGCTGCTTTAACTGGGTGCCGGCGTGAAACACTTCTGCTCCTTTGGCTTCAGCTTCCTCGATACCTGTAATAACTTTGCCTTTTTGATAACTTCCAGGATAGCCCCCAGAAGCCAAAACTACGCAAACAGAGGCCCCCGACTTCCAGCGAATAGAATATTCACCGAGACGCTGCTGACAGCAGGCGAGCACCAAATCTTCCAAAGGAGTTTCCAGCAGCGACAAAACCGCTTGAGTTTCGGGATCTCCGAAACGGCAGTTGAATTCTAAGACTTTGGGTTCTCCGTCGGGGGTAATCATTAAACCTGCGTAGAGTACACCCCGGTAGTCGATTTTGCGTTTTTGCAGTGCTGCAAGGGTCGGTTCGAGAATTTCTTCTTGAATCCTTTCCATGAGTTCCGGGGTGACAATGGGGGCTGGCGCGTAGGCTCCCATACCCCCGGTGTTGGCTCCCTTGTCGCCTTCGCCGATAGCTTTGTGGTCTTGGGCCGGGATCAACGGTTCCACTGTGATGCCGTCGGTGAGGGCGAGAATCGAGACTTCTTGACCTGTTAAGAATTCTTCGACGACGACTCGGATGTTGTCGGTGCCGAATTCGCCTCGGAAAATGGTGTTGATGGCGCTGTGAGCCATTTTGACGGTGGTGGCAACGGTGACTCCTTTGCCTGATGCGAGTCCGTCTGCTTTGATAACTATTGGGGTTCCTTGTTCCAGAACGTATGCTTTGGCTGCTTCTGCGTCTGTAAATACGGCAGCTTTGGGTGTTGGGATGCCTGCTTCGAGCATCAATTCTTTGGCCCAGGATTTGCTGGATTCAATTTGGGCACCGGCTTTGGTGGGCCCGAAAATCATGAGTTTTTTCTGTTGGAAATAGTCGGCGATGCCTAGCGATAGGGGCAATTCGGGGCCGACGATGACTAATCCGATGTTGTTGACCATCACAAAGCGTTCGATGCCTTGGAAGTCGTCGATGTTGAGCGACAGATTTTGACAGCCTGGGGTGGTAGCTGTGCCGCCGTTGCCCGGTACGCAGAATACTTGTTTAATCCGCGTAGATTCTAACAGTTTTTTTGCGATCGCGTGTTCGCGACCTCCGTTCCCCACAACTAAAACTTTCACAGTATCCTCACCTATAAATTTTGTTCCCTGAATCTCTGATTTTCAGTGTTGGCACCTTTCTATCTGCTTTTTGCAGTGCTGTCAATTATGCCATGCTTGGCGCTAGGGAATTGCTAGATGTGGCACTTTTCTGGAGGGGTGGGGCGCGATCGCTGTTTCCCAACGGCTGAGAATGTGCAATAATTAAAGACTTTAGCGGCCCTATTTTTCTGGGTTGTGCATCGATTTAATGATGCAATTAAAACTATTTTTTGACTTTTAACTCTTCAATTACTGTAATTCATCCGGGGGCAAATAGCGATAAGATAGGCAGGTTGACTCTGGGGAATTTTACTCACATGAAATCAAATCAAACCGCTGCGAGTTCGTCTGCCACATTTAAGCGGGTGGGCGTTGTCGGCGGCGGCCAGCTAGCTTCGATGATGGGGGATGCTGCTAGGGCGCTAGGTATTGAATTGGTAGTGCAAACTCCCCATGCTAGTGACCCGGCAGTTTCGGTTGCTGCTGGTGCTGTTTTGGCTGCTGTTGATGATGTTTTGGCTACGGCTCAATTGGCTGCTGGCTGCGATGTTATTACTTTTGAAAATGAGTTTGTGGATTTGGATGGTTTGCGGCCGCTAGAACAGCAAGGTGTGTTATTTCAGCCGAGTTTGTCGTCGCTTTCTCCTTTGTTGGATAAGTACGTTCAGCGCTGTTATTTACAAGGTTTGGGTTTGCCAACTCCGAGGTTTTGGGAATGGGATTGCAGCGCGGATTTGCCACCGGAATTGTTTAAGGAAGTTGCGATCGACTTTCCGGCAATTTCTGTTTCCGACAGCGTGCAGATGGAAGCAGACTCGGATGCTGGATCGATCGACTTTCCCTTTGTCGTCAAAGTTCGCCGCCACGGTTATGACGGCCAAGGTACTTTTATTGTTAAGGATCGGGGGAGTTTGGAGTCAATTCGTGCTAAACTCCAAGGTCAGTCTTTGCTGGTGGAAGAGTTTGTGCCGTTCGATCGCGAGTTGGCAGTGATTGCTGCTCGATCGGCAACTGGCGAAATTGCGATTTATCCGATAGTGGAAACTCAACAGCAAAATCAGGTTTGTCATCTGGTGATTGCGCCCGCTGATATTAGTTTAGATGTGAAAACTGAAGCTTGTGCGATCGCCCGCACTCTCCTCAACAGTTTGCAAGCTGTCGGCGTATTCGGCATTGAATTATTTTTAACCGCCGATAATAAGCTGTTAGTCAATGAAATTGCACCCCGCACTCACAACTCGGGACATTTTACCATTGATGCCTGCGAAACTTCACAATTTGAACAGCATTTGCGCGCAGTTTGTCAACTGCCTTTAGGTAATTCGGATCTGAAATGTGCAGGCGCTGTTATGGTAAACTTGCTCGGCTACGAGTCGGCTGAGTCTGATTATTTAGCAAAACGAAAACAACTGGCACAAATCAATGGTGCTTTTGTACATTGGTATGGTAAGAAAGTATCGCGTCCCGGTCGCAAACTCGGTCACGTTACAGTTGCGATCGACGCGGACAAGGTGGATCGGGGGCGAGCGCAAGCACAGGCGATCGCTCAAAGCGTTGAATCTATCTGGTATGCAAGTTAAATTGCTCGAAGCTTGCCAAAATCTGGTTAGTTGGTATATATTAAATAAAGGTTCTACTGCGACGTTGGTGACTGCCAATAATGTTTTTTTGATCTATAACTCTTAACTCTCGGGAATCAAGATGTTTGGACAGCAGTAAACTGGGCTTGTACCCAGAAACTTTAAGTCCGAGCCAACGGTACCCACCTGGTAAAATACCAGGTCAAAAGCTGAGGTAAGACGGCGTTGCGGGGAGCTATTAAAATTTGGATTGAGATAGGCGCTGTGAAATATGGCTAGCCTATTTTTTTTGAGTAAACGCCTTTACTTATACTTGGATTTTAGGTACGATTCGTTGAGATTCGAGTTTAGACTAGGTACATCAAAAAGTGCGATCGCTGTGAGACTGGCGAACGTCTATAGAACCTATTTGGGATCTATTCATTTGATATTGCCAACCGTTCCTTTGCTAAGCGTTTGAACATGAGCCGAATGAAACACACATTGAGCGGACGCCGTCGCATTCTCCAGCGTCCCGTCGAAATTCTTGACTAAACTCTTACACCGTTCTACCCACGCATTTGACCGCTCAATCACCCAACTAGTCGGAATGACGACAAATCCCGTCTGCCCTTGCTGCTGCTTTTGGGTGATTGTCGGCTTCGGAGCCACTTCAAACTGAATTTTAGTCATGGGTAGTGGTGAATAGTAATGGTCAAGAGCGAAGAGAGGCATTGTAATGATGCACAAAGTACCAAATTGCACCAATAT